>NZ_VLNR01000110.1 GCF_007489275.1 Aquimarina algiphila
TTTTAAAACCTTGAGTATTTTATCGTAATTTGCTTGAAAGTTGTGCATATGAATTATAGTGTCGTAACTACAATTTACTGCCTTTTAGCAGTTTGCGCAACTTTTTCTAAATGCACAACGGGTTATATATGTATATCTTAAAGAAATATAATAAAACAATGTATAATTTAAGTACTACCAATACTATGATATAAACTACCCTCTTTTCCTCTTATATAAAAACAATCCAAGTATGAGTAAAACCCCTAATCCAAGAATCCAATACCAGGAATCAGTATCCCTAAATTGTATGGGAGCACTATCTCCTACCAGATAAAACCCACCCCAATAAAACGGATCCTTATGATATCGATCTGCTGTTTTGAGGTATTCTAATTTTGCTTGCTGTAAAGCTCTCCCTTTATGCATCCCTGCTTTAAGATTGGTATAGAAATACCGCATCAATTCTGGTGCAGTATTATCGGGTACTTCCCAACTACTTAACAACAAACTTTTGGTCCCAGCATATTGAAAAGCATTACCCAAACTCATGATTCCCTCGCCTTTGGCAATTTTACCTGTTCCTGTATTACAAGCACTTAATACCGTAAGTTCTGATGGAATATCCAAAGCAAATAGCTCATGAGCATACAATAAATTATCTTCTATTGTATCGTTAGACTTGGTAAAAAATAATTTAGAGTTCTCTGGCCTTTCATTATCCACCTCTCCATGCAAGGCTAAATGTACAATCTTATACTGATTCGCTTTTTTCTTAAAGTTAGCTTCATTTGCTTCTGCTCCAAAATAATATTGCCCATCGATAATATCGGCAATAGCTCTAATCTCTTTACGAGTTCCCGGTAAGTCATCTCCAGTATCTCTTAATGTAGCCAAACTCATGTTTTTTGAGGTCGTAATATTAGTCGAATCCGAAAAAGAAAATGCCAAGCATCCTTTCTTTTCATCTTCTGAAACTCCCTCTTTAAAAGGGTTAAACAATAAGTTCGCTGAGTTCGCATGGGTAATGGCGTAGTCTTTCAGTAAATACGAGAGTTCTCCTGGATCTTCAGAAGCATCATTTTGAGTCAGTAACAATTCAAAATTAAGATGCCATAATGGACCATCGGGTACAATGATAAGCTGATCTCCTTTAAGTTGTTCTTTTATCGGAGTTAAAAGTGTATTATATAGTAAATGTGATTGTTTTTTAAATTCTTGGATGTTTTTACTTGTAATACTTTTACGAAATTGTTCAACCTGTTTTGTGAGTTTTGGAGTTGCTAATTCTTGCACAGCAATTTCATTTTTAGAAATGGTAAAAGCATAGGTGATGCTATCTCCTGTAAAAAACTCTAATAACGTTGTTTTGTTATCTAATTGTTTCTGGATATTAGAAGTTTTAACAATATCATTATTATATTTAAGCTTAAAATATTTAGGATAGTTTTTTTCTAGTGATTGATTTAAAGAATCTCTTCTTCTATTAATATTAAATAATTCATTTTCATACTCCTCAATTTTTATCGTATCAATTGACTTTTTAGATTCTTCTTTTAAAATCTGCGAGATATAAAAAGCTCGATTTGTTCTTATTATTTTTTCCGTTGTTAACAGTTCATTTGGCAATCCAGTATAACTTTTTGCATAAGAATCATTTAAGAGTTCTTTTAGTATATTGCTTTTACTTCTCTCCATATAATAAAATATTCGTGTCAAAGATGACCGTTTTTTTGCCTCTTCATATTCTAATAAATACGTATTAATAGCATCTGTATAGATTTCTTTTACTTGTTTAGCAAAAACAACTTTATCCTCGTAATTTTGATATATTTTTCGCATATGCTTGATAAGCACATCTGCATTTTTATAAATAACTATACTTTGATTAAGAAACTCTCTGTCATTACTTTCTTGATATAAATCTTTAAGAGTTTTAGCTTTTCCTTTAAGTGTTTCTAATAATAATTTCCAATCAGAATAATGGTTAGGATCAAAAGTGTTTTCTATTCCTTTTTGAAACTTCTTTTTAGTATTTGAGAGTAATGCTTTATCAAAATTAGTAATTGCTTTTGCATGATTTTTTTGTATCTGATAAACAAATGCAATATTATTATATAAACTTATCGCGCGAGGATGTTGTTCTCCATATGAGTTTTGTAGAATTGTTAAACCTTTTTTATGATATTTTAATGATTCATCATACATTTTTTGTCGAAAATAGAGATTCGCAATACCACTATATGACACCGAAATATTAGGATTATTCTTATCAAAAATCTTATTACGTATACTTAAAGCTTTATTAAAATATTTCTGTGCTTTATCATATTCTTTATTAATAGAATATGTATTCCCCATATTATGATACGATAGAGCAACCAAATAATGATTTTCTCCTAAGGAAGCGGTGTAAATTTCCAAAGCTTTTTTGTAATACTCTATTTCTTTTTTTTCATCACCTTTTTTATGAAATATAACACTAATATTTGCATATATAACACCTATAGCCGGGTGCTGTTCTCCAAATATTTTTGAAGCAATCTCTAAACTTTTTTTTTGATATTCTAATGCTTTATCATATTCCCCTTTTATATCATATACAATACCCATATTTTGATACACAGCTTTTAGTCCATTTAATCGATTTTCTTTAAGTAAAATGGGCAATGCTTTTTGAAAATAACTTAATGCATTATTATTCTGTTTAAGGTTAAGGTAAGTTACCCCCATATTAACATAACTATACCCTACATAAATATCATCGCTTCCAGAATTTCTTATAGTATTGTTCAAAAACTTTTTATAATATTCTAAAGCGATATCAAGTTTTCCCAAGTTATCATAAACAAGACCAATATTATTATAGTTTCGTCCAGTTTTTGAATGATCTGGACCTAAAATTTTCAAATTAATAGCTAATGCCTTTTTATGAAACTCTAGAGCCTCCTTATATTTAGATGTGCTCCAGTAAACTGATCCTAAATTACTATAGGATTTAGCGATATCAAGATGTTCATTAGGAAAAATCTTTTCTCTTATTTTCAGTGCCTTTTCATAATATTGTAGAGCTTCATCATAATTCGGAACTCCTTTATGATAAAAACCTATATTATCATAAGAATCAGCCTCAAACTTGTTGCCTTCCATAAGGTAATCTGTACTTATTTCTAATGCTTTTTTTGCGCTTAAAAGAGACTCATCTCCTTTATACCACTGATTTTCAGAAATCTTATTATAACAACTTGCTACTTTTTCCCACGCTTTTGCTTTTTTATATTCAGGAAGTGCTTTATTAAAAAGCGCAATAGATTCTTCATACTTTTTTTGAATCAACAGAGAATCTGCTTCTTTGTAATACTGCGAAGCCCTTGTCGTATCAATTTTAATTTGTGCAGTTGCACCCATAAAAGAAAAAAGGAAAGTGCAAAAAAAGAATACTTGTATTAGACGAAAGTGTGGGGTAATTATCATATAAAGGTTAATAAATATTAAATCGTAATGTAACTAAAAATATGATATTTGAGGTTAGTAATCGTTTTAAACTACGAAAAAACAACGAAATTATAAAGTGAATTTATGATTCAAAAAAAGTATTGTTATTCTAATTCTTCAAGCAAATCTATAGCGCTCTTTTTATATAAGTTTTCGTAAGAAGTTAGTTCTTTAAGAAAAGTAATTGCCTTACCATTATTTTCTGTCTTCACATGAGCTAATGACAAAAACCATAATGCATCGTTATGAAGAGTATCATTCTTCACAATATTCTGAAATAAGGTAATAGCTTTTTCTTCTTGATCAGTATTGAGGTAGCTATTCCCCAGATATAATTTTAATCGATCATCATTAGGATATTCTTGGATAAGACGTTCCAGAACAGGAATTGTCTTTTGATACTCTTTTCTTTTATACTGTAGTGATACTTCTTTTAACACTTCTATTGTAGACTCCTCGCTACTGCGAGTAAGCTCATTCATAGGATAAGGAACATAATACTGTGCATACAAATCTGGTTCCTGATATATCCAAAACAAAGAAGATATACCCACTATTGCTATAAAAATAGCTGCTATTCTATAATAGGTCTTAAATGATTTTTTGGGTTGAATTTCTCTTACTTTTTCTTCCTCTATTTCACGATCGATATCCTTAAGTTTCTCCCTAAAATTAATGATATCTTTATCTTTTAAAGCTTCTTTTATCAAACGATACTTCTCAACCTCTTCCTGTAGCTCAGTATCTAACTTTAAAGTGTTTTCAAACAACTCTAAATCTGCACCTACTAAATTACCATTTAAGTACGCATCTATATTTTCAAATAATTCCTGATTCTTTTTCATGATTTACTTGTAATTAGATGACTCTTTTAATTCCTTAAAAATCGGATCTTTCTCTGCCTTTTCCATCAACTGTTTTTGGCAGATGAACTTTCTTTTTCTGGCATATGCTTCTGTGAGCTTTCTTTTCTCAGCAATCTCACGTAAACTATATCCTGCAAAAAATAACAATAAGATTTCTTTACACCCTTCTCCAAGTTCCAAAAGGTACTTTTGGATCAAGAATATTTTATCTAATCTATCTATATTTTCGATAATAGTTTCTACTCCTTCGCCATCATTTGTGGTAATATCTTCTGTAATTATTATCTTATCATTCTTTCGTAATCTATTACGCCATAAATTTTTGCTGATACCATATACATATGTCCCCAAAGAACAACTTATATCCAATGTATTATTTTTAACCTTTTCATACACAATAACCATCGCATCCTGAAAAACATCCTTTGCATCATATTCATTTCCAGAGTTTTTGTTAACATACCTAATTACCATAGGTAAATGCTTTACATAAAACTCTTTAAGAATTTTATCATCATTCTGAATGAATGCTGTTATAATTTTGTTATTGTTTTCCTTGCCCATCAACGATATATCGCTAAATCTTTTCTAATCTTAATATACTATTTTTGAAATCGTAATTCATTTGTAAAGATATTTTTAAATTTTAATATACCTGATAAAATAACTATTTCTAATCAATAATATTTTAGAAAAAAATCATAAATCCCTGTTTTTCAATAATTAAAAATTAAAACCAACTTCTGTACTTATCTCATCTTAATAGCCTTTAGCCAATTTTATCACATGAATTTAAAAATAAAAAAGGTTTGGCAAAATAGCCAAACCTTATATATTAGTCTTGGAAAATAAACATTGTCATTATTAAATAGCCCCCTATTCGTAATGTACTGACTAAACTTTTATATACTTTCTTAACAATCTTGTTAGATTAAATGGAGATACTCCCCAACCATTCGATTCTATATGTATTGCTTTAAACATTTGATTCTATTTTTGTTGTTTCTAGGATGCAATTTTATGATCTAATAAAGTTTGATCATAAATAGTTTGACAACCCAAACCAGGAACTTCTGCATCTATTTTAACCTGCATAGCCGCATAATTATTGGCAACATTGTATTTACAAATCTCAAATTTTATTTCAGGATAATCATTGATTCTTTTTGTAACATTGCCATGTTCAGGAATTGTTATGTTTTCCACTTTTCCTATTTTCAATTTATTAAACTGGCCTAAGTAGTGGATATCAAAGCTCCCATTCTCCAAACTGATCAATGTAAGCGTTGTCTTTACTCGATCCTGAAACGGCCAGTATCCAAATCTAACCTCTTGCGTTTTTTTGTCAATTAATGAATGTCCCATAGCCCCTTTATTTCTTTAATTATAATGTGAAATTAAATATTACGGTTTCTAAAACATATTTCACGATATTTCATTGTTATTTCTATTGTTCTTAAAACCTAATTAAACGCCAAGGAGCTGTAGAATTTTCCCCCAATAACTCTACAGCGCAATTATTTCAACTGTCTACTTGGCTTTTCTTAACATCAAATAATTTCCCCCAATAGAAGTATCCAACTATTTTCCTTATTTGATGTTGTTTTTAAAGAACATGAATTATTTTATCTATGAAGTACAAAAAGTATTTTAATCACCCAGCACACCATGCTTTTTCTGTATTGATTTTGAGTATTCTGAGTTATCATTTTTGATCTTGCTTTTTATACTTATTTTGATGAGACAAATATATATCGGGACATCTCAAAAAAATATTTCACAATATTTCATGAGTATAGATATGAAGTATAAAAATGGCGGAAATACCATCCAGATACCCAAAGGGAAGAAATTAAATTATAATGAAGAGTTTCTATTTTGACATTCGATGCTATAGAATATCAACAGTAGTAGATCTAGCTTCTTGTTCTTTACTAAACAAGGCAATCAAATCTCCTGCATCCTTGGTCGTTTCGCTATACGGAATTAATTTGATTGTACCTTCACCAACCATATTAGGAGGTGCTTGTAACGATTTTAATGCAAAATATCGTTGATCATTAACAGTCACAATACCATCTAATAATGTTCTATGCAAATCATTCATAAAGACAGGGCCTCTAACTGTTCTTGCTAAACCTGTAGTCTTTTTCTGTGCTTCCTGAAAAATTTGTAATGCTTTTGCTAACGGAATTCTAAAACAGGACTCAGAGTTATGATCAGCTTCTATAAACATATAATAAGGAACCATTCCTAATGCTATCTGAGTGTTCCATAATGCGCTCCAATCCTTGGGAGTATCATTAATACCTTCAACAATAGGTCCCTGACATCGAATTACGGTCCCCGTATCTCTTATTCTTTGTATTGCTTCTTTGACTACATCATTTTCTAGTTCTCTAACATGAGTGAAATGAGCACAAAAATTAAGATGTTTTCCCCTGGATTGAATGTATTTAAATAATTTCAATAATTCATCAGCGTCCTTATCTGTTGTAAATCGAAATGGCCACCACGCTAATGATTTTGAACTAATACGAATTACTTTTACAGATTCTATATCCAAAACCGGATCGATATATTTCTGTAATGTTTTAGCTTTTAATACTAGTGGATCTGCTCCTGTAAATAATACGTCAGTAATTTCGGGATGTGCTCTTAAATATTCAACAGGTTCATTAGGGTCTGTATATGAAGAGTTTTGTTGTGCTTCTTTATTGTTAAACATAATCCATCTGAAACAATAAGAACAATAGGAATGGCATGTTTTAGCCATAGGATCAGGAAATAGGCTTACGATAGTTTCAAAATTACTATACATTCCTCTAATCCTCACTCCGTTTACCTTTGGGATACTTGTTTCAGCATGCTTTACCTCTGGATACATTTTCTTCTTTACCTTTTGAACAAACTGAAATAATGTTTTTTCATCAAGCCCGCTTTGATGTAATAAGAGTAATGTCTTATAATCTGTAGGTTGCAACATCTCTTTCCTCGGAAAAATCAATTTATAAATAGGATCATTGGGCACTGTTTCCCAATCAATAAGATGCTCTAGAACATAATTATTTACCTTAAAATGAAAAACACTAGATAAAATATCAAATACTTCTCTTTCATTTTCGGGTAATCTTTTATAGTACGTTGTTTTTTTAAATGAAGTGTTATTATAAGATATAAATTTCATGGCTGATTTTCGTTTTTAAATAAAAATACTCAAAGGGTTTAATGCTGACTCAGTATGAGGATGTTCTAATTTCCCCATTCTTACTGGTACATCATATAATCTACCAGGAGCTGTACGTCTCCAAAAATGTCGTAATCCCGGCACAATCACTTTTGCCACAGGAAGCCCAACGTCGGGTTGTGTAAGATCAATAACCAATGTTTCGAGTTCAAGTTGCTTTGCCCTCTCTATACAAAATTGTACGCTGTCATACACCGTGGCATTGCATAGTTGTGGATAATCTATTTGCATATTCTTATCTTCTCCTTCATCAGGTATCAAATATGAATTATTCTGAAGCGTAGCTGTATCTAACCAATCAATAAATACCTGATCAGTGGTTAGATAAGATCCATTTTTATTGATCACCACAGGGAGCAATTGATTCAATTCTATGATAGCTCTTTCCAAAGCAATATTAGCATCTACATGAGCTCCAAAAGCATATAAAATTTTATCTTTATCATTCTCCTTCAAACTATGGCTGATCGCTACGAAAACTGGAATACCAATATCTGTGGTAATATCCAAAACATACAAACTTCTATGTATACTTTTATAATATGCAATCATCTGATTGATATATGGATTCTGAGCTGTTTCTAAAGCTATTGCAGGATATTGCACACGATTATACCACCAGATTGCAGCAGCATCACGCTCTACCAATTCCAGAAACCCTTGTAAAATAGCCTCTTCGATAGTATTTCCGGCCGCACAGCCATTAGAATCAGGATATGCATATAACCGTTTTTCATCTACTGAAGGATATTGTGCATAACAATAACAAGAAGGGAGATATTTAAATTCTTTTTCTGTAAGACTATATACTGGTGTCCAATCCATTATTTCATTAACATCAAACGGAATTGGAATCAATGAATAGAACTTTGTACTTTTAGTATTAATACGTTCACGATCTTGATATTGATCATCACTATATAGCATACAGGTATTTGGATGAATTGCCTTTTCTAAAGTAGCATAAGAAGCTGAAACCGTATAGGTTTCTCCCTGATACATCAAGCTATATCGTTCTATAGCTTCACATAAAGCTCCAGTTTTGGCTTGTATTGCTGTTTTTCCTTTACCTCCATTAGCACTTCTTAGATGTAAGTTTAACCAGAATAGTGATGAACTTTGTAATGCCAGATTTTTTCCAGAGCCAAAATTGTAGATGGGTACATCATCAACAGGGTGGTATTCTTTTACATACGGGACAACCCCAGTTATGGCACTCACATGATGTTTATATCTTTGTAAAGTTTCTTCTGGCGAAACCGTGCGATATCCTCCTGGATAATCAGCAATAGTATCCTGTGATTGTAATTGGATGGGGATAGGATGTTGTTTTACTATTTCTATATCACCACAAGATGGGCATTGTGGCCGTTTTACGACATGGTTTATTTTACGTTCACCAGTTTTGGTCTCTAATGAAATTAAGGTATTACATAACGATTCATTTTGCTCATGATATAACCATGAAACCAGTTCTGAAATGGCCACACTGGCTGCTAATTGCTTTGATATAGGGTGACTCACCAAAGGACGAGCAATGGTATCATTAGTCTTGGCCAATGCCTGATACAATTTATTTTCCTGATCATGTAGCATTAATCGATGTTGTAAACACTTCCAACAAGCTGCATCTTCTGCATCAGGGACCATAAGTGGCCCAACATATGGAGTCGTACCCTCCAATTTTATCAATAGCCAGGGCTTATGCTGCTCGATCATCTCGGTATTAATTTGCTCCAGATCAGGGTGCAAATAATCTGTAGTCAATACAATTGTCACATATGGAGTATCTGACCATTGTAAGCCTGTCGCAATACATGATTCTCTAAAAACAGCATCATCTATAGAACCCAGAGTTTTGACAGCAATAGTTTTGGTACTAAATACAGAAGACAACTTCTGTGTATGATACCCCAATTCTTCCCAATAGGCTGTTTGTTCTGGACTAAATATCGGTTTAGTATGTGTGATATACCCCTCGGTTTCTAATTGGTGAAGTGTAATCAATACTTCACTAAGATTACTGCCATATTGATTATAGTTAGCTATGATATCGTCTTTTGTTATTGTATTGGTAGTAATCACATCCAAAAGTTGAATCGCTAAAGGAGATTGTAGTACTACACTATCTTGCTCTGAAGACATTATAGTATAGTGATCATCTACCTTTACTTTGGCATAATTTTCTTTAATTCTGTAAAATGTATTGGACATTATCTAGGAACTCCTTTAAGAAGATTTAAAAATATCTTTAATTATAAATAATGATCAATGTTGTCTTTATTAGATAACAACATTGATCATTTAAGTTTAAAACTTACTTATATAATTCATAAGCTTTATCAATTCATATAAGTCATTTTTCTATGAAGTACTGAGAACTATTTCAGCTACTTCTTTATTATCTCTACAAAACACTTTTGCCAGCATATCTTTATTAGGTATAAAACACGGCATCATGAGGATTGCATCATAATTTTCTAATTCTTTAGTATCAAAGGGCAAAATCACTTTTGATTCTTCATTTTCTGATAAAAGCTCTCTTTTTAGTGTTTTTATACCTTCACGGCCATTGCTAAATACCTGTACAAATAAAGGCGATTCTTTTATGGTAATCGTTTCTTTACTTTCTCCTTTTTTTGTAAAGTATAGTGTTGGCCATGTTGTTTCATAATCCAAAATCACCCTTGTATTTTGTGGTAGTCTCATACCACAGCCTTCCCATGGTTGTCCTTCATCTATCCATACATACGTGTTATCTAATTTCCCATCTGTTAAAAAGGCAACAGTTTTTGCAGGATCTTGAAACGCATCCATTAAGTTTTTATTCTTAACACATTTAAGACTAAGTTCAAAATATCGTTCACAAATATGATATATCTGTTCTTGAGTTGGATTTGAATCTACTGTGATTGTTTCCATTTGGTTTAAAGTTTTAAGAGTTAATATGGTATTACTAATCGTATTTTAGAAATCTATTAGAATCAAATCAAGAACAAGTAGCAATAAACTCTTCTACCGTTTCATCTGAATTAAAAATTTTCATATTAGTTTTCACATCCAATCTTGGGCTGACATAAGGTATATAAAGCGTATAATCATACTTCTCTCCTTTTTGTAGTTCAAGCTCAATTTCACTAAAATCTAGATTAGCATAATTTTCTGATGACTTATTAATATTAAAAAAACCAGGGTTTAATTTTTGTTTATCATTATCTGTCTTTTTATAAAAAAAGTCAGTATCCTTTAAAATCGAAAGTTCAAGTTGATACGGTTTTTCCTCTATAACAATTTGAGATTTATTATGATTTGTATCTCCCGTTTTTTCTGTAATTACAAATTTAGATTTTGAAATAGAGGTATCTAAAACAATATTTGTTCTAGCTGGAATTTTCATCTCACAACCTGGCCAGAAATACCATTTTTCTCCAGAATCTGTAACAATAAACCCTTCTAGCTCTCCCTTTATCTCATTAAGTATATTTTTATACATCTCTGGTTTTTCTATATGTAATTTTACCAGTTCTTGTATCGTATATCCATTTTTAACTTTTAACTCATCTTCTACCTTTTCTGTTCTTAATAAAACACCATTGGTTAGAAAACCATGTCTTAAATGATTATAATTTACATAAGCATCTCGAATAAAATCATTAATAGATTCAAAAAAATGGAATGTATTAAAGAACTCTACAATTCTTAATATATCAATCTTTGTAGTATCTTCTTTATTATCAGGTATTTTAAATTTTGCAGATATTGCTTTATCTATAGTATCATAGACTTGATACAAAGGATCATTATTTGGCTTCATATCAAATAATGATTTTACTTCATTTCGAACAAATTCTCGTAAATCCAGTTCTTTCTTTACTGCGGAAGTTTTTAATTCTTTTGTAAGCATGGTTTAAAGTTTTAAGAGTTATTAAATAATTTAACCCGTTGTGCATTTAGAAAAAGTTGCGCAAACTGCTAAAAGGCAGTAAATTGTAGTTACGACACTATAATTCATATGCACAACTTTCAAGCAAATTACGATAAAATACTCAAGGTTTTAA
>NZ_VLNR01000111.1 GCF_007489275.1 Aquimarina algiphila
TTTAAAAATAGAATCTTATCAAAGATCACAGCAATGACCATTATTCAATATATCAATAGGTTTGAATTCAACAGAAATATAAACAACCTAAAAATTAATATTAACTAAATGCACAACGGGTTAAAACTATATTGTGATTTTGGATTTTATCTTAATACTTTCTTTTTCAATATTTCGTATTGCTTTTTTTAGCATCATTCGCACGATCAATTGATGAAAAGGTTTTACCAGAAAAAAATAGAAATTCCCTGACCAGTGATTAAAATTTACAATGGTTGTAATGGTTAGTTTTTTATTCTTGGATTCATTTTGGTCATCCACTAATAATGAAACTTTAAAATCAAGATGTTTATCATTCTCTCCAAGAATAACTTCTGATTCGTTTTTTGCAAACACCTTCCAAAAACCAATCGATTCTCCCACTGCTCCTGAAAAATTATTTAAAAGGTCTTTTTTATTTTTAGGTTTTCTAGCTCCCTTCAATCCAAAAAGTGGTACAATTTTATTACGAAGATTTAATAAGACATCACCCCATTTTGGTGCAGAATTTAAAAACACTTTATTAATGAACAGCAAATCTATTTTATCATCTTTATCTACAAAAAAGCCAGTATAACTATCGGCATAATCATACTGGCTTTTATATAATATTGAATGACTGGGTATTGATACCTTTGCTATCTCCATATCTTATGCATAATACAATTCAATGCGCTAATCATTACAGTAACTAAGCGCACTATAAAAATACAAGAAGAATATCAATAAATGTTTAATCTAGATTAAGAAATATGAGGGTTATCTAAAATTAATTGTACAACTTTTTGATTGTCCAAACCATTTTACACGATTGCGAGAGGCTAAGGTATAGATAGCGTCTCGTATTATTCTTGGAACAAAGACCAATAAAGCTGCAACACGTTTCCATTTTGGGATTTTGGCAACAATTTTTAGAAAACCATCAGAATGTGTATGAAATCCATTTTCGTCAATTAAAATTACAGTTTCTAACTGTTCTGTTGGATAATCAAAACTTTTAAGTAGTTGTTGCCCTTTTGGAGATTGAAATGGAATAAATTCAAAAAGATCATCATTAGCAAATTTCATTAACCACCCTACTACTCCGTTACATAAATTACACTCACCATCGAAAATAATAATACTTTTTCTTAAAAGAGACTCCATTTGATTGGTTTTTAAATTGTTACCTCTTTATAGTCGGATAGAACCATCAATCATTTCAATAGTTCTATGAGAATTTTTATAAATTTTTGAATTATGGGTAGCTATAACCACAGTTTTTGCACGTTGTTCTGTAATATCTTTGAGTAGTTCAAATACCATATCTGTATTTTTTTGATCCAAATTACCTGTAGGTTCATCGGCAATAATAAGCATCGGATTATTAATTAACGCTCTTGCAATAGCGACTCTTTGTTGTTGTCCTCCTGATAGTTTGTACGATGGTCTTAATCCAAAATCTTTCATTCCCACTTCTTCTAATAAAAACAATGCTTCTTCCTTAATTTCATCCCTGTTTTTTTCTGCAAGTTTCATCGCAGGAAGCATTACATTTTGCAACACATTAAATTCTGGAAGTAAATAATGAAATTGATACACAAATCCTATATGAGCATTTCTAAAATCAGTAAGACATGATGGTGACATCGTTTTAATACTTTCTTTATTTATAATTAGGTCACCTTTAAAATTAGTATCCAGGGTTGATAAAATATATAATAAAGTAGATTTGCCACTTCCTGATTCTCCAAATACAGAAACCAGTTCTTTTTCATCGATTTGCAAGGAAACATCATTTAACACTTGCTGTTTTTGTGGTTCATGAAAATACTTATGAATATGTTTTGCTTCCAGAATCATAGGCCTCGAATTATGGTTACGGGATCAACTTGACTTGCTTTTTTTGATGGAAAATACCCTGCTAAAATTGTTGTAACTACACCAAAAGCAAGTCCTAAAATGTAATATCCCAGGTTAAAATTAATAGGATAGGTATCAACAATAATAAAATCAGAAGTGTCTAAAGGTGTGGTAGAAATCACATAACTGATGATATATCCAAAACCCGCTCCCAAAAGAGCTCCAAACACTCCAATAATTATGGATTGTATAAGAAAAATGAAAATAATATCATTACTTGAATATCCCACCGTTTTTAATACTGCAATATCTTTTCGTTTTTGAAAGACTGTCATATTCATGATGTTGTAAATCCCAAACCCAGCAACCAAAAGCAATGCAAACGAGACCGACCAGGTTAGAATATCACGCACTTTATTGCCTATCACAATAGTCTTATTACTATCTTTCCAATCTTCTACAGTACTTCCCTCAAATTTTTGAATTAATGTTTTTTTAATCGCTACGTTATCACGATCCTTAAGTTTTATATGAATATGAGTAATCGAATTTTCTTTACCCAATAACCGTTGTAACGTTGTTGCGGGCATATACGTACGTACGTTATCAATGGTAGTAATTCCGAAACTAAATATCCCTGCAACTAGAAGTTGTTCGCTTTTCCCATTAGGCAAAATCATTTTTAACGTATCATTTGCAGAAATTTGCAAACGTTTAGCCAGGCTAACTCCGAGTAAAATTGTATTCTCTTCAGAAAGGCTTTCAAAACCACGTCCTTCTATTAATCTACGATTCAAATCAACCATTTGATGCTCTTGCAGCGGAAAAACACCATTAATACCTCCAGGTAACTGATTGGTAGTACTGATCAAAATTGCGGGTGAAATTATCTGATGTGCAAAAGAACGCACATTATCATGATCTGATAACAGTGTATTAATTTGATCAATATTTTTAAGCGTGTTTAAATTCCCTCCCAGAGATTGTTGTTTAGAAGATCCTTCCTGTTTTCCGCTTATAATTACATCAGGACTCCCTTTAAATACAGCATCATCCAAAAAATCATTAACCCCTGTCATAAAATTAATCATGACAATAAATGTAGTTACACCAAGCATCACTCCCACTGTCGCCAGAAAACTTTGTTTCTTTCTAGCGAATAGATATTGTAATGCTATAAAAAAATTGGTTTGGTTAAAAATTGGTTTAGGCATATCCCATAGGTCGGGAAAATTAAGAAAGAATTACAAGAATTGTAAAAGAAATACTAAACATTACAGCTTAACAATCAACCTATTAACAAACACTCATCCCATTTAGTATCAAATGGCGCCAGATACGACAGTATAGATAATCCAATACCGGCAATACCTTCTAGTACACTAATCTCTGTTCGCCATCCCGGATGTTCGCCTCCTACCCACTGCATATATCCTGCATGTCCTTTTTTATGCACAGCCATATCAAGTCCTACATTCATCCAAAAACCAGCAGTTTCTTCAAATATAGGGTCACGCGTTTCAATATACATATAATTGTACATATGCATTACCCCAAAAGCACCATGGCACAATCCCGCATCATTAATCGATGTCTCTGTAAGGTCTCTTCTTTTTGCTGCGTGTTTTAATATTGCAACAGCTTCATTTTTATACTTCGTATTATCTAACACCTTACCAACTCTCCACAGTGTTATTCCTATCCCTAAATCTCCATAACACCAAGCCAATCTCGAACTCTCGCTCTTTTTATTGTCACAGGTTATCCAACTAGGAAAAGATGATGAATCTGTACCTTCCTTGTTTTTTAAGCTAAAAATATACTTCACCGATTGCTGTAGTAAAGTAACCACTTCTTTATTAAAATCATCATATGCTGCTAATCGTGATAAAAAATTAATAATACTTGTGATTCCATGAGCAAAACTAAGGTTATACCCTTTTACATCCTCATCTCGTATTAAATACGATTCCCATTTTGCTCTATTGTCTTCTATCTGCGACGTTTTTTGAAGTAACGCCACGATCTCTAATAAAAGACCTTTATATTTTTCTTTTAAGGTTTTTGATTTGGTATTTTGATATCGTTTTACAAAGTAGAATCCCACACCTAATATCCCATGTAAGAAATCGTAAAAATTTTGATCGCTCTCTGTGTTCTTTATAAACTGAATTAAATACGTGTCAAGTCCTGATAATACCTCATCACAATCTATATCTATAAATTCTTCTTCTTGTAACAATTCTATTGCCCAGGCCGCTCCTGCAATTCCAGAGCAAAAAGTCGGAAGTGTATATCCTTCATTTATCTTTTGAAAAACCAATCCCAGGAGTTCAACTCCGATTTCTGCATGAGATTCTTCATTCATCAACTTAGCATAATAAAACTGAAACAAAGCAATTCCCGAAATACCGGACAATACTCCTATCTCTTCTTTATGGGTATATTCTTTTTTTAGGATTTCTGCAATCTCCTTTAGTTTTTCTAATAAAACCTGTTCTTGATTCATACCATTTCTTTCTTTTAGCATATTAGCTGAATATAAAATCTCTTACATTGAAACATTTTATAATATTTTGGTTTTCATAGCTAAAATTGATTCAACCTTCTTTTCATTTTCTTTGTTCGCCCAAAGAAAACGAAACAAAAGAAAAGGCGCTTTTTCCAAGGTATTTTTCAGTTTTACTGAAAACCAAATTTGTTTTACTAAAATCTTTCCAAGGTTTCAAGATTTTTTAACGCAAAAACAAATCTTATACTGGTTGAAAAAGACCTAAAAGCTCTGCTTTTAAACGTCAGCTTATTCAATAAAGCTTATTGAATGTCTTAAACCGATGCGTTTTAATCCTTGTATCCGAAGAGAAAAAAGCCGCCTTTATGGGGCAGCTTTCTTGCTATTTAAACCTAAATGCTTGATAATATCAATACAAGAAAAATGTTTATAATATTCTGAAAAAAAATCTTGTATCGAATTTACTATCAATTATCTTAGAAGCACATGCGTCCAGGAGGAGGGCAAGAATTAAGAGCTCCTTCTGTTGGACAGCAACCAGAATGTCCACCCTGTACCTTATGTAATGCCGATGTATCTAATTTGCTTATGGTTTCTTTTTTAAGTTCTAAATTTTTCAATGATTTTTTCATGAGATATATTTTAAAAACTATCTACTCTGTTAAAGGCTTTTCGATTTCCGCCATATGTTTAAGAAGGTTGATACATCTAATACTGGTTTTTATATGAAATTGATCAACCCTATATCTCTAATTAATCTGAGTTCGATCTAAAATGAATTAAAAAAAGTCGTCAAATTGAGTGGTTTTTCGTAATGGCCTCTCGATTATACTCGAGGTGACAGAAGAAAAATTGTACTTCGACAGACTCAGTAGAGCTATCGCAATTAGACTTTTTGAGTCGAAAACAACTATTCTCGATACAATCCTACTTTGTCGGATCACTCGAATTGACGTTGTTTTCTAACATCGAACTCACGCTAATTAGAAGCATTGAACTCCTGGAGGAGGACAAGAATTAAGCGCTCCTTGTGTTGGACAAAAATTTGTAGGATTACACATTGCTGTTGCATGCCATCCTCCTTTTACCTTGTCCAAATTAAGTTTACTAATGGTTTCTTTTTTAAGCTCCAGATTTTTTAATGATTTTTTCATGAGATATGTTTAAAAAAACTACCTACTCTATTTTAAAAGGTTTTCGGCTTCCCCTTATCAAAATCGATTTTAACAGTAAGATCTTGATCTCAAGATAACCTGAAATACAGCAAGTGAAAAATTAGAATTCCTCAAATTTGATAAAATAAGGAGATAAAAAAAGCCCTGTGATTCACAGGGCTTTTTTTAAGTATAAATCATGGGATATGACTATCCTCACACCAGGCATCAGATTCAAAATTTGAAGATGTAGAAGGTGGAACACTACTCCCTCCTTTAATCTGGTTTAATGTATCATTGCTAATCCGTGCTATAGTTAGCTTTCTCAACATAATTTTGTGCGTTTTTTTCTTCTTCATACTAAAAATGATTTATTGTGAATTCTTAACCTTTTTTTGAAGATAGGAGTTACCAGAACTACATCATAATCTGGAAACCTTATTTTAAATAATTTGCGGTACTCTTTTTAAAGCTATTTCTTAGGATTGTAATTGCTCCTCCATATGCTCAATCTTCTTGATATAATACGATGGATTTAATCCTGTTTTTGCTTTAAAATGTTTGGTAAAAGAATTATCACTTTTATACCCTATTTCTTTGGCAATAGATACGATAGAAAAAGATCTGAATTTCTTATCGTTTTTCAACCTCCTTAACACATAATCAATTCGTAGCTCATTAATATAACTATTAAAATTTTTGCCTTTATACATTTTAATAATCTTGGATAAATAGGTTGTATTCGTCTTTGTTTTTTTTGCAATGGATCCCAGGCTACAGTCTGATCTCAAAAAATACTCTGTAGCTTCAAGCTTACTTAGCCCTTTAAGAACTTCATCGACCTTTATATCGTCAATTATGATTTCTTTTACCTCCTCTTTTTGTTCTCCTTCCTCTTGTTCACGAAGTTCTAACACTTCTATTTTTTGCATCAAATCCTGAAATAATACCGTATTCTTCTTTTGCTTCTTTCTATAGTTAAATACTACAAAAACAAAAGCTACTGAAACAATAATCAATATAATCAGCACATAGGTTTTAGTTTGCTTATCAGCTATTTGATCACTTTTTAAGTTCTCAATTTCGTTCTCTAATTTTTCTGCTTCAGCGGTATAAATTTTACTTACGGTTTTATCTTTATTCTTTTGATATTCCTCATTCAACTCCAGGTACTTATTATGCCAATACAGGGCTTTTTCAAGATCTTTCTTTTCTCCATAACAGTTTGCCATAAGCAAATGAGATTGAATCACAGGCATTTTATCCAAATCCGTCTCTTCAATTGAATCCAAAGTTCTATCTAAATACGCAATCGCTTTATCATATTCCTTTTGTTCATAATGGCAACTTGCTAAAAAATAATTGATATTGGTCTTAGGAAAAAATTTATTTTCAATATCAAAATTCAATATAATATCCTCCGCTTTTAATAAGTATTTAAATGCTTTGTCATATTGTTTGGTATGATAGAACACCATTCCCTTTTTGATATATAGATCTACCAATCCTTCCTTATAATCAAGATGTTTGCTTAGCGCAATTCCTTTTTCTGCATAATGTAATACCGAGTCATAGTGTTCTGCATTCAGATATACGTCATTGATGGTGGTTAATATCCTAACATGTTCTCTTGTATTTTTGAAAGAGGTTTTATCTATTAATTTTAAGATTCGTTCAGAAATCCCAATTGCCTTATCTAACTGATTCATCCTTTGTAAAACAAGAATAAGACAAGAATTGGTTATCATTTGCAGCTCAAGATCTTCATAAGACTTCGCCACATCCAAAGCAATATAGTAGGCATCCAAAGCACTTTGGTTATCTCCTTCTCTTAGATAACAATTCCCTTTTATCGTATAGGAATAACAAATAATTTTATACTCTTGTAGTTCTCTTGCAATGACTATTGCTTTATCTAAGTATCTGATACATTTTTCAAATTCTTCTTTACCATAAAAATAGCGTCCGACCCGAAGATATTGCTCCGCTGTCGCTAAATCCTGTTGCGGATAGTTCAGTAGAGTTGTTTCGTATTGCTCACGCTCATCCGGAGTTGCTTTCTTAATAAGATCAACCAGTTCTTGTGGAGTTTTATCACCGAGTTCTGTACTGTTTATTTTTTGATTGTCTTGCGCATATAATGCTGCAACCTGAAAAACAGGTAAAACAAAAAAGAAAAATATATAGCGTAGCCAAAGCCTTCTACAAAAAAACATCCTGTTGAGTGTGAAGTGATCACTCAAATGTAAGGATTCCTTTTAAATTATTTTAATACGAAAATAAGTGGTGAAAAGCGTCGAATGTTGGAAGACGGAAGTTGGAAGAAAACATATTATATCATACTCTAGACCTTGATTTTATATTTTCAAACTTCCGACCTTAAACCCTTAACAATTAATTAACATTTTGAAATTACCAGTCCCGAAAAATGAAACTGGCAGGTATTAATATTGTACCAGGAAAACATAAAACATGGGGAAACCCGTAAAATTTTTATTGAGAAAACATCGTTTTTTGTGCCGCTAAACACAAATTCGTAATGGGAAAATTAAAAACACTTACAAAATCACTTTTATGAAAAAACAAATGTTATTTATCCTTGGGATGGTATGTGCCTTAACTTTTGGGCAAGAAGTTCCTAATATTTCTCCCCCAACTCCAGAGGCTGCTGCTTTGGGTAAATTTATAGATATCCCAGTGAGCCTACATACAGGTACGCCCAATATTTCTATCCCAATAGTCAATATTGCAGAACAGGAAATAAACATTCCTGTATCTTTAAATTATCATGCTTCCGGAATAAAAGTTAATGAAATTGCGTCTCGTGTTGGTCTGGGTTGGGCACTCAATGCAGGAGGTATGATTACGCGTAATGTGAGAGGTATTGCCGATGATGACCCTCAGGGGTTTATTAATACCAGTAATACAGTAAGCAATTACTTTACTTCCAACGCTTCAGAAAAGAATCTACTTTTTCAAAATGCTATAGATGGACACCAGGATTATGAGTCTGATGTATATTATTTTAACTACCCTGGAGGAAGTGGAAAATTTTTCTTCGATCAAAATGGTGGGATATATAGTCATCCAAAAAATGATCTAATTATTAACTATACAAAAGACAACTCAAATAAGATTGTCGGTTGGGAAATTACTACCGAAACGGGGCTAATCTATACTTTTGGTACTATTCCAGGAACCTTAGATACAGTTCTTGAAACCAAACAAAGTAGGATTAGAGCTCAAAATCAGAACCTTCCCTCGGCAATTAATTTCTATACTTCTGGTTGGTATCTTACACAGATCAAAGATCATAAAGGGAATCGTATTCGTTTCAATTATACAAGAGGCACCAACGAAATTGAGTATTGGAATATATTGGAACAGAAAAAATACATACAAGCTTCTCTGAATGGAGATTGTACTACACCGGGAGTATCTCTTACATTTTCTGAAGATCGTTATTTTCCTACATATCTTACCTCTATTGTAACACCTAAGGGAAGTATCCATTTTGACTATACTATTTCCCGAACGGATCTCAAAAATGATAAAGCACTTTCTAAGATTGAGCTAAAAGATACTAATAACAAGATTGTTGATCGTTATTTATTTGAATATGGGTATTTCACTACTAGCGCATGGGAACATTTTGGAAACTATGGAGATCTTGACCAAAGAACTAAGAAATTGTACTTACAAAAGATCAAACAACAAAAAGGAAACACAATCAATCAGGAACATAACTTTACCTATTACCAGGAACACCCATTTCCTGAGCGATTTTCATTTGATAGAGATTTTTGGGATTATGCTAACGGTGTTGATAACCAATATTTATATCCAGAATTTGCATATACAACCAATACTGGCCCAGTACACGTAGACGGCGGGGATCGCACAGTGGATGAGTCTCACGCACAAACGCTATTATTGAAGGAAATAGAATATCCTACCAAAGGTAAAACAGAGTTTGTATACGAATCCAATACCGTGTCAGGTGGAGCAGCTTTCTTTGCTGGCAACAGGTTAACTTCTAAGTTAATTATAGGGTCACAAGTTGTAAACTCTAACGTTCCTGGAGAAACTGTTAGTTCTAATTTTACTCTCAATGAGAGTGGTATTGTTTCCTACAGAACCTCTTTTTCTCAGAATTGTCTTGGTGACCCTACTCGTGATTGCCCCACCATCAAAATCACTAAAGCCAATGGTGATTTGGTACTCACGTTTCGTAACGCTAATGAGACAGGAGTAATGGATCTGGAAGCTGGAACTTATACTATAAGCATAAAAAATGGCCCCTTCCTTTCTGACGGTGCAGCAGACATATCTTTTTATAAACAAACCATAGAAAATGACAATAACAATCCTTCTAATGTAGCAAAGACAGGAGGCCTTAGAATTAAAGAAATGCGATTTAAAGATGATAATGGCACTATCCTAAATACTAAGAAATACACCTATAATCAATTTGATAATACGGGTTTATCAAGTGGCTTATCGCTAAATCCACCTGTTTTTTTAATAAAAAATGCTCCTTTTCGCCAAGGTCCTAATTCTTGTTTTTTTAATGTTATCCAGTCCAATAGTATATTTCCATTTAACGGACAAAGCACGTATCACGTTGGATATACTAACGTTACGGCATATAACACTGATAAAGAACAAGGTAAAACAGAGTACACCTATAGTTTTTTTGCTGATGCTGGCGGGTTTGGTAGTTCTAATGAGTATGTTTGGTCAGAAAACTTTTATCCTTTTGCTCCAGCCGTGGATTATTCTCACAGAAGAGGGTTATTAATTCGTGAAAAAACATATAAATATAATAAAGACAGAGACACATTTGATGAAGTAGAAGAAATATATAATACTTATAAAAAACAAGGGGATATTCGGATTGATAATATAGCCATGGGCTATGTTGGTAGTGCGGGTGCTGGATATTTGGGATATGATAATCTAAGTGAACGCTATTTATTAGAACAAACCCAAAAAACAAATCAGTATAATTCTGGAGCAGTAAAGACAACCATTCAATACGGATATGATTCAGGCTATCAAGGTAGAACCATGCCCATACAGACTACAACCACTGATAGTAATGCAGAAACGGTAGTTACAAAAAGCTATTATCCAGATGATGTTATTTCTACAACTGCACTAGGAAAAGCTTTAACCACTGCTGAATACAATACCATCTCTAAGTTGAAGAAAAAAGCAACACAACACCGTATTGCAGCACCTATACAGCAAGAGACCTATATAAATGGAGAACTTACTTCCCGACAGCGTACCAAATACAAAGATTGGAATACTAGCATTGTTTTACCTGAGATCGTCCAATCTGCTAAAGGGGATGCAACCCTACAAGATCGTATCGAATATCTGGATTATGACACTAACGGTAACCCCTTAGAAGTGTCCCAAGTCGATGGGCGTCATATCATGTATGTTTGGGGATATAACAACACCCAACCCATTGTAAAAATTGATAATGCAAGTTATACGGGGATACCTGCAGCAGTAACGACACTGATCAATCAGTTAAAAACAACTTCAGATACAGAAGACACTGCTGCTGAAGAAACGACCATGCGTACTCTGTTTAAAAACCTAAGAGAGCATGCCTATTTTGCAAATGCACAAGTGAGCGGGTATACCTATGATCCATTAATCGGGTTAACCAGTATGACCAATCCACAAGGACAAACGGCATATTATAGGTATGATGATATGAACCGAATGCAATATGCATTAGATCAGGATCAGCATGTGGTAGAGCAAGTACGCTATAACTATCAAGGTCAGCAGTCTGATGCTTTGGGAGGAGTCATTATCGATACTCCTGGTGATCAGCCTAAGGTTCCTAACCAGCCTGCAACCTTTACTGCGAATACTTCTGGTAGTGGGAGTGCTAACCTATATACATGGAGTGTGAATGGTGCACAAGAACAATGTGGTAGTGGAGTAAGTTTTACCAAAACCTTTACTAGTGAAGGTACTTATGAAGTAAAGGTATTGGCCTACAATACNAAACACAGAGTAAGTCATACCATGAGTGTAATAGTAAAATATCCTGAACTAACTACACCATTGGTTAATGCAAATTATACACATATTGTAAAAGGAACCAATGTTGATTTTAGTGCATCGAGCATAGGAGGTGGTACAGGGAACCTTCGCTATGAATGGTACCTCAATAACGTAAAACAAACATCGACAACAACTACCTTTAGATACAATCCTAATACAGCAGGAACTTATAACGTGTATTTTAAAGTGATTGATAATGAAAGCGGAAAATCAGTAAATAGTGCCATACGAA
>NZ_VLNR01000112.1 GCF_007489275.1 Aquimarina algiphila
TAGAACCGAAATTAACTCGACTCAATTTACATTGGCACAATTCGAACTGTAAAAAGTGGCACAGTTTGAACTGAAATTACTGGCACTATAGCTCCGAAATCAGTGGCACAAATCAAACCGAATTATCCATCAAAATCTAAATTCAATTGTGCACTTGCAAGGTTAAGACTCAGCAGCGTGAATATTAAAATGTTTTTTCTCATGATTGACTTAATTTTGTTGGAAAATTACAAATCAGAGGAAGTATAATCTATACATATGATTAATTTTATATGATATATGTTTTTTACTAGGAGTAAGTGTGTTAATTTAATAGTTATACTATTGGATTATGTATTGTTTTAAGCATGGTTAATATTACATGGTTTTAATCTTCGAACTTTCTAAGAAAGTATTTATGTAATAAAGAATCATAATATCCATAAACATAATACCCATTAAATTTGAATACGGTTTCAGCTTTTTCGTTATATATATCTTCAGAAAAATCCTTGATTTTATCAAAAGCATTGGTTGGCACTTCACCTTCTAGATGAGACATTTGTTCATCAAATAGACAATGGATACGAGTAGATATTGTTGATGCATAGCTAGCATAAGCATAATATGTTGGGGTCGCAAAAGCATTCGCTACTCCAAAAGTAGCACCTCCAACAGCACCAAACCCAAATCCAACCATAGGAGCACCTCCTCCTCTTATTTCTTTTACTCCTCCTAAGGTAAGTTGTATTGTATCTTTTATATAGTGAGCAGAAACTCCGATTTTTCCCGATGCAATTTTTCTCAAAAACTTTTGTGTTTTTTCCATTTCTCTATACCCATTATACATTGCTCCTTCCTGTATAATAGGTGTGTTCTTAAATGTAATAGTATCTTTTCTCCCTAAAGCAATTTCTTTAATAATTTCATTGGATGTCAAGTCGGTAGCTTTAAACTTCATTTGACCTCTAATACCAATAATTTGATATAATCTGTTTCTTGATAGAAAAGAGTTCGATTTAATGAATGCTTTATTGGTTTTATTAATGTCTTGCAATACAGGTTTTTTTATATTGGATATTTTGTAATTAACAGTATCTAGATTAAGAGTTAATA
This sequence comes from Aquimarina algiphila, assembly GCF_007489275.1. GTDB lineage: Bacteria > Bacteroidota > Bacteroidia > Flavobacteriales > Flavobacteriaceae > Aquimarina > Aquimarina algiphila. Next base: position 1,096 of record NZ_VLNR01000112.1, read on the forward strand.
CTTGTGTATACTTATTTCCTACGTCTAGTGTCACTATAATAGAGTTGTCACGCCTATAAAGTTTAATAGGTTTTGAAGTTACTTCCAAGGAATTAGGAATGCCCTCCTCTATATATTCAGTATCAAATATTGCTTTGCTAATCCCTCCTTGAGATATTAGAAAGGATTTATATAGTGACGTTATTTTGTCATATTTATCAAAGAATTCTTCATTAGTGAGATCATATGTTAAAGTCTCTTTTTCCCCAATTGGTTTTATCTTGTGGATATTTAGTATTGAAGTCTTTTTAGGTATAGCTAGAATGAAAATTTGATTTTTATAAGTAAAAGCTTTTAGAAAACGTTCTTTTTCTGATAATATAGTAGTGGTAATAAGCTCAATTTTTGCTTTTTTGGTATTTATTTTAATAAGCTCCATTTTCTTTTTAGAATCATCTGACAGTAAAAACAGATATTTGTTTTCACCTGAATTTACTTTTTCTAAAATATTTTTAGCCTTTGACTTTGGTCTTTCAAATTTTTGTTGATCTATGATCTCAAAACCTGAATTGTACTTATTAAAATAAATATCTTTCCTGTCTGCAATGAATAGTGATAATTCGTTGCTTAACGAGTTAACAATCGGGATAGATTCTCTTCTTTCGCTTAGATTTGATTTTAAGCGCAGCTCATCTTTAGAAATTAATTCTTGTGAGAAAGAAAATAAGACAAAGGAAAAAATCGATATTAGGGTAAGAATATTTCTTTTCATAAAATAACATTATCTTCTTATGAATGTCATAAGAATCAGATTTGTTACCAATTTTGCAACTTTTTTTAAAAAACTAACTAACGATCGCGCCTGGATTTACGTTGTCTTCGTCCGGATTTAGAAATACGATTTTACCTTCAGGATTTTCTGTCATAAGGATCATGCCTTCGCTTTCTACACCACGTAGTTTTCTTGGGGCGAGATTGACCAGTACGGTTACTTTTTTACCCACGATTTCTTCAGGAGTAAAATGCTCAGCAATTCCAGAAACTATCGTTCTTGTGTTAATTCCTGTATCCACTTTAAGGACCAGAAGTTTCTTTGCTTTAGGCATTTTTTCTGCTTCTACGATGGTTCCTACCCTAATATCTAATTTGGTGAAATCTTCGAAAGTAGCAGTTTCTTTCTGTGGCTCTATGGCTTTTTTTTCTGCAGCGTTTGCCTTTTTAGTAGCTTCTAATTTATCTAATTGGCGTTGTATTTCTGCATCTTCTATTTTTGAAAATAATAATTCTCCTTTTCCAATTTGATGTCCTTCAGGGAGTAGTACATCTTTTGTTGCAATTTCTTCCCAGTTTAACCCAGAATGATCAAGAATCGATTTTAGTTTGCTACTTGTGAATGGTAGAAACGGTTCTGATAATGTGGCAAGTGCCGAAGCAATTTGTAGTGCTACATACATAACAGTTTTAGTACGTTCTTCATCAGTTTTAATGGTCTTCCATGGCTCTTCATCTGCTAGATATTTATTTCCTAACCGGGCTACATTTAATAATTCCTGACTAGCTTCTCTAAATCGGTATCGTTCTATAGAACTCGAGATCACAACAGGATAGGCTTTAAGCTCTGCTAGGGTTTGTTTATCAATTTCAAATAATGTGCTTGGCGCCGGTATGATACCATCATAATATTTATTGGTTAATACAACCACTCTATTAATAAAGTTACCAAATATGGCTACTAACTCATTATTATTACGCGCCTGAAAATCTTTCCAGGTAAAATCATTGTCTTTGGTTTCAGGAGCATTTGCTGTAAGCGCATATCTTAAAACATCCTGTTTATCAGGAAATTCCTCAAGATATTCGTGTAGCCATACCGCCCAGTTTTTTGAGGTAGATAATTTATTTCCTTCAAGATTTAAAAACTCATTGGCTGGGACATTTTCGGGTAATATGTAACTTCCTTCTGCTTTGAGCATACTCGGGAAAATAATACAGTGAAACACGATATTATCTTTTCCTATAAAATGAACTAATTTGGTATTTGAATCTTTCCAATAAGGTTCCCAGTCTTTTCCTTCTCTTTCTGCCCATTCTTTAGTAGAAGATATATATCCAATAGGAGCATCAAACCATACATATAACACTTTTCCTTCGGCCCCTTCTACTGGCACAGGAATACCCCAATCTAAATCACGAGTTACTGCTCGAGGACGAAGTCCGTCATCTACCCAGGATTTGATTTGCCCATACACATTAGTTTTCCAATCTTTTTTATGACCTTCTAAAACCCATTCTCTTAGAAAACTTTCGTATTGATCTAATGGCAAAAACCAATGCTTTGTTTGTTTGGTTATTGGTTCTGCTCCGGAGATAGTAGATTTTGGATTAATTAAATCTGTGGCATTAAGAGAACTACCACAGTTTTCACATTGATCTCCATATGCTTCTTCATTACCGCATTTTGGACATGTACCTGTTACAAATCGATCTGCAAGAAATTGATCAGCTTCAGGATCATAGAGCTGTTCTGAAGTTTCTTCTATAAACTTACCATCTTTATAGAGTTTTTTGAAGAATTCTGAAGCAGTTTCATGATGGATAGGAGCAGAGGTTCTCGAGTAATTATCAAATGAAATCCCGAACTCCTCAAAGGATTTTTTTATAATAGCGTGATATTTATCAATAATAACTTGAGGAGAAACTCCTTCTTTTTTAGCTCGCATTGGGATTGCAGCACCATGCTCATCACTACCACAGATAAAAGCAACATCTTTGCCTGTAATTCTTAAGTAACGTGAATAAATATCTGCAGGGACATAGACACCTGCAAGATGGCCTATGTGAATTGGGCCATTGGTGTATGGTAAAGCTGCTGTAATCGTGTATCTTCCGTTTGTGCTCATAATGCTAAAAAAATAAGGCACAAAGGTAATAAAAACACTTGCAAAATATGACCACAGCAACGTCCAATTATTTTGGACACTTACTGTGGTCTTGTATGTTGATTTATGAGATTACAATCGACCTGCTAAAATTGCCGATATTGGTCTGAATTTGATATACATATGGTCCTGTACTTAATCTCGTACTTGCCGCTTGTTTTACGTCAATTACCAAATCATCTCCTTCCATAAGCATCTCATTACTCAATATGGCAACTTGTTGTCCAATTACATTGTATAGCGATACTTCGACATGCATTGTCATCGGACTTACAATATTAATATACGTTTGATTATCACTGTACGAAACAATATGGGTTAGATTTTCTCCATCATTTGGGATGTTAGAAGTGGTGCCAGAACAGTTAAATCCTAAATCTAGAGATTCAAAAGGACCACCATCGGTATCTAATAGTGCTCTTCCTACCATTCCTTCATCAATACATAGCCAATCTTTCATAACCGAGGCATACACTCTTCTAAAGTCCATGGTATTGGTTACATTTCCTCCTCGTGTCAAACTATTTAAGTCAGGATGTTCACCTACAAAACCATTTCCGTTAAGCGCAGTTCCAAAGAACATGGTTGGTGCCGCAGTACCATGATCTGTTCCCAGAGAACCATTTTCTCTAAATCGTCTACCAAATTCTGACATGGTCATAGTAAGTACTTTATCATCCCATCCGGCAGCGGTTAAATCTGCATAAAAATTATTTACAGATTCAGAGAATGAATTCAATAACTCCTGGTGTCTTAGCGGTTGATTATTATGAGTGTCAAACCCACCTAAAGTAATCAAGAATACTTTGGTACCTAGGTTTCCTTTAATTAATCTTGATATGATACTGAATTGTCGTCCTAAACTGTCATCCAGGTATCCGCCAAAATCAGAAGATCTATTGTAAGCAGCACTAATCACTTCGGCATAATTGAAGGTCGTATTTGTTGCTTCTCTTAGGAATCTTAATCTATCACCATAAGTACACTCATCAAGTCCTTCTAAATCGTAAAAAGTTTCATTTTCTATAATTTGAAGTAATCTATCCGGATTAGAAATCGCAAAAGAATAATCACTTTCAGGACCTTTAAAAATTAAATTTCCAATACTTCCTATCTGAATAGAAGGAGGACTTGGAGGTGGATTAAAAAAGTAATCAGGATAAATTTCGCCAAAATATCTACCCATAAACCCGGTACGATCATCTTCTCGTAGATTAGTGTTTGCATAAATATCTGATCCTTTAAAATGTGATAACGATGAATCTTCATATCCAACACCATGAACTACTTTCATTTTTCCATCACCCCATACACTTTCAAGCTTATTCATGGGTTTTGGCATAGCAAAATCATCATCAAGAGTAATAAATTCACTGGGTGGTATTCGTATTAAAGGTCTTGCATTGGCATATACATCATAATCATAAACTGGGATTATGGTATTAAACCCATCATTACCTCCACTTAAACGTACAAAAACACAAATATTATCGTTTTGAGCTTGACTTAGCGCTATAGATAATGGAGAAGGTCTTGAAACCGAAAGCGGTGTATTAGCAAGCATCATCGATCCTCCACCTGCTAGCCCTAAGGCTTGTAGAAATGATCGTCGGTTCCATTTTTTATGATCGTCGGTATTACAGTTACCGTCTTTGTCTAATTTTATATTTTGATTGTGATTAGTTTCACACATGGCAATTTTATTTAAGTTGAAATTCAGGGATGTCTACAATGTAGTCTAAGAACGCAAGAAATTGTTCTGATACCTCGGGTCGGTCTAGTCTCCATATCGCAGGGTCAGTAGCTCCTACGTCATAGTAACTGGGAGGAAAAGCTGGAACATCTCTAAAGACACCAGAAATTTCATTAAAAATAACAGGGTCAGCTATACCTCGAGGGAAGAAGTAATTTACTAATGCTCGAACTACAATGTCCACTTCTGAACCACTTAGCGTATTGACAAGATTTCCTTCAGATAATTCTCCTATGGGTAAACCTACAACAAAATCTCTAAATTGTTGCTGATCCTGAGCCCATGCTCTATTGACAATAAATCTTGCACTTTCCCAACGACCTATTAAAAGGTCAGGACTAATCCAATCTTCATCACCTTGCCAACCTTCTACATCTACGGGATTTAACACGTCCTGTCCCAAAATGCGAACAGTACCTCGTACATAATCATTAACGTCTGTATCGGATAATGTAAACCCTAATTCATTAAAAAAGCAAATCATCAAATCACAAGGACTTTTGATAATTGATCCTATTGCATTTTGATCAAAAAAGTGTTCACTTTTAAACAGCTGACTAAGTACCGGTGCAATTTGAAAACCATTGGTGATAAAAGTTTGAGCCATTTGATCAACTATAGCTTCATTACACGTAGGGCTCACAAAATATGCATATAATTTGGTGCAAATAAAAGTGGCTACCTGAGTTTCTCTCTGTGTAAATAAAATATTGATGACATCATCATATGTCCAGTTTCCGGTTTGCCCGAAAATAGTTTTAGATTCGTTACTAAATTGTGCTGGATTAAATAGAATATCACCCCATGGTATATCATTGGTATTTACATACCCGGTAAGTGCTTTTGACGTTTCCTGAATATCATCTTCAGTATATGCATTATCGACACCAAGAGTGAATAGCTCGTATAATTCTCGAGCATAATTCTCGTTAGGACGATCTCGTATATTTTCATCACCATTAAGATATACCAACATAGCATTGGTAATTCCTATATCTGATACAAAATCTCTAAAATTCCCCAATGAGTGCATCTGGAGAAGATTATAATATTGGTATTGATAAGCAGGACTTCTATAAACATCATCTTCTGTAACAAAATGATTGCTCCAAAATAGCGTTAATCGATCTCTAACTTTGTTTTGTATCAAATCACCAACCATTTGGTTTTTCCATTGGCGGCGGTAGAATCCAACAGTGTTTTCTTCATTAGCGTTTTCGGCCGCTTCAAACTGGTCTCTATTCCAATTCCACCATAAAGGTTGAGCTGTAGGAATTAAAGCAAGAGCGTCACCAATTAATTGATCTATTAACGCAGAAGGAGTCTGCGTTAAGGCAGCCGTAACTTCGGCTTTTGATGCTCCAAAAGCAATCCTACGATACAAATGATGAACTTTGTTTACGTTCCAGGGATTAGCTGGAGAAGGGACATATTCGGCTAAGGAAGCTAGATTACATGTAGTATCTGACATCATAGACAACAGGTTTATTAATAGAATTTAGGGACAAAATTGTGTACAATATAATAGATTATAACGAAAGTCTTTGTTAATTAGTATCGTAAAATTGAAAATTTAAGAAATGTTTACCCCTGATTCTGTTAAAGTTGGAGATAAAATAGCTATTGTTTCTACGGCTAGAAAAATTAATATGAAAGAAGTGCGTGAAGCAATAGCACTGCTAAAAAGCTGGGAACTAGACCCTATACTGGGTTCAACAATAGGAATAGCAAACAACCAGTTTGCCGGGACAGATCAAGACAGAATAGAGGATTTTCAAAGAATGCTTGATGACAAAGAAATTAAAGCAATTTGGTGTGCACGAGGGGGTTATGGTACAGTAAGAATTATTGATCAGATAGATTTTTCTAATTTTTGCAAATCCCCAAAATGGATTATTGGATATTCTGATATTACAGTATTACATTCTCATATTCATACTTTGAGAATACGGTCATTACATGCTCCTATGCCAATTGATATTCATAAAGGGACCAAAGCAGCGCAAATTTCTTTGAAGGATACTATTTTTGGAAAAAAAATAAAATATACTATCCCTTCTTCAAAAAAGAATATTGCTGGAGCCTGTACAGGTCAATTGATAGGAGGAAATTTATCTATTCTATATTCTTTATGTGGTTCAGCATCTTCCTTAGATACTTCGGGTAAAATTTTATGTATCGAGGATTTAGACGAATATTTATATCATATTGATCGAATGTTATATAACCTTAAACGAAACGGCTATTTTGATAATCTATCAGGATTAATTGTGGGAGGGATGACCAACATGCATGATAATAATATCCCATTTGGTAAAAAGGCAAAAAGGATCATTTTGGATATAGTTTCAGAATACGATTTCCCGGTTGCATTTAAATTTCCATTTGGGCATATTGAGGACAATAGAGCTCTGATTTTTGGTGCAGAAGCCTCTCTTACAGTAAAACATGATGAAGTAGTATTAGAATATATATAATTATGGCAGAACATAATGCTCTAGGTAAAAAAGGAGAAGAATTAGCAGTTAACTTTCTTATCCATAAAGGATATGATATTTTGGAGAGAAATTATAGATATTTAAAATCCGAAGTAGATATCATTGCCAGAAATGAAGATATAGTAATAGCAGTAGAAGTAAAAACACGAAGTACACCAGAGTTCGGAAATCCACAAGACTTTGTAAAACCTAAACAAATGCAATCGTTGGTTAGGGTTATGGATCATTATATTACAGAACATGATTTGGATGTAGAAGTACGTTTTGATATTGTAGCGATTATAAAAAATAAACAAGGAACCAATATTGAGCATCTTGAGAGTGCATTTTATCATTTTTAGAAGAATAAAACCGTGCTAATGTATACCCTAGGTCGAGAATTATTTTTAATCAAATAATTTTACGTAAGTTTTAATTTCTTTTTAATACAAACTATGGATGTTATTGATTTTGTGGTCTTTTTGGGAATTAGTCAAGGAATATTTTTGGCAATAGTACTTCAGGTATTGCAAAATAAAAACAGGTTAGCCAATAGAGTATTGTCAATGATTTTAATTATCGCTTCTATAATGCTAACAGGTCGATTTTTCTTCACTGTGGGGTTTCCTAATATATTCTTTTTTAGACTTGCTCTTTTTGTGGATATACTAGTTTTTATATTTGGACCCCTATTCTACCTTTATTATCGAAGATTGATATTTAATGAAAAAACAAAATATGTCTTAAAGTACACTTATTTTATTCCGGCATTAGGGATGGTAATATATCATTTATGGACATATCAGTATTCCTATGATGAATTTTTTTTGATGTTTCAGAACGGAAGCCTTACGGGACCTTTTTTAATTGTAGAAACCGTTGGAATCATTTTTAATTTTTATTTTGGTTATCGTTGTTTTCAATTATTGAAAATGTATCAAAGAGAAGAAAAAAATAACGTATCATATTCTCAACATTTAGCCACATATCTCAAAACAATTTTAGTTATAAGCGCTTTGTTTTTATTGCTTTGGATTGCAAGTTATATATTGGCATATTTCTTTAATATTTATTCATCTTTCTTAAGTTATAATGCAATATGGATAGTAGTTTCTGTTTTTATTTATGTAATAGGTTTTTATAGTCTCAAACAACCTGATATTTTTAGAATGCCACTATTGCGAAAGGAACAAGCTAAAAATAGAGAAAGATTAGAAGGGCAGATCTTACAAGAATTAAAAGCAGGATTAGAAAAACTTATGATTGAAGAGAAAATATATCTGGATCATAAACTAACCCTAGTTGATCTGGCTAAAAATTTAAAAACCTCTACTAATAATGTTTCATGGCTTCTTAATAATATTCATAAAACAACTTTTTATGAGTATATTAATACATATAGAGTGAGAGCATTTGTAGAAAAGATTAAGAGTGGCGAGCATCATCAACATACACTACTGGCATTATCAATGGATTCTGGTTTTAATTCTAAATCTACTTTTAATAAGGCATTCAAAATGATAGTTAAAGATACCCCAAGTGGTTATGTAAAAAAAATAGATTCTTTATAGATGCAAAAGGGTTTAGATGTACCCAAGCGGTCGATTTTTTTGTTTTTTGAAAATACTTTTATTGAAACTTTAAAAAACAAAGAAATGAGAACACTTTTAAAAAAGGTCGCGTATGTAACAACTTCGTTAGCTCTCTTATTTAGTATTTTGCTATTACATTTATCTTGTAGTGGAGATGGGATTAATCCTGATCCCGAAGTAAAAACATTAATTAGTGATTTTGCAGGGAATGGTGCAGTATCTGTTGATAGAATTGGGAATGTATATGTTTCAGAATACGGACGGTTTGTTGATACAGGAGGTAGTGGTACTCGAATTTTTAAACTATCTCCAAAAGGAAAAATTTTGGATACAATACTTGGCCTGTCAGGGCCTATGGGAACTGCAAAAGATTCTAAAGATAATTTGTATGTTAATAATGCTAATAATACAGTAAATGGTCAAGTATTACAGATAAAACCTAATGGAGATCGTGAAATTATTGCAACTATAGATGGATGGCCTAGTAGCATGACTATAGATTCTTATGACAATTTGTATATTTCTAATTATACGGCTCCTACGGTTCATAAAATTTCTTCTAGCGGCGAAATGACAGTATATGCAAACGATCCAAGATTATTAGGAGGTGTGGGGATTGATTTGGATAGTAAAGGAAATGTAATTGTTGCTAATTTTTATACGGCAGATATTTACTCTATTGATAAAAAAGGTGAGATTTCTTTGATTGCTAATATACCAGATATTGTAATTCAGAATTTTGGTATTGGTTATATTACGGTGATAAATGATACTATTTATGCTACAGGAATTGCGGTAAATTATATTTATAAAATTTCAATGAATGGTGAAATAGAGATTCTGGCAGGCACTGGTGAAGTTGGACAAGTCGACGGACCTTTGTTAGAGGCATCTTTTCATAATCCAAATGGCATAGCTGCTAACAAATACACTAAAACATTATATATCTCAGAATATACAGGAAGTGGAGGTGTGCGTAAAATAAAACTGTAACCAAATTAAGTCTTTTTGATAATTTGTTTGGTAACTTAATGTAATAGCTGCTAAAAAAGAAAAACCCGTTGTGCATTTAGTTAATATTAATTTTTAGGTTGTTTATATTTCTGTTGAATTCAAACCTATTGATATATTGAATAATGGTCATTGCTGTGATCTTTGATAAGATTCTATTTTTAAATCCCT
>NZ_VLNR01000113.1 GCF_007489275.1 Aquimarina algiphila
TACCTGTTGTGAGTCCTGTATCAGCATCAAACACTTCCCAATCTACTGTAGTAGCTAAAGTAGTGACAGTAAAGGTTACTGTACCGTTAGTATCTCCAAAACAATCTGCAGGATCTGTACTATCAATCACCACATCAAATCCTGGGGGATCTACTACTGGAACAGCTTCAAAATATCTACAGCCCGATGCGGTATCAATAATCTCAAAGACATAAGGAGTACCATAATCTAAACCTGTAAATTCATGTCTGGTCTCATTCAAAAAAGCATTTGGAAGCGGAGCAGGAACTCCTCCCAACTCTCCATTTAAAGCTTCATATGGTGGTATTGTTGATATCGGAGGGGTAGTTCTAAATTCATTAATCAAAAATGGACCCTCTCCTCCTGTTACTGTGATCTGATATGTCGCGCCAGAAGAACAATCTGTTGGAACTGGAGTAACATCAAAATTCAAATCAAAAGGAGGTTGTGTCACAACAAATGGACCTATACGATTACTACAACCATCAGAAGCTATAATATCGATGAAATAAGTGCCTGGATCAAGAAGATCAAATGTCGGTCCAACTCCTACCAATAAATTTTGTGGATTAGTCGTTGTTCGTGTATTTTGAGTGCCAGCAATGAATATGCCGCTAAGAGGAGGAGATTCTACACCATCTAGCAAGACATAAGTATAATCAGTTACTCCTACAGAACCTCCCGTAGCAGGGTTCAATTCAATGGTTCCTGTAGTAATAGTAGAACAATCTATATTTGTAATGGCATCAATTGTAGCCGTTATTTCTGGTGACTCTGTTATCGTAACTGGGATATTAGCACTAACACATTCTTTTGAATCTCTGATTTCAAAAACATAATTCCCAGCAGCTAAACCTGTAAAGGTAAGATCCGGCCCAAATACTCCTGCAGGTAGCGGTAAGATCATTCTTGCCTCAAAAGGACCTTCGCCTGCTGTTGGGGTAATGGTAACAGCTCCTGTAGATTCACCAAAACAAAGTACGGGAACAGTAGCTGTAGTAGCAGTTGGGGTAACCGTAGGATTAACGATGATATCTGCTGAAGTAGCTATACAACCAAGACCATCTGTTACTCTAATCTGATACGTTCCAGCTGTGTTTACTGATGCAGGAGAAGTTACTCCCGTCTGTGCATCAGGTCCTAGAACATCAAAAGTATAAGTAGTATCTCCTCCTGTAGCTGTAAATGTTATCGTGGCATCTGGAGTCGCCGAACAATCTAAATCTTTAGTCAAGTTAGCAATAATAGTCAACTCTGGATTAATCGTAAAATTAACCGTATTAGATGAACAGGTACTTCCCGTATTCGTGACTGTAACCGTATGAGCACCAGGTGCCAAATTAGGTATCTCAAAAGTATTCGCAGGTGCTGGACCTGGCAAGAAAGCAACAGCTAAAGGACCGCCGCCATCTAAACTATACGTAAATGGACCAACTGGTGCCGGAACGCCTAACGTAATGGCAATCCACTGCGTCGCAGGATCTGCAGGGGTATAACATGCATCTCCTCCAGTTGCTAAAGCAATGCTAGGTACAACTGTAACCGGAACAATTACAGGCTGACTAACCTCACATGCTAATAAAGGATCACTATCGTCTCTTACAAAAACAGTATAAGTCGCTGGTGCCAAACCACTAAATACATTACTTGATTGATATGCGGTAATCGCAGGAAGAGTCCCTGCAGCATTTCGTAATTCATATTCATAGCCGCCTCGGCCGCCAACGGCATTAACCGTAATGGTTCCCGTTGGATTACCACAGTCTGCATCATCTACAACAGGAGTAAAACTTAAAGCAACCAAAGGCTCTGTAATATCAACAGTAGTACTCGTAGAACAATTTACTGATGGTGCAGAAAGACTAGTATCTGTTACTGTAATGGTATACGTACCAGCTGAAAGTGAACCAATAGTAACAGGAGTTACTCCTGCTCCTGCTCCTGGTGCAACAACCGTAGGACCTGTAACTGTATATGTATATGAAGCACTATTACCAACAGTGAAAGATAAAATACCGTCGCTCGCCCCAACACAATTTACAGGTTTATCCTGAGTAGCACTCGTAATCTGTATTTCTGGAATAGCAACTCCAGTAAAATTACCCGTATTTATACATTGGGTATCACTTCTTCTTGCCCTAACTGTATATGATACTCCATTAGTAAAGGTATAATTTGTCGCTACATTAAAAGCTACACTACCTGTACCAGCTGCTCCACTAGCAGGGTCTGGAGTAACCTCAAACTCATAAAAAGCAGCGCCAGGAAGAGGAAATGATGAAGCCGAAAGAACAACATCAACCGTTTGACTTGAACAATCCTGATCTCCAGGTGTAATCGTAACACTGTCAACCTCTAATAAAGGATCTATAACTATTGGGAAACTCTCAACACAACTATCCGTAGGTGGAGTAACCTGATTTCTTATATAAATCGTATACGAACCTGCTGCCGCAAAATCAACCTCAAAAGGAAGCGCAGCAACTGCAACAAAACCACTAGTTGGACTTAAACTCCACTCATACGTACCTGAACCTCCAGTAATCGCGGTAACCTGAGCCTGAGCGCCAGGAGTAGCTGTACAACTTAATAAACGGAAATCGTCATTAATCGTAGCTGTGATACCCGCCGGGAAAGTAAAAGTTACATCTGGAGTAACTACAAAATTACAGCCAAATTGATCTTCCACGGTAACCGTATGAGATACTGTTGGATCTACGCTATTAAATCTCTCGGTTGTATTAAAATTTGGCCCAATTCTAACTTCAGTTCCAGTACCTTCATCCAAAATATAAGTAAATGGGCCTTCTGCAAGACCCGCTGTAATGGTAACATCAATTGCTCCTAAACTACCGCTGCAATCTGGATTAATCGGTGTAGCAGTTGCAGTAATCGCTTCATATGGTGTTACATCAACACTACCAGCACTAATTATACAACCACCAACCAAATCACCCACATAAACAGGATAATTTCCTGCTGCTGTGGCTCTAAATTGATATGTTGTTCCTGTTAAAGGTTCTAATACAGTACCTAAAAAGTCCATCCTATCATTAAATTCAAAACTACCAGACCCTCCAGTCACTGTAACCTCATAAATTGCTATAAATAAATCATCATCAAAATCAGGAAGAGTTATATCTGGTTGATATGCTGGATTACATTTTAGATCACTTACAAGTCTAACCGTAGCAGAAAATGCAGCTGCCGGGGTTACAACTCTTGTAAATGTTTCAGAACAACTACCATCAGCAGACAATACCTGTACCTCATATGTATCAGGTACTAAACCAATAAATGTATGGCTAGGAGTCGTAGTTGGGCCTTCAGAATCTGTAAAAGCTGTTGTTGTACTATTAATGGTATATGTATAATTAATCTTAGAATCTGTTACTGTAATCGAAATTTCTCCTCTACCATCCGGACATGTCGGAGATGTAACGGTAACCACTTCATTCGCATCCAATTCATCTAAAAATTCAGTATCCTGAAATACACAAGCTGTAGGCAAACCTCCTCTTTGTCGAGCATTCACAGTGTAATTACCAATCTCTGTTAAACCAGCAAATTCTGGAGAGTTTTGATACGTTGTTGTTGCTCCACTTGGAGCTATCAATTGATATTCGTATTGAATTGAAGAGTTATTAACACTTAATGTTCCTGGAGTACCACATATTATCTCTCGAATAACTATTAAGTTTGGTTTAAAATTATTTTTAAAGGCATTAAAATAAAAAGGCACGGTACACCCTCTATCAAAAGTAGCTCGAATTCTATACTCACCTGCCTCTGTAAGGGTATAACCGCTAACATCAGTACTAACCTCTACCCATTCACCATCACAAGCTCCAGAATCAATAATAGGAGTTGGACAATTTGGATCTCTCGTTACTGTAGGACAAGCCGAAGGATCCAATCGTTCCCAAACTACAGTTGTACCTGCGGCAAAACTCAATGGTATATCTAATGTGGTACCCGCGCCACATAAGAATATCTCTGGTAGTGATTCTCCTGTAATAGGACAAGTTCGTATATTACCGTTTACCACCGGGTTTGATCCTAATCCAGCGACTACATCAAATATAGGATTCGTAACTGTTGTGAAGCTATCAACTACAAAAGTGAGTTGAGAATCAAGACATCCCGGTGCTCCTGTTTCTAAAACAGTATACGTTCCAGGAAGAGTAACTGTTATACTTTGGGTATTTGGAAATGTTACCGATGGGTCATCTACATAGGTCCATGTATAGTTAGCAAAACCATCACCGGCAGTAAGCACTAAAGAGCCCGTACAAAAGAAAGATGGGATACTTTCTGTAAAACAAATACCATCATTAATCAAAACATTAGATGAACCTTCTATATCAAATCGACAAGCATCTAGTTCCAAAATACTTTCCTCGCCAGTTCGAGTAATTCCAGAATCAACTCCTGTATAGGTAGAGATGGCTATGTTATTAATCTGATTGGAACATGCATCTCGTAAATCAGCACAGGTAGCGACAACTCGAACTCCAAAACGAACAGTATGTAAACCTCCTCCTCGAACAACAAGGTCATCAGTAATTGTAATATCTATTTGTCTGCTTGTAGGATCTGGAGTTGCAACAATTCCCGGGTTACTAGTAGTAATAGTTCCTACTGTAAAATCAACATTATCCGGAAGTACATCCCGAATACTGGCAGCAGTAATATCTTCATTACCATTGTTTTCAATTGTCAATTCATAAAACAACTGATCTCCAAAATTTACTGGGTCACCTGTAATATCAGTTCCGGTAATATCAAACACTCTCTTAGTAACCGTAAGTTTTGGTTCTATAACTTCAATACTAAATGCATTAACAAATACACTATAACTATCTCCACTAGTCGTTGTTCTAAAACGTGCTGAAGTTTGGTCGTTACCAATCAACTCATTACCAAAATTAGGAATATCAAAAACATCGATTTCCAGACCTAATGTGTTTTGCGAAGCTGGAGTTCTATCCAAATTATGATTTCCATCAATAGAAATTGTACTATTAAAAAAATTAGTAGAAGTATTCTCTGGAAGAGCAAACATCGATCTCCATCCAATAGCGACTGGATTAGG
Source organism: Aquimarina algiphila (assembly GCF_007489275.1). GTDB lineage: Bacteria > Bacteroidota > Bacteroidia > Flavobacteriales > Flavobacteriaceae > Aquimarina > Aquimarina algiphila. The sequence continues at coordinate 5,117 of NZ_VLNR01000113.1, forward strand.
GTCAGAAAACAATTGTAATTGATCGCCCACTATACTAAAATCCCCCTCTAAAGTAGAAAGACCATATCTTGCATTTACAGGATTAGGAGCAGGAAGGGTTCTAAAATCATCATATAAAAATTCCACATCTGGAGATCCTCCTCCTCCAATTTGTTTAAACCCAAACCGAGAACTCAATAATTTTGTAGGTAAAGTAGTATCTTCATAAATAATCACTAAAACCCACCCTCCAGAAACTCCATTTCTAGAAGGTCCTATAGTAGACCTAATATTTCCAACAAAGTATTCTCCATCAGCAGCATCAAGATCTGGTATAAGATCTGTTACCTCGGCGTAACAAACATAAGGCACATCTTTTACTGCTATATTACTTGAATTGGTGGCTGTGTTTCTCCAACCATCAAATAGAACACCACTTGTTCCGGTGAAAACCCCATCACTTACCGAAATATCAATATAATCGGCACTTCCAGGAGGCTTGAACTTTACATCACGAAAATTACCTGGCAACCCATCTTCTATAGCTCTATTATCTGTAACCGGAAGACCGCTATAAACCGCATCATTATCAGTTTGCTTTCTGGTATAATATGTAGCTGTCCAATACAATCCAGCATACACGACTCTTGAACATACACCTCCTGTGTTTACAACAGCGGAACTCGAACTAAACGTACTTGGATCACTATCTATATCAATGTATCCAAACGAATTTCCATTATTATTACTGGTTCCGTTATATGGTAAGTTAGGGTTTCTGGGAGTAGTAGTTCCTGGTATTCTTGATAATCCAGATATGGCATTCCCAACCATTATAAAATCACCTCGGATTGTAAAATCTGTATTGGGAACTTCACGCATATTTACATTTCCAATTACCTGAGAATGTAAATCATTAATACCAAAAATTAAAAATAGAAAAAATACCTTAACTGAAAGTAGTTTTAGATTCATGTGGGGTTATATTTATACTGTTTCTTTTCAAATAGAAACATATTGACAAAATTTTTGCTTTACTTCTTTAAAACAAAACGTTAATCCCAATAAATACCCTACTCTTAACTACTAACAAATTATAGTTCTCTTCAAGCTATTTTAACATTTTCATTTTATTAAAAACCTAATTACTGGGGTAGTTAATAATTAGGTTTCTAATTTATTATCTTAAATTATATTAATTTATGTTTTTATTATTCAATATAAATGAACTTAATATGTACATCCACATTTACTCTGTCTACATCCAAAATCAAACCCTAAAGTAATCATATGAGATCCGGCTGCAGTAGTAGGTTCTAATACCTCATTTACATTAACCTGGTATCCGTATGCAACGTAAAAATTAGCTTTTTTAATTCCTAGCATAGGAGATACAGAAAGAGGTTTAAAATCCTGATCTACTAAAGATCTAACACTCACTCCCACCCAGTAATAATCTCCTCTATGCAGTTTACGAACTTTCAAATTAAGATCGGTAGTAGAACGACCATCTCCAGAAAAGTTTTGATACAAAACAGAAGGTTCTATCTCGATATCGCTAAATCTATGATAAAAGGTATACCCAGAATATAGATAATAATTTTGTATCTGCGAAGGTTCTGTTGGATTGAAATCATCGATCTCTTTCTGTAACAAATTAACTGCATTCGCACTCAAAAAGAACCTCCCTATACGATATAACAATCCAATGTCAAAGTTAGAATCGTTAACTGATATATCTGCTAAACCTGGATTAAATGGGTTATCAGGATTTCCGTTATTGAACTCAGAAGTATCAATACCAAACTGAGTAAACTTATAACTAATACCAAATGAAAGATATTGGTTGTTATATTCACTTAATGTTAAATGGTGGGCAAAAGATAATTGAACTCCTTTTTGTGTCGTAAATCCATTTTGATCATTGAAAAGAATTGCTCCTACTCCAGAACGATCAGATATCCTACCATCTATGGATAGGGATTGTGTTCCGGGAGAATCTTCAATACTCACCCATTGCTCAAAACCAGAAGCTCTGATCTGCCAACAATCTCCAATACCCGCATACGCAGAGGATATCAAATATGGGTTATCTGCGATGTACTGGTTTTGAACAGGAGCCGAAAACTCCTGGGCAAAAATGCAATAACTTGCAAATAGACTAAATATTACAATATACTTCTTCATCTAACATTAAAAATTACAGATCGTTAACTTTTTTCTCTTTCTATTTCCTTTGGTTCTATCCATATGGTCTTATAACTCACTTACCTTCTATATATTATCTATATAGTGTAAAGTGACCCGTAAACTCTCTATTGTCTACATCGTTCAAGATGATAGTGTACCAATAATCACCAGATGGAAGCATCTTCCCTTGATACGTTCCAGACCATCCTTGTTGATCTCCTTTAAACTCTTTTAACATACGACCGTATCTATCAAATATGGTTACTTCCATGTTTTCAAAGAAGAATGGGTCATCTATATTAGGAGTAATTTGTCTAGGGTACCAAAAACGTTCTTCTATAGAAGTATTTGGATTATTTGGTGTAAAGTAATTTGGAATACGAATATTGATATATGTCAAATTCACAACTACACGCACTTCACAACCATCTGCATCTACAACTCTTAAAACATAATCCGCAGTCTCACGAATTACAAAGATATTTCCATCTAACTCAGTAAAGTCGGAAGGTTCTAATTCCTCTAAAGTTGTTCCTTCATCTAACATAGTGAAAGAGAACGCGTAGAATGGATCGTTTTCAAATTGTCTTCCTCCAGATGCCAAAATTCTATATTCATTAGGATCCTGAGGGTTATTGGTCATCTCAGCAACAGGTATCGCTAATGGTGTATACTCAATAATCTCTATCGTTCCGATAGTTCTTGTACATAATTGAGATTCCATCACACCTTCATACTCTCCAGGAGCTACTTCAAAAGTTCCTGTCAAATTCGAGTTACTAGGAGGGTTAGGTGTACCATTTATACCATTTAAGGTATAAATAATATCTAATCCTTCTGACTCGGCAATGATATTAAAGTCAATAAAGTATTGCTCTTCACTAGTCATAACAGGATTCATTGGATCGGTATAATCATAGATAGGACATACTAATCTTGGCTCTAACGTTGCGTCAAGGTTAACCCCAGGCACAATATCAATAGCCACTGCACCCTGGCAATTAGGATTGTTCTGCGAATCTCTAATAAACACAGTACTCACTCCTCCAGGAAGATTATCAACAAATAACGCGGTTGGATCTGGTACTGGTAGATATGTTACTCCATCAATACTCCAGAAATACACCGGACTTGCAGGTGGAACTGGTTGTAAACCTCCGGTAATAGATATCGTCGCTGTACCGTTCATATCTCCAGCACATTCTTCGGGTGTTTGTGCAGTTACAGTACCTAGAATCGGATCTGGCTCGATAATTAAAATATCTATAACTTCTCTTGGACATCCATTATTATCTTCTACCTCTACTCTATATGTATCTGCTGGTAAATCTGTAAATGTATGTTCTCCTATTGGTAATTCAGAATCATCTTCTATAAAGGTAAATACAGCATCTCCAGCACTATTATATAATGAGAAGAAATATTGAGGAGAAGTACCTCCTACAGCTGTTACTCGTATCGTACCATCAGTTTCTCCATTACACGAAATAGGCGTTTCAAAAGCTTCTACTATAAACTCATCAGGTTGAATAATTGTAAACGGTCGAACAACATCAACACAATCTCCACTAGTTACCGTATAAGTATACGTTCCTGCAAGTAAGTCTCCAAAGAAACTTGTCGTCTGCGTATCAGTAGCTGTAGGTCCTGGTAAGTTTACAGGATTCCCTAAATAATCCGTACCATTAACTCTATATCCATAATTACCTAATCCTCCTGTTGCCACAGCATCTACAGAACCTGTTGGCTCTCCAAAACAAACAATATTAAAATTGTTCATATCTAATGTAGCATCCAATGGATCAGGATCTCTTACCTGAATTCTTGTCGAAGCTGGAGATTCACATAAGTTACTATCACGAACATAGAAATCATAATCACCTTCTGGTAAATTAAGGAAAGTATCGCTAGCTTGGTATACAATTGGAGATACTGCACCTGTAGTTGCATCAGTAAAAATATAACCATACGTATATCCTCCTGGAACTCCGCCTCCACCTGTAACTAATATATTATTTGGATTAGCTGTTAAACAGCTTATTCCCGTTGGAGTTACATCAACTGTAACTGCAGGTGGGGCAGTAATCACTACAGGATTTTGAATTGCCTCACAAGCCAAGTTATCAGAAACCGTAACAATATAGTTTCCTGGTTTTAAATCAGGCCACTGGAATGTGTCTGTTCCATTATTTACTGCGGCAGACACTGATCCGTCTGGGAATGTCAAAGAGAAGAAGTATGTACCTACTCCTTGACCACCTGTAGCAGTAGCACTAATTACTCCGTCTTCACTATCTGCACAATCTAATGTGATTGCCGCAATAGGATTAAGTCCAAGTGGTACTGGGGGTTGAATATTAATCGTATCTGTTTGCTCGCACCCTCTGGCATCTCTAACTCTTACTACATAGTCTATTCCTGCAGGAGCAACTCCTCCATCCAAAGCAAAGGCTCCAAACCTAGGATCAGTACCAAAGGCTACTAATATACCCCCTACAGCATCTTCTAACTGATACTCAAAGGCTCCTGTACCTCCACCAGCAACTGCTTCTATAGTAGCATCGTCTCCAGGGTTACAAGTCTCGTCTTTTATTTGATTTGCTGTTACCGTAATCACTGGTGGTTGTGTAATTGCTACTACATTAGATGTAGCATTACAGAATGGAGTGTTTGTTGCTGTAACCACAACTGTTATGTCTCCCGCTAGTAATCCTGGGATATTTAACCCTATAGCTGGATCCGTAGTAGTATTACCACTTCCAGAAACCGTAGTCACAGGTGCTGTACTACTATTGGTAGCAACATATGTATATGGACCTGTGTATCCAGTAACAATTAGGTTAACTGAACCATCTGGTGGACTCGTATTAAAACATGTAATATCATTTCCTAAGGTTATCGCAGCCTCTATTGTATCAAATTGAGCAATAGGATAAGCTGGAGTATCTATAGTACATGTAGTCGTCTGATCTAAAATCTGGAATACATAATTACCAACACTTGGTAATGTAAATACTGCTCTGGTTTCTATCTCTGGTGTACCTACATCATCTAATGTTCCTGCAGCTACAACTATTGGTGGTGCAGGTAAAATACCAGTTCCACTTAGGGCTGTAAAGGTAAATGGACCTGTTCCTCCTGTAATCGATACAATCACAGT
>NZ_VLNR01000114.1 GCF_007489275.1 Aquimarina algiphila
AACAGCCCATAGCGCCGCATCCTATAGAGAATCTTCACTTTCCCTTACCTAAATCGACCGATATATGAATTTAACTTCTGGATCTGTGCAAATCAGGACCCCATACACACCATGCCTAAATGACCAAGTATCCTAAAAAAACAAACATCCCTATACGCATGATGCATATAGGGATGATAGTGTAATAGGTAGAGTATTGGTTACTTCACAAATAGTGGTATACCTTCACCTTTACTACGATTACCAGTGATCAATCGAAGTACCTTGTCTTTATATCTCCAATATATTGGCAAGTCAAAAGCATCAGAAAAGTGGGTGGCATGTTCTTGAGGAATAACCTTAGAGCGCTCACTACGCTTATCCTTTTCAATACCGTTCTTCCCTTCTTTAGCAGGTGCAGATTCTAAGGATACTGTGAGATCTCTACAATTATGTTTGTTGATTCCAACATGTGGTAGTCCGTGTTTACCCCCATTCTTTAGCAAGAAATTAATCACCACAAACTTTTCATTATGCGGTGGGTCTAATGATGGTGGAGTTTTTACAACAACCTTCCATCCGGCCTGCTTTAGACAATTAATAGCCTGTTGTGCTAAGGTTATTCTACTACCTGCCCTACGACTATTACCATTTCTATCATAATACAAGTGAATCTCTTTCTTTCCATGACTGGCATAGTAAGGAGCAAACTCCTCATTAATCAGATCATCAATAATTTTAGGGCTCTTTACCCAAAAGGTCTTCAAACATTTATAATCTCTTCCCGTATCCTGTGATACTATCATTGAATTGAATACTCCCCAATCCAAAGCAACAATCAGCGGTTTTGTATTAATCCTATCCTTGTCTTGTTTGCAATCAAAAGAAGCTTTGGTAGCAGCTACCCCAATAGATTCTAAATATCCATTATCAAAGTCCTCATAATAATGCTTCTCCTTATCCAATTGAGGATAAAAACTGGTTAAGTTGAAATTGGGGCGAATGTTGAGAATCTCTGCATTGTAATGCATTTTTGAAGGAGCCTTATCCATCATGCGATCAAACCAATCTTTGTCAAGATTTTGAGCGTTAGCAAAAGCATTTGCTTTTATAAAAAGATGCTTTTCAGGGTTTCTCATCTTTGGATTTAATCCTTTATGCGCATCAATAATTTCTTGTTCCTTATTTGCAAACCATTTTCCTTCCTGAGTCATTGGAGTGGAGGATGCGAATATCTCAGCATTTAACAATTTACTCTTTTCAAACTCTACCTTCTTTGCTCTATTGGTCGTTTGAACATTATTAAACAGTTTTTCCGGATTCATAAGTGCTGCCTCGTCTCCAACAACGATATAAGAATTGATCCCACGTCCACTATTAGGATTATCCAAAGCTACTAGTATTAATATGAAACCATTTCTGAAATGAATGACATTCTCCCACTTACTTGGCGCCTGAAAAGGCATAGCAAACCCTAATTTCTTACCATGACGACCCACCACATAATCAATGCTCTGGTAGAATCCAAACATGGACAGTCCCTCTTTTGTGGAGGGCAAGGTTCTGGATAACATTTGTTGGTAGGTTTGCCCAACCAATACTCCAGTTGCCCTAGGTAATTGATAGGCAGCATCTTTGATCACCCAGCCTAAAATAGTAGACTTACCAGTCCCCCTGGCCCATTCTAAAAACAGATATTTGATTCCCAACTCCAAAGCCTCAATAGCGGTCATTTGTGGAGCATTGACATTAACCTTCTTCTTCTCCATCTTTTACCTCTTTAAATTCTACATCTTCTATATTGGGATAGGAATTAAAATCAACACTTCCTTTATTGAATTGTTGATGCATAAACTTACGCACACCACGATCAACTATAACATTATACTGATGCGCTTTTAGTTCACCCTCCTCAAGAGCCATTTTCTCCGAGAAATCAAACATTTTATAATACTCATCCAATATTTTGTTGGCGAGTTCTATGTTTTTCTCATCTCGTGCCTGTTGGTACAGGCTCCACTTATGCTCCAGGATAATACGTTTTTCTGCTTTTAGATCAGTCATATCAAGCTCACCAAACACATACATGGCTTTATGATAAATTCGGTAACAGGTAGCTTGACTAACTCCATATTCTTTCTGGAGATGTTCGATGGTTTGTGATGGGGAATATCCACCCTCAAGACGAAGAGTATAAGCAAAACGAATTTGCTGTTTTACCTCTTCTTGTTTAGCGGTAAGTATTATTTCATCATCCAGAAAGGATGCTTTTATCTTTTGTATAGGAGAGTCCTGGTTAAACTTGACTAACGACATCTATTGCATTTTGATGCAANAGATGTTCGATGGTTTGTGATGGGGAATATCCACCCTCAAGACGAAGAGTATAAGCAAAACGAATTTGCTGTTTTACCTCTTCTTGTTTAGCGGTAAGTATTATTTCATCATCCAGAAAGGATGCTTTTATCTTTTGTATAGGAGAGTCCTGGTTAAACTTGACTAACGACATCTATTGCATTTTGATGCAATATCAATTGATGTTGATTTTTAAAAAAGGACAGTAAAATATTTAAAGCTGACTACAAGCTACATTCTACTAATATTCTAATGGATCTTGTAAATCCAATCAATAAATTAGTAATTTAAGAATGTATTTACCGACTAATATCGCATAGATTTAACCTATTGAAAACATGTACACTATAAATACATAATATGTACATCATATATATTAATTGATATACTTATTATATTTTTGTTATATATTATTAATTAATCGTAAGCCATGAATAATAAAACACTTTTTAAAACAAGCGAGTTTATATCTTCTCTTCAAAGTAATGGTGTAGAAGTTACGGTTAATGATAATCCTAATTCATCTACACTTAATAGAATTAAAAGATTAATAAAAAATAAAGAAATGTTATTTAATTTTCAAAAATCTTTATTTAATTAATTCTTATTTTCTTAATGCAAATTATTGAAGAAACTACGGCATTAGGTATTCCTTTTTGTCATTTTAAAACAGCTCAACATTCAAATCAGTACAATATAACTTTTACTAAAGGAGATAGTAAAAATCAATACGAAGTACATCTTATTCCCTTAAATATAAAAAATAAAGATAACAAGATTTTATTTGATAAAGACTTAAGAAATTTTGTTTGTGACAAAATTTATGACTTTATCGAAAAATACAATTGTGAAGTTTATTTTAGTTTAAATTGTGTTGGACTAGGTAATGAATACCTTCTTTGGAAATTTATTAGGTGGATGAATTGTTATAAAAACAAAATAAACATAAAAAGTCAAGTAACTATAAGTAAGGACAACACTATAAGATTCTTCGAATTTTTTATCAATAAATAACCACTTTCCATTAATTGACACATTGATAGTACTATTTTCTTTACTATTAATAATTATTTACAACTATATTTGTCACGTCACATCCTACAGCAATACAGTTAAAATTTTATCCAGACGGGCAACCGTAAGGTTAAAGCTGTATTGCTTTTTGTAGATGTGACAATTGACAAACCCGTCTGGTTTAAATTATAGGATAATTGGAGGTTAGTACTTCGGTTTTTCTTTTCCTCTTGGTAATTTTTGATCCATTACCAACGCTCAAAGGTTTATCTATAGCTCTGGTATACAAATCATATTTATCTATATACTCATTCAAGACTTCACTCGGATATGTACTCAATAAAAATTTTCCTTTCATACTAACTAATGCATCTAAATCTCTTCTAAAATGTTCATGAGTATACCCTCCATAATGCCCTTGGTTAGAATCGATATAAGGAGGGTCTGCATACACAAAAGTATCATCAGAATCTCTACTCATAATCACTTTACTTGCTTCATTACATTCTACTTGTGTATTACGCAATCTATCAGCAAGCTCTTCTTTAAAAGCTTCTACCTTATTTGCTATGGTATGCGCTCTTTTTTCTCTGTCATATCCCCAGTTTCCAATCTTACAACTAAATCCCTGGTTAGTAACTACCCAAAAAGCCCAAGCTCTAATATTACGATCAAATAAATGGGGTAACTTATAAATCACTAAAGCCTGCTTATAGGTTTCTCTGCTATGTAATGTTACCTCGATCTTTTCTCTAAGATTAAAAAAATCATGCTTTAGTACTTCATAAAAATTGGTAATGTTTCCATTTACATCATTAATCACCTCACATTTTACAGGAGGTTTTGACCAGAAGACGGCTCCTCCTCCAAAAAAAGGTTCTACATAAATTTTATGCTCAGGAATTAAAGGAAGAATATGCTTTAGCATAGATTGTTTTCCCCCATAATAACTGATAGGAGTTTTAACTTTTGTAAGCCCTGGAAAAACTGTCACATCTTTCATAAATAATTTGTTTTACTCGTTAATTGGAGATTCCTATGAAATTGACCCGGGTATTCCTGTTTAAATAGAGCATAGCAAAACAGTTCCNGCTCCTCCTCCAAAAAAAGGTTCTACATAAATTTTATGCTCAGGAATTAAAGGAAGAATATGCTTTAGCATAGATTGTTTTCCCCCATAATAACTGATAGGAGTTTTAACTTTTGTAAGCCCTGGAAAAACTGTCACATCTTTCATAAATAATTTGTTTTACTCGTTAATAATTAATTCACTTAATTTTTCTATCTCAATATTGATTTGTGTTATTTTTTCTTTTTTTGAATCAATTTTTGATTGTAGTGCCAATCTCTTTTCTATTGGAGTACTAGGTAGTTCTGACTGTAATTTCTCTAGTGTTTTTTGTCGTTTGCTTCTGGACTGATACAAACGTTGTCTGGTTTTAAATAATTCCAGATTAGACAAATTGCTAAAATCACGTCCTGTAGGCATTATTTGCTTATGTTCTATATAATAATCCAACTCCTTCCAAATACTATCGATAAGGGTCGTTAAATTCATAATCTTAACAATGATCGCTAATGCTTTCTCTTCCTCATCTTCTGGTAATGAATTCAATGTCTTTTTAAGTTCCCAACGCTCATAGTATGCTTTGTTCTTTTGAGCAAATCGATCCCGCAGTTTTGCATAAGGAAGCATTGCCATAGTGATCCTGGTATTTGATTTTTTTAAACTTGAGGTTTTTAAGTTTTCAGTATGCTCTATAGTAGTAATCTTAGATGCAACTTTTATAGGCTTAGGAACAACTTCGATAGTCCTATTCCTATACTTATTTAATTCATATTTGAGCGCTGCTAAATTGCGTTGCGTATCCTTACTATTTTTTAGTCTCAAATACATTCTTTTATTAGGACCACATGAAGCACTTAATAACTCCAAACCTTCAGCATAACTACCTTTATTTAAAAACCATTGTTCAATCATATATCAAAAATCTAACTATGCTATAAGGAGTAAAAGGACATTAAAAAACCCTCCTTGTATTTGAAGGAGGGTTTCACATTAAAATGGCTCAAAAAAAGAAAAATCACAACTCTTTTATTCTCTTGGAATCTGGTTTTGATGCTTTTAAGATTTCAATTTCTTCAGGACTTGTAGCTTTTTTTATTAGCTTCAAGATGGTGTCTACTTTCTCTTTTGAAAGTACAGCTTCAGCTCCTGATATGGGTTTGATATATGGAAAATTTATATCCTTATACCATTCCAGTGCTTGTTCATTGGTGAAAGGCTTGGTAAGATCAATTTTACCAAGCCTTGGATTGATGTAGATTTTGGGGGCACCTACAACTTCAAAACAAATATTATGGGGTTGGTGGGGCTGGAGCATCAGTTATAAGTGTTATGTTTCCTTCGTATATTGGAGCAATATTACCAGTAGAATCACTAATGGTAATCTGAATTCCGTTATCATCATCAGGACCCTTACCACTAGTAGCTGCCACAGTATCCATATAAGCCGGAGATTTTACAGAACCTATTACTCTATGACGTCCGGTATTCTCTAAAACTACCATCACCATAGGAACATTACGATAGATCTGAACAAAACCTAAATTTCCCTTGTTATTATTAGACACATAGAAATCAAACATATTCTTTGCTTTCTTGTTTCCTTTATTTCCGCCTAATTCATTTTTTACTTCTCCGGTCTCAGTCTGTACAGTCATTTGGAAAAAACCACGATCGGTTTTAAATACAATATCATCACTAAGAACCACAGCCTTATCCAAGGTAAACCCAGCTTCTCCGATTTTTAATGTCTCTGGAAAGGTATCGATATCATAAACCGAACAGGCGAATACCTGAGTTTCACTTACTCCCGATGCAATATCCTCATTTACATATTGCGGAAGGTTTTCTATTGGTAAATCTTTAAACTCACTCATAATTAATCGTTGAATATTTGTTCTACATAAGCACTATTACCAAAAACAAGCTGCTCCATAGCTTCACTGTCTTGTAACCACTCTTCTTTTGTTTTTATCTGATTGTTGAATCTGAATTTCTCTGGAGCAAAACTTGAAAACACATACTTTCGACCTTGATCATCTTCGTAGTATTCTTTTACTTGATTTTCGTTTTCATCTTCATCTCCCGAATTTGTTAAGACTTCTTCCGGAACATTCAAAGCTTTCTTTATAGCCAATTCTGCATCATTCTTTTGATCCCCTAAATTCTTCACCAACTGATCAGTAGCATTCGGAGCTTCAATAGGTTTAATTTCAAATTCCTGCCCTTCAGGCTTTTCATTATCCTCTAAAACTTCTGACTTACTTTCAGATTCAATCGGAACATTTGCAGTGTCTGCCTCTTGTCCCTTTGTTTGCTGTGCTTCTGAATTCATATTTTCATTAGTCACATTATCTTTTGCAACCTCTAATGCCTTCTTGGCTTTTGATACTGCTTTTTTTAGATCGTTATAAGCTAAAGAATCGGCATTTTCTATACCGAGTTCTTTAGCTACTACTAATAATTCTTCTTTATTCATAATATTATAAATTTGGAATCCCTGGAGAAGTTATTTTAGTGTATTCTTGTGGATAATACAGTTTGTTCAGTTCAGCGTCACCTAGACCTCGCTCTGTAAAAAGAGTCCCATTACTAGATCCTACAATAACCAATTCATTGATAGCAAAATCATAACCTAATGTGAATTCACCCATAACGTGTAATTCATAATGAAATTTCTGAATATCAGTAATGGTAGCTGGATTTTGGATCACATCAGTAAGCCGCATTAAATTACGGTTTACCCAAGCAACAAAAACGTTATCACTCAAACCATTAAGTTTCACTATTTTTTTACCTAGCAATGGAGAATACATAAAATCATCTTTTTTGAATCCTGTATTCTGGCTGTGGTTCTCAATATGATGTTCTTTTAGTCTCATATAGGTTCTATGAGATACATAAATAGCATCCATTAAGTTCACATAATCTTTAGGGATTCCCTTCTCCCATTCCTTTAAAACATCCCTAACATTAATATCGGTAATAACGTCAATCGGGATTTTATAATAAGGGTTTTCAGTATTAGAAGCATTCCTTGCCAAAGTAGTATTCAAACCATCCATAGAGAATCCAAAAACAGGAGGATCTGCTAAAGCTTGAGCTGGATCATTAATCCCACTCATAGATAAAAATTCAACATCAGATATAATCTTTTCTGAAAGCATAGTCTTCATAATATGCTGAGAAATAGACTTATCTTTTAATTCTTTTCCTTCATCATACTTCTGCTCAATCCAAGAACCTAATACTTCGGCAGGTTTTATAATAAAATTCACCTTTTGGTGATAATCCTTGCTTAATTTACCTCTTAACTGAACATCACCCATTGGTGTCCATTTGGAGCTAAAAGCCTGAACGACATTACCCATTAACCCATTAACTGTAGCATATTGACCTCTAATCTTAGGAACTAGTCTTGCATACTTGTTTAAGGTGATTTCTTTTCCTAAAATAGCAGAATTTAAAATCTTAGGATTTTGGTTTACAAAACGTTCTGTCTCGTTTTGAATTTGATTAATGTCTATCATAATTATAAACTTTTATATAGTTGATTATGGCCATCGTTAGAATTAACGATAGTGTCTTGTTCCTCTGGATTTCTGTCCCCACCAGAAATAACTGTAGTTCCAGTTGCACCTGGTTGAGCTCCGTATTCTTTTACTTTTTCACCAAGTAACTTAACAGATGCTTCCGTATCTTCTCCAGCTTCCAAATCAGCAGTGGCCAGTGCATCAGTTACAGAACCTTGAATAGATGTTACTGTAGCTTCTAAAGTATTTATAGTAACAATTTTTGTTGCTATGATATCCTTTTCGCTTTTTAAAGCTGCATCGTGACCCTCAAGTTTTTGCTCCAAGTCATCTAATTGAGCCTCAGTAAGAAATACACCTTTCTTACCTGTTAGAATTTTAGAAGACAATTGAAGGTCTTCCTGACCAATAACAGCTGCTATCTGGTCAAACTTTTTATTTTCTTTTGACATATCCGGATTATTTTGATTTTGATTGTTTTGTTCTGCGAGTTCAAAAATTCTATCGATTGCATTTTGCTTAGTACCAATTGTATCAATTAGCCCAAGTTCCTTGGCTTGATTAATATCTGAGGTATGATGACCATTAAGGTTTTCTTTTTTAACCTGAGGTCTATATTCTAATACATGATTGTGAAATACTTCATTAATAGGGTCTAACTCTTCCTTGATCATAGCGGTTAGATCACCATCTTTGGCTTTTCTAAACGCATTATTTTTATGTGTTGATTTTGAAGCATATACCTCTATAACTTTGGCTCCTAATTTTTCGTAATATCCATCCAAATCAAGATATTTAATCATGGTACCAATACTTCCAATACAATCGGCATTTTCATTTGCGAATATCTCTTTTGATCCGGAAGCCAGATAATATGCTGCACTGCAAATCATCCCATCAGTATATGAAACTACTGGCTTATTATAGTTATGGATAAATTTTGCAAATTCACCTGTACCTGATACCTGACCACCTCCAGAATCAAAATCAAGCAGAACACCAACAATAGAATCATCCTTAGACCACTTATCCATTCTTGACATCATGGCTTTTGTTCCTGTAGGTCCGCAAAACTGTGAATATTTTAGAATAGGACCTTTAATACTCAAGACAGCAACATACTTTTTATCTTCTTCTTCGGGTACTTCTGAAACAATACCATTTGCTGTGATATAATTAAAGGCTACAGGTTTTGTTGTATCAGCTTTAGGTAATTTTCCCTTTTGAAGAATACTAATAAGATATGGTGCTAAAGAATTAGCAAACTGATCATCGATCATCCATTTACCCCCTAATAAAGAGTGAAGGTTATTTATATTATTGCCCATGTATACTGTACCTAGAATTATTAAGTACAATATTATGACTGGTTTATCCTTATAAAAAGGACACTAAAGCGAAGTCGCAAGCCATGAAGCCAAACGTGAAGGACTATAGAAATCCACAGTATTAATAACCTTATAACTATGATAGGTATCACCTTTTACAATTATCTCATGCCCTATTAATTGAATATTGTCCAGAGATTCAACATCTTTATAAGAAAAACTCAAGGGTTGGTTTCTATTGCCATACACATGAATCGTACCTCCTGTGGTTTCTAAACAAGGTATTACCAAACCATTATCATAAGAGTCCAACATTTTTCTAATCTCCTCATTTTGCTCATTAATATGTAATGCAATTCTATGAGACCAACTTGCTCCAGATTTTCCTTCTTTTTGACCAGAAGCAATTCTTACATTCTCAGGTAATACCGATACTTTTAAATAATCCTCGGAAAACTCTAATCCTGAGGATGAATTTTTAAGAACTTCACTTAAAGAAAAAGGAGTACTATCACTAAATAAAAAATGAACTGTTTTTATGGTTTTCGTAAATGGATTATTATTTGAAATTTTCATGGATTACTTCATTATGTATTTAAGTGAAATTTTTATCTTTTTTCTTGACTTGTATTTTTTTACCGGACAAATTGCCCAAAATTAAAGGACAAATTGCCCAAACTATTTTTAGTTAATTTTTAGTTAAAAAAATCATAAGAAGAAGGTTTTCTATTTTTTAAAGAATTTGGTTTTGAACGTTTATTCTTGGTGTATCTTTTTTTACGATCATAATCTCTATACAAGGATTCGAAATTAATATCGCTTTCAGTAATTCCTATTTCATATAATCCTTGCAACATAGCCTCCTTAGCACTTTCAAAACCTAGTTTTTTATGTATATTCATTAAAAAATGTAATTGATTACGAAATACAGAATCTATTCCTTTATCTAACGACAAACAATCTTCCCATTTAACATGCCTTCCTAATCTATTAATGTTGTCCTCAGTAAGCTTGATTGAATATGTTGTATCTAAGCGTACCTTTTCTCTTAATCGATATCCTCTTTGAAATACTCCAAAAATAATACGACCTAAAAAATCATTCTTGGAAAATGTATATTGCTTTCCAAATGTATACTCCAGGTACTTTTTTACATGAAGTGATACCGGAATTTCCTTAGTGATGTGCTTACTCATTTTACCTCTTGTTTTCATAGGTAAAAATAAGGTTTTTCTATTTATTAATAGATTTTATCTATTAAAATTAACTCAATAATAGCTTAAACTTATACATAAGTACTATATCTATTCATCAAGTAGAAAAATGTAACCGTTCCCGTGTAACTGGGTTTGTATTTTTCTGTAACCTTGTAACCTTTCTAAGGAACAACGTATAAAGCATTGATTAAAAAGAAATTACAAGGTTACATTTTTATTTCTTTATCCTGTAACTATCAGTTTTTAATAAAAATCCATTTGTAACCGGAGTTTATATATTGTTATTAGTTACATTTTTTTTGTAACCTTTAAAGTTAAGTTACAAAAGACAATAATAACTTGTAACCATATAAATTTCTTATTTACAGCATTTTAAATGAAATTTTCATTAAAGGTTACAAGGTTACAGATTTTTATAAATTGTAGATATAGAGGGGGAGGGAGAAAAAACAAGGAATCTGTCGGTAAAAAAGAATAGGCTAACTCCACTCAAATTTATATTGAAACAGATTGTTAGAAATCAAATGCAACTTATTCTCCATTACTTTGATTCCTTGATCTTCAAAACTATTTCTTAAGCTATCACTAATTGGAACCTCTACACTAATGGTAACTAATCCTTTTGTCTGATTCAACTTAACATCAATAATCCGTTTAAGCACATCAATATCTATTGATTTTCTATAACCAAGATTCATAATACCTACAATTACTTTTTTCCCTAACGTAAATCTAATAATTTTTAAAACCCTCCAGATATAATACCTGGAGGGTTTTAGTTAAAATGACAAAAAACAAAAAAAGAGGGGCATCTATATCTTTCGGCCACAATTAAGGCAATACTTACTCTGTGGAGTTAATAATCTCTTTGGATTGCATATACATAGGTTATGCTTTCTAGCTCTATACTTCCGGAGTTGATGTTTAAGCCACTCTATCATAAATCAAATTTACAATAGAGTTATTTTGTTTCCTTGCGGATTTCCGCATAGAGGAGAATTAAATTTGTTGTACATATTACTGTTTTTTGTTTGCTATATCCAATAGCTGTTTATCTTTCTGTTCAATCCAAAACATACTGTCTTTTGAATATATTGAATTAAAAAAAGATAACATCTGATTATAAAGATTAGATTTCTTATCTACATTATTGAAAAATAATTCTGTGTATTTCAGCAGTTTTTGTATCTCTTCTGAAGACAAGCTTATTATTTCTTTGTCTCTACATATTAAAAAATTTGCCATACTTATTTGTGTCGTTATTTATAATACAAATTTTCAATAATTTTGTATTTCTAACAATAGTCAGTTTTGAGGGTTTTTATAGACAGTTTTGGGGATTAAACCACTTCCTTAACATACACCAATTTATGAATTCAACAGATCATATTATTGCGGTTTTCCACATTATAGTGTTTTATTTAAGTGTTTTCTAATATTTTAAGTCTGTCCAATGGATTATTTTACCCGTAAAATCCTTGTTAAACCACCAACAAAATTTTTGTACATCTGTAAACCCATCATTAATAGCTAATTTCTCCACTTCCTCCAAAGTAAGTGGTCTGCCATCAATTTTAACAACCGGTTCCATGCAATACAAATCGGATAATTTTTCATCTGAATAAATTATTTCGATTTCTTGAACACCTGTACACATTAAAACAGGTGCAAACTGAAATGTCTTAGATCGATAAGGCGATCCTGTCCAAATTTTGAAATGAATATCCATACCAGATTTCCAACGATTGTTTTTATCCCATCTTATAGTATGTGGTTTTTGTCGCTCAGAACATAAAAATTGTAGTCCTGTTGTCTCATAATATCTACGCTCATAATCGGTGATTTCATCGGCTGTAATCAAACCATTATGATATAATGAATTAAGGATTTGAGGAACAAAAACCGTTTGTTCTCCTTTAAGTTTTCCCATCTTATCTGGCCAAGTAGTAGAACAATGTAAATTCATAATTTTTATTTTTTATTAAATGGGTCAGTTATATCACAATCGGGGCAATAATCTGCATCATATCTCTTCACATAATAAGCGTTTTTGTGTTTACAATGTTCACGCGAATTATGATACCTTTCTAGAGTTTTAAACCTCTCTAATTCTCTATACTTAAACGGTTCATCAATATGAATCGTAACATGCCATAAAGCTCTTACTATGGCTAATTTCATCGTTTTATGGTGCCCATTAATTCCATTATCCCAAAGCACTTCCCTAAAAATAAATCCTTGCTCTTCTTTTACTAATCTATATTCGTTAAAATATACTCCATCCCTTTTTATGATATCATATGAAAGTCCGGTACATTTAGAAGTGTCGGCTTTTCTTGATATCGCTTTTATCCTGTGGTGAGATACTCCAAATAATTGAGAATATCCTTTAACCGTTGTCTTAGGTATTAATTTTATTTCCATAACTGAGGTATTATTTTTTATTTGTTTATCTCTCCAATAACTCCAGTTCTGATTCTTCAATCTCCAAACCTTCTACATATATTAGTTTGATTCCATATACTCCGTTTAGCTCTGGATATCCCTCTGCTT
This sequence comes from Aquimarina algiphila, assembly GCF_007489275.1. Taxonomy (GTDB): domain Bacteria; phylum Bacteroidota; class Bacteroidia; order Flavobacteriales; family Flavobacteriaceae; genus Aquimarina; species Aquimarina algiphila. The sequence goes on from NZ_VLNR01000114.1 coordinate 13,046, forward strand.
CCTTAAAGTCGCTTAATACACCTATAAGATTATGACTATTATGAGTAGCGAATTTTATGGCAGACAATGCATATTTTTTCGCCAATTCATCATAAACATCATTCTCATTATCCCAATCCCATGCAAAAAAATTAAGCAGCTGGGTAGCATCATCTTTTGATAGTACATCTGTATCTATTTCAAGTGTAGCATATGCACTTCCAAAATCATATGCGTATTTATATGTTCTAATCATAATTTTAGTTTTCTTTAAATTTATATTCGTTTTATAAGCTTGCTTAAGTAAACTCAAAATATTCATTATCATTCACTATTGTTGTCTCAAATGGAAACCTATCCTTGGGTACGCTCTCGATCTGTTGTATCAAAATTGTAGATCCAGTAAAAATTATTCGTTTCTCATTATCCTTTTCAATTTGCAATGTCAAACACTTAGTGTTTTCCTTGTGTTTGGAGTTTTCTATTTTATAATCCAAAACTTGTATCGGAATATTAAAAACTCTTTTAATTGGTATCTTGTCGCCTGTAAAATTGATTACTCTTGGTTTAATATTAAAATCTTTGAAATTGTTCATCTGGAAGAAGTTTTTTGGTTAAGTGTATCCCATTACAATGTTTTAACCACCCCAAATACGAAGCCTTTGATCTGGTATTAGGGTTCTTTTTTAGCTTCCTTGCAAAATTTTTCTTGATTCGTTTTCTTAGTAAAACATGAGTGTGATAGAATACATACCCAACAAAGTCAATACCTCTTGATTTTACTGGAAAAATCTGATAGTTATCCTTAATCTCGAGATGAAGATTATTCCTTAAGTAATTCTTTATATCATAACATATGTTATGTAGATAAGGTTTTTCACTATGTAATATCACTATGTCATCAGCATATCTGAAATAGTATTTTACTTTCTTTTCTTCTTTTATCCAATGATCAAAATAGGTGAGATAAAAGTTGGCAAAATATTGACTTAAATAGTTCCCAATTGGCAATCCTTCTGCACTATCGATTATCTCATCTAATAACCATAACAGATCCTGGTCCTTAAATTTTCTTCTTAACAATAGCTTTAGAATTCGATGATCAATATTCGGGTAAAACTTCTTTATATCTAATTTTAAACAATATGTTGTTTCATTGGCATTCTTAAGTGTTGTTTTTAGTCTTCTTAGTAGTAAATGAATACCTCTATTTTTAATACAACTATATGTATCTGCTGTAAATGTGGATACAAAAATAGGTTCAAGTACATTCATAATAGCATGATGAGTAATTCTATCCGGAAAATAGGGTAATCGATATACTTCACGCTCCTTTGGCTCGTACACCTTGAAAATATCATACTTAGAGGTTTCGTATGTTTTTTCTTTTAACATCTTGTGTAATTTCAAAATATTAGCCTCTTTATTCAAGTTATGAAGTTGAACTCCGTATTGTTTTGATTTACCTTTCTGAGCCTTTTTATCAGCTTCAATAAGATTTTCAATGCTAATTATTCTATTATATAAATTACCTATTCTTTTCATGCCTTTGCTTTAAAAAAGTCGCTTTCCATTCTTGTACCAACGCCTTCAATGGTTTGTATTTTTTTGCAATGTGTGCACGGTTTGTGATGTTAATATTTTACATAGGTGAGAGCTGACATTCGAATTCGTATTCCAGTTATCGTAGTCGTTGTACTGAAACCCTGAAGAACTCCGCTCAACACATCACACAACCTTTAATTCTA
>NZ_VLNR01000115.1 GCF_007489275.1 Aquimarina algiphila
GAGAATCCAGTAAAACAGTAGATATTACCATTACAGGTGATCAAACCGTTGAAATAGATGAAACACTTACACTAACCTTATCGAATCCAACAGGTACAAATGTCATTATAGGAGACAGTACTGGTACTGGTACTATTACCAATGATGATCAGGCTACTGTGACGATAGCAGATGTTGCTGTGAATGAGAACAGTGGCACAGCAACCATTACTGTTATTGTAGACAATGCAGTAGATGGTGGATTTGATGTAGATGTTAGCACAGCAGATGGAACAGCAACAACAGCTGATAGTGATTATACTGCAGTAACAGCTCAGACACTTACTTTTGCAGGAACGGCTGGCGAGTCAGAAACTTTTAATATTACCCTTGGCGGAGATACCAAAGTAGAAGCTGATGAAACCACATTCATAAGCATGAGTGGTTTAAGCCCTGGAACGGTTGCCTCTGGCGATATAGATGTTACAGATGGAGCTACGCTGACCATAAACAATGATGATCAGGCGACAGTAACTATCGCTAATGTAAGCGGCAATGAAGATGATGGTGCCATTACCGTGACTGTTATAGTGGATAACGCTATAGATGGTGGGTTTGATGTAGATGTTAGTACGGCAGATGGAACAGCAACAACGGCTAATAGTGATTATACTGCAGTAACAGCACAGACTCTTACTTTTGCAGGAACGGCTGGAGAAACAGAAACCTTCACAATTACCCCTACGGCTGATGCAACTTCTGAACCAGACGAGACCGTAATTATAGGAATGAGTGGGCTTTCCCCTTCAACGGTTGCTTCAGGAGATATTAATATCACCGATGGTGCTACATTGACAATCTTGAATGATGATGCAGCGGTACTTTCTATTGTAGCCACTACACAAGCAGCAGAAAATACTACTAATGGATTATTTACTATAAGTACTACAAATCAATTTAGTACTCCTGTGACAGTCAATCTTTCAGTAACAGGAACTGCAACTTCGGGAACAGATTTTACTGCTTTGGGTACAACCTTTATATTCCCTGCTAATACCAATTCTGCGACAATCAATGTGCCTGTGATTGCTGATAATCTGGTTGAAAGTAATGAAACCGTTATTGTAACATTAACAGGAACAAACAACGGTATTGTTACTATTGGTAGCGCAGATAATGCTACTGTTACCATTACGGACGATGATGTAGCTTTACTTTCTATCACAGCCACAACACAGGCAGAAGAAGGCACTACTAATGGAGTGTATACAGTGAGTACCACGAATGAGTTTAGTACTCCTGTTATGGTTACTATTTCAACAACGGGAACAGCTATTTCGGGAACAGATTATGATGATTTAGGATCTAGTTTTATGTTTCCGGCCAATACTTCATCTATGACCATTCCATTATCAGTTATTGATGATAATATTGTAGAATTAGACGAAACTGTAATCCTTACTATGACTAATACTAATAATACCAGTGCAACTATTGGGACTACTGATGAAGCAACAATTACTATAACAGATCCTGATATTGCGACCATTACTATAGAAGATGTAAATGCTAATGAAGATGATGGTGCAATAACAATAATCGCCACTCTGGACAATGAAGTTCCTGGAGGTTTTACTGTGGATGTAAACACAACTGATGGAACAGCTACAATAGATGATAATGATTATACCGCAATTATCAATCAAACACTTTCATTTACGGGAAATGCAGGTGAAGTACAAACATTTACTATTTTACCTACAGAAGATGCTACTCCAGAATCTGATGAAACTGTAACCGTTACCTTATCTAATCTAGCTAATACTTCGATAGAAATTAATAGTACAGATAGTGCACTAATCACCATTCTTAATGACGACAATTTAGATATCAGAGTATATCCAAACCCAACAGCGGGAGAAGTAAACATTAATATACCTTTAAATCTGGTACTTGTTTATAACGTAACGGGAAAAAAGGTTTTTGAAACGAAGAACAATTCTTTCTCTATTGCAGATCTTCCTTCTGGTATATATTTTATCAGAATAAAGACTATAAATGGTAGTATCGAACGAAAACTAATAAAACTTTAATCTTTAGTTTATATATTTTTATTTAATTAGAAAACCCCTCTTTTATAGAGGGGTTTATTGTTTCAAAAATTTAATCCGTAATCATTTCTTATTAAAATTATGATAAAATCATATGTATAGAATGGTAGACACGTCCTAAAGAAGAATAATTTATTTACTTTTAGAATCAAATATCCTTGTTATGTATTCGCACAGACTCATTTTTAGTATAAGTATCCTAATTTTATATTCTTGTAAACAACAACCAAAACATGAAGAAATTGCACTGGTTGAAACAGTAGAAAAAACACCTTTTACAGCAAGTGAAGTTATCGAATACAAAAACTTTGAGTCAAAATATGTAGATACTCGCCATGTTGAAGTTTTCTTACCTACGGGTTATGATGCTACTTCAAAAGAAAAGTATAAAGTGTTGTACATGCATGACGGGCAAAATGTATTTAATGCAAAAACATCATATACAGGTATTGATTGGGGTGTAGACGAAGCTATCGATAGCTTGTTAGGAATACAAAAGATTAAAAAAACTATCGTCGTAGCTCCATGGAATACTGTAAAAAAGCGTTTTTCTGAATATATGCCCAAAGCACCAGCTGCACTTACCTCATCGCCCGAGGCTAAAGCTACATTAAAGGAAAACACAGGATATGATGATTTGTATTCTGATGCATATCTTAAATTTTTGGTAGAAGAATTAAAACCGTTTATTGATAAGACTTATAATGTGTCTACCAAAAGAGAAGATACTTCGATTATGGGATCATCTATGGGTGGACTCATATCCCTATATGCTATTTGCTCTTATCCAGAAGTTTTTGGAGCAGCGGGTTGCGTCTCTACGCATTGGCCAGTTCCTGTATTGGGAGAAGCTTATATTGGTACATTACCCAATACCCTTCCGGATCCGTCTACTCACAAAATATATTTTGATTTTGGAACAAAAGGCTACGATGCACAATATGAACCGTTTCAAAGTCATGTGGATTCAATAATGAGCGCCAAAGGATATACAGAAGGGTCAAACTGGATTACAAAAAAGTTTGAAGGAGCTGATCATAATGAAAAAAGCTGGAACGATAGAGTGCATATTCCTCTCGAATTTCTTTTACAATAATATACAAAATCGATATTCAAAAAATTCATCAATTCTAAAGATAATGCGAATACAACAATGAATAAAATCTTTCTTTTTATAGTACTTACATTTCAAGTACATCTCCTTTTTGCACAAGAGCAGAAATTTACACGACAAGATACGCTTAGAGGTTCGATAACCCCAGAACGAGAATGGTGGGATTTAACCTATTATCACTTGGATATAAAGGTGAACCCGGATAAAAAGACAATTTCTGGTAAAAACACCGTATTTTATAAAGTACTAAAAGCTCATGATGTCATGCAAATTGATTTACAACCTCCTTTGAAAATCAAAAAAGTGATTCAAGATGGAAAAGAATTAGCTATAACATCTGAAGGTAATGCACATTTTATAAAACTCGAAACTCCTCAGCAAGAAAACAGCATCAAATCTGTAACCATTTTTTATGGTGGTAAACCCAGGGAAGCTGTTCGTGCTCCTTGGGATGGTGGTATCTCATGGAAAAAAGACGAGAATAAGAAACATTTTGTAGCTTCTTCTTGTCAAGGATTAGGAGCAAGTGTTTGGTGGCCCAATAAAGATCATATGTATGATGAAGTAGATAGTCTTTTGATCAGTGTTAATGTTCCCAAAGATCTTATGAATGTATCTAATGGCCGATTACGTAAAGTAGAAGAACTTGATAATAACACTAAAACATTTCATTGGTTTGTAAATAATCCCATCAATAATTATGGAGTAAATATTAATATTGGAGATTATGTACATTTTGGAGAGCAATATGAAGGTGAAAAAGGCACTTTGGATATGGATTATTATGTACTAAGAGATAATCTGGATAAAGCAAAAGAACAATTTAAGGATGCTCCAAAGATGATGAAAGCTTTTGAGCACTGGTTTGGTCCTTACCCCTTTTATGAAGATAGTTTTAAATTGGTAGAGGTTCCTTATCTGGGTATGGAACATCAAAGTTCTGTAACCTATGGTAATAAATATGTAAATGGATACCTGGGGAATGATCTATCTGCCTCTGGATGGGGACTAAAATTTGATTTCATCATCATTCATGAATCCGGGCATGAATGGTTTGCTAATAATATAACCTATAAAGATGCGGCAGATATGTGGGTACATGAAGGATTTACAGCATATTCAGAAAGTCTGTTTTTAGACTATCACTACGGATCAAAAGCTTCATCAGAATATGTAATTGGTACCAGAAGAAGTATTCAAAATGACAGACCTGTTATCGGTTTTTATGATGTAAATAAAGAAGGATCCAGTGATATGTATTTTAAAGGATCAAATATGCTTCATACCCTTCGTCAATTGATAGAAGATGATGAAAAATGGAGAACAATCCTAAGAGGTCTTAACTCCACATTTTATCATCAAACCATTACTACTCAACAAATAGAAGATTATATCAGTAAAGAGACCAAAATCGATCTTACTCAGTTTTTTGATCAATATCTTAGAACTACCAAAATTCCAACTCTCGAATATACTTTTGAAAAAGGAAAGTTGAAATATCGATACGTAAATATCATAGAAAAATTTGATATGCCTGTTCGTCTTTTTATTGATGACACTCCACAATGGGTACAGCCCAATGCAACATGGCAAACAAAAGAATTTAAAGGAAATACGTTACGTGTTGATCCTAATTTTTATGTGAATGTTAAACCCTTATAAAGAAATGAAGATATATTTCCCTCAATGGCAAGGATCTGGTTCGGGTAAAAATATTGAACCCGGAGCAAAAGCAATATTGGATTATTTGGATGACCCAGAGTTTATTAACATTCCATTATCTACAATCCCAGCCGGAGAACACGGAGTTCAAAAGCATTATATCAATAATTATGATGCCATTACAGAACAATTATCTCGATTGAAGAAAGAAATCCATACTTCTCAACCTTCAATAATACGAACTATTGGTGGAGATTGTGGTCTGGAGATTGTTCCTGTATCTTATTTAAATAAAAAATATCCTAATCTAGGTGTAATCTGGTTTGATGCCCATGCAGATATTAATCGCCCGTGCGATTCACCTAGTTGTAATTTTCATGGTATGCCACTAAGAACATTACTCGGTGAGGGAGAGGAAAAAATGGCTCCACTCCTATCTTCAACTATTCTAGCTTCTCAAATTCACTATATTGGTTTACGGGATATTGATGATACAGAGCAAAAACGTATAGATACTGATAGTATATATGCACCTAAGAAAATTAATGTAGATGACCTTATTCAGACTTTAGTTTCTAAAAATATAACACATCTTTATTTACATTTTGATTTTGATTGTTTAGAGCCTAACGATTATAACAAAACATACTATCAAGTTGCTGATGGAGTAAAAATCAAAGATGCCGAAATGTGTATTAAAGCATTACAAGAAAATTTTACTATTGTAGGAAGTAGCGTATTAGAATCCATAACTACGGCTCAAAAAGAGCTTAAACCTATTGAGAATATTATTAATTCGTTAATCCGAAATTAAATATGAATGGTGTCCTAAAATACTTATCTATTATATTTAGTATAGGTTTAATAGCAAATTGTAATCCATCAAAATCTAAAAACACTCCAGTACAAAAACAAAAAAACGAAGTATTAGTTCTAGGTACGATTCATAGTGGCCATCATACTGATAGTGTTTATAACATTGCATATCTGGACAAATTAATACGGCAAATACAACCCGATTATATCCTTGCTGAGATTCCACCAGATCGTTTTAAAGAAGCAGTTAAAGGCTTTAAAAGAGATGATAGTATCTCAGAACCCAGAGTAATGCGTTTTCCTGAGTATGTAGATGTAGTTTTTCCACTTACCAAAGAAATGAATTTTGAAATTATACCTACTGCTGGATGGACACAACCTATGGCACAAGAGAGAAGCCAGAAGCTAAGAGCCATTAGTAAAGATTCTTCGAGAGTTGTAGATTGGAAGGCATATCTGAAAGCAAACAAACGCTCTGATTCTGCATACAAGGCAACCGGAAAAGTAAATGACCCTTACTTTATTCATACAGATACTTATGATAGCATTCAGGATATTAGTTTACAGGTATACAACAAATTGTTTAATGTAGAATTAGGTCTGGGAGGATGGGATAATATCAATATTGCGCATTACTGGAATATTGAAAAGGCATTAGAAAAACATCGATATAAAGGAAAAAGAATACTTATTATTTATGGAGCTGGTCATAAAGGGTGGTTTCTTCGGGAATTACGTAAACGTGATGATATTAAAATACTGGAAATGAAATCTTTTTTAGATGCAATACAATAAAAATTATACATGAAAGCAGTCGTATACGAATCATTTCAGGGGCCATTAACCATCCAAAATGTTCCTGATCCTACTCCACAAGACAATGGAGTGGTCATTAAAGTAAAAGCAACCGGTTTATGTAGAAGTGATTGGCATGGTTGGATGGGACATGATCCTGATATAGAATTACCTCATATTCCTGGTCATGAACTGGCAGGTGTTATAGAAGCCATCGGTAAAAATGTTCTCAATTTTAAAATTGGTGATCGTGTTACCGTTCCTTTTGTCTGTGGTTGTGGCACATGTATGCAATGTACTTCGGGAAATCATCAGGTCTGCGATTCGCAATCTCAACCAGGGTTTACACATTGGGGTTCTTTTGCAGAATATGTGAGTATCGATTATGCCGATACGAATCTGGTAAAACTTCCTGATGAAATTAATGATGTAACCGCTGCTACTTTGGGGTGTCGATTTATTACTTCGTTTAGAGCTATAGTAGAACAGGGTAAAGTTTCTGCTGGACAATATGTTGCCGTACATGGTTGTGGCGGAGTTGGATTATCTGCTATTATGATTGCTAATGCTCTTGGAGCACAAGTAATTGCTATAGATATCAATGAAGACACATTGGCGTTAGCTAAGAGCCTGGGAGCTTTTACTACTGTAAATGCAAGAAAGCATGATTACATCCCAGAACATATCACATCGATTACTGATGGAGGTGTTCATGTATCTGTTGACGCATTAGGAAGTGCTATAACATGTTTTAATTCTATATCTAACCTTAGAAAAAGAGGTAAACATATCCAGGTCGGTTTAATGACTGGTGATCATCAACATCCTAAAATTCCTATGGATAAGGTACTCTCTGATGAATTAGAAATTATAGGTAGTCATGGAATGCAAGCATATAAATATCCAGAGATGTTGAACATGATCAAAAATGGTAAATTATATCCAGAAAAACTTATAGAAAAAACGATTACATTAGAAGATGCAATTACCGCACTACCCAATATGAATACTTTTGATAATAAAGGTATGCAAGTGATTAATTCGTTTTGATAATGAGTATTATATGCAACCACAAATTATAAAATGATATCACACCTCATCCCCTTTATTGCTGCATTCATTTTAGGCATGTCAAAATCAGGTCTTAAAGGAATGGGAATTGTTATTGTAACGTTAATGGCATTAGTTCATGGTGCAAAAGCCTCTACAGGAATATTATTGCCTCTCTTGATTTTTGCTGATATTTTGGCGGTGATTTATTACAACAGACATGCACGTTGGAATTATCTTTTGAGATTTCTTCCATGGATGATAGGTGGTGTGCTTATCGCTGTATTTATAGGAAAGAATCTTCCCGAAAGTATCTTTAAAAAGGGTATGGCTGTAATTATCATCATTAGTGTAATCATTATGTTTTTTGGAGATCGATATAATCAAAAGAATATTCCTAACAAACTATGGTTTATTGGATCTACAGGATTTGCCGCAGGGTTTACTACTATGATTGGAAATCTGGCAGGAGCATTTACAAATATTTTTTTCATGGCAACTCGTATTCCAAAAAATGAATTTATCGGCACTGCTGCATGGCTTTTTTTTATCATTAATCTCTTTAAATTACCTTTTCATGTTTTTAGCTGGAAGACTATAAGTTTGCAAACACTAACGATTGATTTATATTTAATTCCGGGGGTTATATTAGGCTTCATTATTGGTATTAAAGCCGTAAAAAGATTTAAGGATCACCAATATCGAAAGTTTATCCTAATTATGACCGCAATCGGAGGGTTTGTAATTTTATTTAAATAAATATCATAATTGAATACTAATACACAGAAGAACAGTATAAATGAAATTAGCATTTGACGTACAATACTATGAAACTCATGCAAAATCTGTTTGCGTATGCTTTGATAACTGGAACGATGATCTCCCTACTAATATTATAGTGAAAGAAGTACAAGACATTGCTCCTTATGTTCCTGGAGAATTCTACAAAAGAGAACTTCCCTGCATCACTACAATAGTACAAGAATTTGATCTAAAACATATTACATGTATTATTGTTGATGGTTATGTTTACCTCGATGATCACAAAAAATTAGGTTTAGGAGGGCATTTATATGAGGAATTGGATCATAAAATTCCAATAATCGGAGTTGCAAAATCCAGTTTTCATGATAATAAAAAACATGTACATGAAGTATATAGAGGGGAAAGTACAAAACCTCTTTATGTAACTGCTGTAGGAATCGATCTAGAAGAAGCAAAAAATCATATACTATCAATGCATGGTAATTATAGAATGCCAACACTCTTACAAATATTAGATACAACGACTAAAGAGAAATAAAACTATATACTATGAAAGTAAAAGTAGGCCTGGTTCAGGATAGTCCAGTTTTTTTTGACAAAGATAAAACGATTAAAAAAATAGAACAGCTTACTCAAAAGTATGCTAAAGAAGGGTGTGAACTGTTGATTTTTCCTGAATCCTTTATTCCTGGGTATCCTAGAGGGTTTTCTTTCGGAGCAAAAATCGGAAGTAGAACTGATGATGGAAGAGCTCTTTATGCTGAATACGCTAAAAACAGCATCGATCTCGAAAGTGAAGATCTTAAAAGACTAGAGAAATTATCTAAATCCAATAATATTTACCTGGTCATTGGAGCTACTGAAAAACAAGAAAAGAACGGGACGTTATATTGTTCTATGTTATATATCTCTCCTTCTGAAGGTCTATTAGGCGTACACCGAAAGATAAAACCTACGGGGACAGAAAGAATTATTTGGGGAGAAGCTGCTGGAGAATCTTTAGTTACATTCAAAACAAAAATCGGAAAACTGGGAGGCCTCATCTGTTGGGAAAATTATATGCCATTAGCCAGAATGTCTATGTATAAAAAAGGGGTCGAAATTTATATCGCTCCTACTGCTGATTCTCGAGAAGAATGGACTTCTACCATGAAACATATCGCTCTAGAAGGCAGGTGTTTTGTTTTGGGATGTAATCAATTCTATACAAAATCAATGTATCCAGAAAAATATCAATCTTTAGTAGAAAATGAACCTGAAGATATGTGCCCGGGAGGCAGTATTATTGTTTCTCCTTTGGGTAAAGTAATTGCTGGTCCTTTATTTAATACGTCAGGAGTTTTAGTGGCAGAATTAGATTTGGATGAAATTAGCAAAAGTAAACTTGACTTTGACGTCATTGGTCATTATTCGCGAAATGACATTTTTCAGTTTAGCGTAGAAGATCAACCAGAAATACAACAAGAACGAAAAAGTTAATACAATTAAGACTTTTATTGGTGCTTGGTTAAGGTTTAGTTAATTAACGTTATGTCCCCAATAAACCGATTTCATTTTATCTAAATTGAAGTATTAATCAATTTAAATTTATATATCATGAAAAAGAAACAGCTAAAAAAGCTAAAGCTTAACAAAAACACGATTTCTAAAATTGGCGCAGAAAAAATTCAAGGAGGAGGAACACATCCTGGCTATAGTACAGCATGCGATTCTAGTTTAAATCTTGAATGTAATTTAGGATGCGCAACGGGAGATTGTCAAACTCAAGGATGTTAATTCCTTGGTTTATTAAAATAAAAGAACCGTCAAATTTAAGTTTTTGGCGGTTTTTGCTTTTCAAAACAATTGATTTGAATACTTTAGCTTCAGAGCATAAAGAATGAAAAATGAAATCCACAACATTTCCTGAATTATACACCAAAAGATTATTACTACGACGATTAAAAGAAAGTGATGCTGTAAACATTCAATTCCTGCGATCTCATGATGCTGTAAATACATTTATAAAAAGAGCAAAGACCGATACGATAGAGGAAGCAATTACTTTCATTACTAATATCAATACAAAAATTGACAATAATGATATACTATTTTGGAGTATTACTGAAAACAATAGCTCCGAATTAATTGGTACTATATGCTTATGGAACTTCTCAGAAGACAGAAAAATTGCCGAAGTAGGATATGATTTACATCCCAATTTTCAGGGAAGAGGAATTATGAGCGAAGCATTATCTTGTATTCTACACTATGGATTCGAACAACTTCGACTCGATCAAATTGAAGCCTTTACGCATAGAGAAAACATTCCTTCAAAAAAACTCTTGACGCGTCATAACTTCATTCTTATGAAAGAAAGAAAAGATGAAGGTAATCTTGATAATATTATTTTTTCAAAATCAAGAAACTAATTAACTATTGATCTTTAAAATGAAATACAATAGCTAATCAACGATATTATATTTAAGTTTTTTAACCCGTTGTGCATTTAGAAAAAGTTGCGCAAACTGCTAAAAGGCAGTAAATTGTAGTTACGACACTATAATTCATATGCACAACTTTCAAGCAAATTACGATAAAATACTCAAGGTTTTAAAAGG
>NZ_VLNR01000116.1 GCF_007489275.1 Aquimarina algiphila
TATAGTTTTGATACGCTCAGTTACCTGTTTTAGAAAAGTCTTCTTTCCTAGTAAATTTTCAAGGAGCTCTCTTCCTTTACTTGATGCATTTTCATGAGCTTTTAATGCTGCTTCTTTTTTGATTTCTAATGTTTCCATATTTAATGTTTGGTTTATACTAATTTTATATCCTCTTTAAATAATTCATGTATATACTCTGCGTGTATATCCGCATGGTGATTGTTCTCTAGACAATGAAATAGTAAGTGTATTAAGCCGTAATCCCCTAAAGAATCCCTATACTCGTATTTCTCTTTATTCTTAATCCAAAGTATGAACGAACACAAGTGACCTATCTCACCAATTTTCTTACTATCCTTTAAACACGCTTTGAATTCCTCCAGAGTCATTCGAGCGTATTCATTATACTTTCTCTTACAAAAATTGTAATCAAAAGTGTGCTTGTATGATTGTAGTTTTCTATTCTGTATTTCGTAATTCATTCCACTCATTATGCAGATTTTAGACAGTAATTAACAATAGCTTCATAATTCGATTCAACGAGTTTTTGTGCGACCAATGGAACTACTGAGTTACCAATAAACTTTAATTGATTTGTCTTTGTTCCTGTTAACTCAAAATCATCTGGAAAACCTTGTATAGCTTTTAACTCAATTATATTCAGCATTCTAATTTTTATATCCTTAATTCCATTATCTCTCATAAATTCTCGAATCTTTATTATTGTTTCAGAATCATCAGTTTGAAATTTTCTTTGGTCAGTTCCATGATTAGCTGAAATTAAATACACAGGTTTTTTATCCATACGGGCAATTAATGTTTGTCCTGGTTGCTCTATTGATCGTCCAGTATTAGAATACTGAGTATCCACAGTCCATTGCGCAGAAATTAGGTTATGCTTAGGGTTAACCGTAATAGATCCTGCAGGGTTTTCAATTGATGTATGAGTTGGGGCAGAATAATCATAGTTTATAAATTGTGCTGCATACCTATCTTTTGTGGTTAAGGTATTACAAGGGTCATCAATACTATGTGCATTCCCATTGCCATAATACGAGGTAAGAAATACAGGTTTAACAAGAGCATGAGTCCTACTAGTTAAAATAGTTCCCAATGGGTCATTTATAGAATTTGATTTGTGATATGGATCTCCTCCATTATACCTCTTAACAAACATTCCTTCTTTAGAAAACTTCAATAGACCTGCATATACCCTTTTTAGTGTGTTTTCGGAATATGGCTTACCTAATTTGGTTAACCCAAATATCGAACGACCTTCATCATGAAGATGTAAAACTTCTTTAACTGCTTTCCATTGTTTAAAATTTGTTCCATGTATTTTACTTCGCTTGGCATGTGTTTGTTCGGGAAAAGCAATAGGCATTCCAATACGAGAAAATATTCCAAAATAACGCTCTCTTGAAGTATAGGCACCAAAATCAGCTGAGTTTAATAATTTTGATTTATAATCATACCCATAGAATTTAATAGCTGATTTCCATCGATTATAATCTATCCCTTTTAAATTCTGAATCGGTTTACCTTTTTTATCTAGTGGTCCCCATGTCATAAACTCTCTAACATTCTCTATATAAACATAATCTGGATCTATTTGTTCGATGTATTTATAAAGGTGATCTGCTAATGTTCTACTATCTGCATCTCTGGATAAACCTCCTTTAGCTTTTGAAAAATGTGTGCATTCTAAAGAAGCCCATATATTTATGATACAGTCGGGAGAAATTTTTCTAAGGTTACTTACAAGTTCCTTTATCTTTAAAACCACTTTAAAATCTCTAACGTCCTCAGCGAGATGCAAACAATCGGGATGATTCCTTAAATGGCATTTTATTGCTTCCGGATCGTGGTTAACGCATGCAATTACTTTTGCATTAGCATTCGCCATATGTATGCCGGTAGTTGTACCTCCAGCTCCACAAAAAAGATCTATCCAGTATATAGTTGGTTTATTCATAAATCTGTTTTATTTTCAAATTCTTTAATCTTGTTTTCTATTAACAGCGTGAATACAGCTAGGAATGATATTAAGCGTCCACAGAACATTAACATTGTCAAACGCAATTGCTAAGAGTCCTATAATTCCAATCCCTGTTATTAATACAAATGCTGTTGTAATAGTTTTGTCTTTCTCGATGTAGTTTTGTTTTTTCATTATTTAGGTTTTAAGGGTTAATATTTTATTCTGGTTTTAGTTCTTCAAATTTTCTGGACAGGTAGCTTCATGTGATTTACATGCATTTGGATTGTCAAACTCTGCACCACAATGGCGGCAATAAAAATGAGCTTTTACATGTGCTAGTCTTTCCTCAGTCTTGTTTAGTCTTTCCTGAGTCTCTTCTAATCTTAATTCAGTCTCATTGAGTCTATCTATAGTCTCCTCAAGATTGATAAGTAATTGTTCAACATCAATTCCTTTGTTTTTCTGTTCCTCTTTATGTTTTTTAATAAAAAGATGGCTAAAAGTATATTCAACAGCCGCACCCATTAAGGCTAAAAAAACACGGGTGACATACCATGAGTAATGCTCTGGAACTTTTTTAAACACATTGAATTTTATCAACAGTAGAATAAAACCACCTATAGCAAATATTACAGGGATATACTGTTTTATTAGATGAGAATTGACTGAAGTATCTAATACAGTCCATCCCATTCCTATAGCTAGTGTGAAGGATGCTAAATAATGTAGAATAACTATTTCAACCTCCAACACTTCAAGGAATAGAGAACTCAATAAAGTAGCTAATGCTGTATTAACCATTAACATGGGTATTGTTATTGCTCTTAAAGATGTTATTCTATCTTCTAATGTTTTCATAATTACTTTTCTAAATGTTTTAGAACTCTTTTTGATACCCTTGAATACTCCACCCTTTGGCTTTGAACACTTTTAGCTTCTCCTTGTATTGACCAACTGTCATTTGTTTTCTGAGTACAACTTCAATAATCTCTGAATCTGGAAGTGAGAAATATTTACTTTTCATATTTATAATGGATTTTCATTACTGTTTTCAATTGCTCTTATGTTCCACTTTTCTCTTAGAACATCCTTGAAATCGATCTTTTTATTAATCAAATTTTGAAAATATTCTTCTACGACAATACACTTTGCTTTTGATTCTATCCTTGGAGTTAGACCTGTTTTTAATTCTTTAAGAATCTTTTTGTATTTGTCTCTAGTTTCTTTAATCATAGATTTCTTAGATGAGTATTCCATTTCCAGATAATCCTTGGCTGCTTTCATCTTTTTAGAATAATAAGCTTTGTATTTTTGATCTTCAGGTGAACCAATTATGCCTTTTTCCACCAACCTTTCAAAAACAGTTTCACCTCCATTACCTATGATTTTAAACTCATTATATTGATCCCAATAACCAATCATATTGATGAACATGGTAACTAGTATTTGTTCTTCTGTTGGCTTATCTTCTTTACTCATCTGATCAGCTTTTTTTTTGCGATATGCATCTAATTCTCTTTTTTTAAGAAGTTCATATTCTCGCATTACCCTCCCTATCACAACTGCATTGAGTTGTTGCGTAACTAGCATTTGTTTTCCGTTAGATTCTAAAAACTCACCAGAAACATATTTTTCAAAAGCCAGAATGATTTCTTGATAAGTGTAATTCTGAAGTGATGAGTTTATAAAAGTTATTGCAACGTCATGATGCTTATCTGTTGATTCATCTCCCTTTACTCCTAGCAAATCCAGTAACCAGGCAAATAAATCAAACGTGTTTGCATTTCGAATCTCCTCTGGATAATCCCTCAACTTTGGATTTTCCCAAGCAACTGCCATCTGTGGTTTGTTTTGCATTTCTACCACGAAAACATCTGTTTTATATTTTTGTAGTGCTAGTTTCATACTTTGTGTCTTGATCTAAATCTTTCTGATCCTGCTACTTTTTCTTTTTGCGCGGAATCTTTTTCTTTTTCAAAATCTTTTTTTAGCCATTTATTTGCTGTCAAGAACAAAGAAGTGTATTGAGTGTTTTTTTTATAATTCTCAATGCTGTCCAAGACATCATCAATTTTTTCTTTTGAGTATTTTTGATTTAGTTTATCAAATTCATCATGTGAAATTTTCAGGTGGGCGAATTTTCGATAGAAAATTGTTTCCCCTTCTTTTTCTTTTAGTTCTTTATCTTCTTTAGTTCTTATATTTGGTTTGCTTCTGGTTTGCCTCTGGTTTGTTCTTGGTCTGGTTTCTGGTTTATCTTTGGTTTGCAATCCGTTGTAATCATCATATTTTACTAGGGATATAATGGTTTGACCACTGGTTTGTCTTTGGTTTATCATTTGCATCTTTGTAAGCATCTTTAAAAAGTTGGTAACCTTGGTGCTTCCCCATCCCCATCGTACTTCTAAGAACCTTCTACTTGCCGGAACTTCTCCCTTACGGACTTCAATCACTTTGTTTTTGATTATTTCTGTCGATGCTTCAAATCTTGCCTGTTGTATTAAATCAAGCCAAGCTTCTGCCTTCGAATATTCGCGTGCTTCGTTCCAAAAAGGGTGTTTGAAAAATTTCCTATTAAGCTTAATGAATCCACTCATTTTATATTCTCGTATATAAAGATTGATTCTTCTTTTGTCAAAGGTTGTGATGCTCTAATACTGTTTTCTTTGATTGTAAATTCAACCTCTTGTCCATTTTCTCTAAATATGAAATATCGATCGTCCCAAATTGCCGGAATAATGAATACCTCCTCTTTCATATCTGACTAGCTAATATGTTCCATTGTTCTTGCAATAATCACGTTGTTATAGTGGCGTTTATAAACTTTAGCTACATTGTATGTGCTTAGTTTAATCTTATCCCCAGGTACAAGTTTTGAAATCTGATTTAGCAATTCCTTAAATCTAAATTCAACACACCAAGAACCACCTGTGAATAAATCATTAATCATCACCACCTTGTTTTTGCCTCTTGGTGTATCTCGAATTTCTTTTATCTCCCCTATTATTTCCATAAATAGAATTCAACGCTTTTAGTATCTACTGGTTCCATGGCTATCCTGTTAACTTACTTGACTTCCTTATTGAAATACACTAGATAGTAGTACATCTGTTTTTCTTCGTCCCATCCCTTTTCAATAAACCTTTCTGCTGAATCTGGATTGATAAAATCCATTTTGATTTCTATGTTAGTATCCAGATTGATTTTGTTTTTAATCTTTTTTCTGGCATCTGAAACGGCTTTATCTGCTATTGGAAAAGTGGTTAAATCTTCAATACTATAACTAGGAGCTTTCTCTGCTTTGTAGTGTTTGAATTCTGGTACCAGATCGGGATTATCAATTACTTCATTTAAGAAAGCTGATTCTTCGAACTCATCATTTTTTGCAAAGTGATTTACCGCACGATTCATAAACATCACTTCTTCCTTTTTATCCTCTGCAGGTAACACTACTTCTTTTGCGAACTCTTGACAAAACTTCAAGTATTTTTTGGTATAGAAATTTTCATCTTCAAATAGATCAACTCCTAAAAAATGTTCTAACCAGTATTTTGTGTCATAGCGATTCGAATCTACAGACAGGATTTTATACCCCTTATCACTTTCATAATTAAAGATCAAACATCCTTTATCGAGTTTGTTCAGATTTACGCCTTGTTGTAATAGAAGTTCAATAGAAGATTCTTTTTTTCTGAACTGGAGAAAGTCATGTTTTAGTTCTGATTTAAAAATGCCAATTGCAGATACCTTTTCATTGTCAATCAGAACATTCTCTAAATATGTCACATATACCTCTCCTCCTTTAATATGAGGGTGCATTGATTGTTCAAAAAGATGTCTGGCTATTTCTTTAGATTTGTCATGGACCAGACTTGGATTATCGAATATTTGTCCTACTACATTATATAATAGATTAAATTCAATATCGATATCATGTGTAA
The DNA here is from genome assembly GCF_007489275.1 of Aquimarina algiphila. Lineage (GTDB taxonomy): Bacteria > Bacteroidota > Bacteroidia > Flavobacteriales > Flavobacteriaceae > Aquimarina > Aquimarina algiphila. The sequence continues at coordinate 5,923 of NZ_VLNR01000116.1, forward strand.
ACTGGTAATAGTTTTCTTCTTTATCTCTGAATGGTTTAAGCAGAAATTCTTTTAAGAGAGCTGTTAGTTCATCGTTTAAATTATTTGGTAACTCTGAAAAGGAAATACCTTCATTTTTACTTTTGTTACCGATCTTGTGAACCGAGAATGATTCTATTTGTGTGCTGTATAAATTAATCATAATATTTTGTTTAGTGAATTACTTCTGCGTTGTCAACAATGTTGTTGTCATATAGTTCTCTAAATGGAATTACTCTTTTTTCTTCTGGAGAATAAAACCCCATTAAACCACCTTGAGCTACTCGTACTAACCTTTCAAATTCATTATACCCTGATGGTTCAATCTTGTCTTCTAATTTGAATCTAAGTGTATGACCATCTTTGATGTGTTTTCCTCTTTTATCTTTAAATCCGAAATTCATTTTATAGTGTTTTTTAAAGGAGGGAGAGTTTCTTGAAAACTTAAAATCAACAACAACAAAACTCAACAATCACCCTTCCCTCCCTAGTTTTATATTTATTTTAATCCACAGGTAGTTTTTAAAGACATCTTAGCATTGATTATTTTTAGTTAATACTACCTGTGGAAATGTTTAGAAATATTGCTCTACATTGTCAATAATATCCTGCCTATCAAAATGGAAATATTGAACAATTACATCTATCACTTTTGAGTACATATCTTGAAAATCACTTTCCTTCATTTTAGCAAAACTTATACTTTTAGCCTCCCTTTGAATTACTCCTTGAAAATCTACCCACTCATCATAAAATCCCGCTTCTATTGTCAAGTCCTTTCGTAACCTGTCGAGATTTACGTATATCTCCTGGTTATCAAAAACCATATTCACAAGCGCAAAGAACTTTCTATGAAATCCTATGTTTCTTGGCCGCTTAACCTCACATTGATACATCTCGCCAAGTTTTAACTTTTTTATTTTATCATGATCAGAGTTATAAACCACTTTAAGAGTATTATTTAATTGTTTAACCAAGAACAGTTTCATTTTCTTAACTTTAAATTGTTATAAGTTTCTTTAGACCATTTAATTACTTTTAAACAGGTCTTTTCCTGAAACATTCCTATATGAGTATACTCGTCCGGCAATTCTAAATAATCAGCTAGTTTTTCATAGGCTTCTGATCGTTCCATATACTTTTCTCTCCAAAGCTTATCAAACCATTTATGAGCTTCTCTTTTGTATGTTCTAAGTTGACGATTTGCTAACCTCCCTAGAGGCCTTCCATCCTCATGACATCCTACATACGCTCCACAATTCGTAAGATTCCTACATCTTATCATAGACCTTCCTTTAAATTGCTTACCATAAACATCTGTTTCCGATACTACTTCTGTGGTCGATTTACAATACGGGCAAATCTTAGCGTTTAGAACATCTTCTTGGTAAGATGTAAGAATCATAGTCGCTTAACTGTAATTGAATCCGAGCTATAGACTACATTAACACCTGATACATCAATTATTTCTCCGGTATCTTCATCCACTATAGATTGTCCTTTTTGTTTCAGAATAAAGGCTGTTTTGTACTTGGATTCAGTAGCCTTTAATTGCTTATATTGTTCAGAAAGTTCAAGGTCCTTTTTCTTTTTCTTTACTTCTTCCACTGCTGTAAAAGAATATCTCGTAGATCCTGCTCTAATCGTGTATCGATAATTTGAATCTGCATAAGATTTCTTACCATGTTCTATAAAATTATCCCTGAGAACCTGTAAGGATTCATCTTGTATTTTTTTTATTTCCAGTTTTAAGAAATCATCTAAAAAGGATTGCTTAATCTCTGCCAAAGCTTCGTGAGCTTGAATATCCCCTGAGGTAGCATATTCTGTCAAATTCTCTATTGACCTCCTCACTTGTTCTATATGATTTTGAATTTTCATGTTCTTCTGTTTTAAAGTTTAAGAATTGTTCTTTAGATCCAATCATTACGCAGCTTGTTTTGATTGTTTTAATAAGATTGCTTGATTAGCAGCAGATATCCTGAAGCTCTGCTTTAAGTACTCAAGTGATTTACCTTCTCTTAAAGTAGCTAATGCTCTTTTCCAATTCCTTGTAACCTCATTTCCTTGCTTTTCATTTAGCCAAGGCAACTCTTTTTTAGAATCATTTTTCAAATTCTTAACAGGTTTTACATTGATATTCCCTTTAAACATTTCAATACCGATTTCCAAATAAGAAGCTATCTTGCTTGTTGCATCTGTTACAGCTGATTTAAATCCATCTGCGATTTCAGTATTTTTACCTGTTGTCGTGTGCCCTCCATATTGTTTAGGAACTATTACTTCATAATCAAGAGATTGAAACTCCGCTTCTACAAGAACATAGTTTTCATTTCTTTCAACGACAGAGTGATTAACAGTCCATCTTCCAATTCCAAAAACATCATTTAACCTTTCCGTTATATACATCGCTTTTAGCGTAGTTAAAAAGGTTTTAGTTGGATGAGACTTATAGGCTTCTTCTGGAAAGTCACCTCTTAAAGTTTCTCTCATCTCTTTTGTGATTTTTGTTTTGTTTGAATTTTCCATAATTTTGTTGTTGATTTTTATTACATTTTTAAGATTTTCCACTATTGGCGTAGTGGGTTATTTTTTTCTCTACCGGGCTTTGATATTATCGCCACCCATCTAGAGAATTCAGGGGTAATTATTTGGGGACTGCATATCCGGCGAAACCTCCTTTTACACCATACAATGGATAATGATAACTTCCGGTTTGTCTGGCATGTTGATACGCTTCTGTAGGACATGTAAACACTTTTGTTAATCCATTTTGAACTCTTAGGGAAACATCTGTGTTGTTTTCTGTGAAATATTTTTTCATAATTGCTTGTTTTTAGACCATTTTTTAATTCTTAATGTTTCTTTATATTCTCTATATGCCAAGTATGCTAAGGGCATTAACGAGCCTAATAGAAAGAACATGATTCTGTATAATAATTCTGTTTTCATAGTATTTTGGGTTTTAAGTGGTTTATGTTAAATAGTGATACAAGAAAGCGCCAGACACAATGCACAGTAAAAAGAAACTCATTACTCCTATGGTTGCAATTAGTGGAAATTCTTGCCAAACTGACCCACCTATTCCTATTATATTGACCCAGTAAATCCTATTTAAACTGACCCACCTATTCTTGTTTAAATTGACCCACCCCCAAAAGTGTGTGTATTAAATAACTTGT
>NZ_VLNR01000117.1 GCF_007489275.1 Aquimarina algiphila
AAGGAGAGTCGATGAGAAGAAAAAGAAAAAAATCGTAATTTTAACACTGAAATAAACACGCTTTTGGGAACTGTTTTGCTATGCTCTATTTAAACAGGAATACCCGGGTCAATTTCATAGGAATCTCCAGGTAGTGATTTTTAAAGAATCTATTTTTTGAGAAGATCGCTCCTCGCTAACTTTAGATTGATAAAATGCTTTATCGATTCGTAATTCTTTTTCTAAGACTACAACATCATCGGGCAAGCCTTTAAAAATCTTGGCATTAGCTTCACTAAGGAGTTCTTTAAGCGTATTGGCTTTACTTTTCTCGGCATAATAAAATGCACGCTCCAAAATACTTTGCTCTTTTTGGGTAGTGTACCGTAACAATTGTGTTTGTATGGCACCTTGATAGATCGCTTTTGCTTTTTGGGCAAAGGCTACTTTGTCCTGATAGGTCGTAAACGTTTGCCTGATATCATTGATTAAGATATCTGCCTTGTTATAAGTAATAACAGCTTGATTAAGATCATCACTATTATTACTTTCTTGATACAAGTGAATATAGGTTTTGGCTTTGCCTGATAAGGTAGTTAATAGTATGTTTGGGTTTAAATATTGATCCTCCTTTACATTAGCAATAATTGCTTTTTCATAGTACAACAAACTATTTTTATACTCTTTTTGTATTGCATATACATTTGCGATATCGTTATAGGATACTGCAACTTTAGGATGATGTTTTCCTAATACTTTTCGTCGTATTCTTAATGCTTTTTGATAGTTTTCTAATGCTACTTTATAGTTTGACTTTTCTGTATGAAAATTTCCTAAATTAGTATAAGATCTTGTAACATAAAGACCATTTTTACCAAAAATAGCAATCCTAATATTCAGAGCTTTTTTATAATATAATAAAGCTTTATTATATTCTCTCTTCGCATAATACACCTCCCCTAAATCATTATATGCATCAGATACATAAGAATTATTTTCCGTAAGAAGTTTTATCTTAATCTCTAGTGCTTTTTTTATATAAAATACTGATTGATCATAATCTTTCTTGTACCTATATATATTTCCTATATTATTATAGTAGATAGCAGTAGAAAGGTTATTTTCCCCTTTAATTTTAATAATATCATAAAGTGCTTTTTCATAATAACTTAACGCCTTGTCATATTCCCCTTTATCTTTGAAAATTATTCCTATATTATTATATATATAATATATCGAAGGGCTTCTGTCATACTTAGACTCTTTTTTTTCAATCTTAATTGCTATATTATATTGATTCATCGCTTTATTATATTCTCCTATATTTCTATAAGAGATACCAACCATATTAAGGGCATTTATTAATTTATATTCTTTTCTTCCATAAACATGACTTAAAATTGATAAATTTTTTTTCAAGTAAGGTAGCGCTTTATTATCCTCACCTCTTTTTTGATATAACCTTCCAATCCCCGCATTATACCTAGCAACTTCTATATGATTTTCATTTAAAACATTTGTTCCAATAGACAAAGCTGTTTTCATATATATTAATGCTTTATCATATTCTTCTTTTCTATCATATGTAAGACCTAGATTAAAATAAGACAAACCAGTTTCTATATGATTAGAACCTAAAGTCTTTTTCCTTATTAACAGGGATTTTTTATAATATTCCAATGCTTTATCATACGCCCTATGAAAATGAAATATCATTCCCATATTATTATATGATTTTGCAATTTCCCAGTGATCATCTGGCAAAATTTCTCGTTTTACGTTTAAAGCATTTCGATAATAATCAAAAGCTTTATCATACTCTAGATTCTCCCAACAATAATAGTCCCCAATATTATCAAATCCATATGCCTTCTCTCGATTATTTTTTGGTAAGTATTGATCACTTATCTTTAAGGCTTGTTTTGCATTAGTCAATGATTCTTCATACTTTTTATCTCGCCTTAGACTCTCAGAAATTTTATTATAAGATCGAGCTACGCGCTCCCAGCTCTTGGCTTTTCTATAGATGGGTAGTGCTTTTTTAAAATAAACTATTGCGCTGTCTAGTTTTCTATAGGTTAATAAGGTATCTGCTTTTGCAAAATATTGAGATGCGGGTATCGTATCGACTGTGGTTTGGGTATGGCCTGTCGTGGATAAAAACAGCATACAACATAGCGTCCATAGTACAATGGAGGTTGTTTGTGATATGGATATTATGTTGGTGGTCATCGCCTATTTATCATTTTTATTATTAATTATTTGTCATCCCAGACTATGCTGGGATTCATTCTCAATTTTTGTTACGCTTATAGATTCCTGTCTGCACAGAAATGACAGTCCCTTACTTTTGATATTTTAATGTACTATTCTTTCTTACGTTGTCATCCCAGCCCATGCTGGGATCCATTTTTAATTTTTGTTACTCTTATAGATTCCTGTCTACACAGGAATGACAGTCCATTACTTTTGATATTTAATGTACTATTACTCCTTACGTTGTCATCCCAGCATAGGCTGGGATCCATTCTCAATTTTTTGTTACTCCTATAGATTCCTGTCTACACAGGAATGACAATTCTTAATCATACCAATCAGAAGCAAGATCATTCCAATCTTTATTATCTTCTTCAATTAAGTTAATTTTCCATTGTCGTTTCCAAGCCTTCATTCTTTTCTCTCTTCGTATAGCGTCTTCAACAAATTGATACAACTCAAAATATACTAGTATATCAAGGTTATATTTTTTAGTAAATCCATCAATGCATTTCTGTTTATGTTCAAAAATTCTTCTTTCAAGGTTATTAGTCATACCAATAGAAAGTGTTCCATTCTTTTTATTGGTTAAAATATATACTGCATATTGATGCTTTGGTTTTAACATTAGATTTTGATTATAGATTCCTGTCCACACAGGAATGACAGTCCATTACTTTTGATATTTTAATGCACTATTCCTTCTTATGTTATCATCCCAGCCCATGCCGGGATCCATTCTTAATTTTTGTTACTCTTATACATTCCTGTCTACACAGGAATGACAGTTCATTACTTTTGATATTTAATGTACTATTACTCCTTACGTTGTCATCCCAGCATAGGCTGGGATCCATTCTCAATTTTTTGTTACTCCTATAGATTCCTGTTTACACAGGAATGACAATTCTTAATAATACCAATCAGAAGCAAGATCATTCCAATCTTTATTATCTTCTTCAATTAAGTTAATTTTCCATTGTCGTTTCCAAGCCTTCATTCTTTTCTCTCTTCGTATAGCGTCTTCAACAAATTGATACAACTCAAAATATACTAGTATATCAAGGTTATATTTTTTACTAAATCCATCAATGCATTTCTGTTTATGTTCAAAAATTCTTCTTTCAAGGTTATTAGTCATACCAATATAAAGTGTTCCATTCTTTTTATTGGTTAAAATATATACTGCATATTGATGCTTTGGTTTTAACATTAGATTTTGATTATAGATTCCTGTCTACACAGGGATGACAGTCCATTACTTTTGCTGTTTCAATATGTTATTCCTTCATACGTTGTCACCCCAGCATAGGCTGGGATCCATTCTCAATCTATGTTGCTCCTATAGATTCCTGTCTGCACAGAAATGACAGTCCATTACTTCGTACTTCTGGCTTCAAAAGTCGTAGCACTTGATATGATATTACAATTATGTTCTTTCTTATTAATAGCAAAGAAACTAAAATTGTTACTTTTACGTTTAATTTTATTTCGTCTAAAAGGGTAACAATTTGTTGTATTAGCACATGAACTTATGAGTAGTACCGAAGAGCGCAAAATTTTGGAAGGTATCGTTGCGGGAGATGAAGTCATCATAACCACATTTTATAAACAAAACCTACAATATGTTAGGCAATATATCCTTCAAAACTCTGGTAATGAAGCCGACGTAGAAGATGTGTTTCAAGATGCATTGGTTTTGATATACCAAAAATTAAAAGCAGACTCTCTGGAATTGCATTCTTCATTGCGAACTTATTTTTATGGAGTTTGTAAAAATATATGGAGAAACCGATTACGAAAAAATAAAAAAATGGTGATCACAGAAGAAATACCTGATGATGCAGAGAGTATACCTCCTGCTGTTATAGAATATATCGCACAAAAAGAACAAGAACATGTGTATCGCAAGCATTTCTTAAAGTTAAGTGATAGTTGTCGTGAAATACTGCAATTGCTTTTTCAAGGAAAAAGCATGAAAGATATTGCAACTATTACAGGGTATTCTGAAGGATATACCAGAAAGAAAAAATTTGACTGTAAACGATCTTTGATCCAAATGATCGAAAAAGATCCTATATACCAGGAGCTATATTTAACTCCTGAAAAAAAATAACGTTATGGAGAGAACTCCGGAAATATTTGAGAAAATAGAAGGGTATCTTACAAACACTTTACCCCAGGAAGAGCTAATCGCCTTTGAGAAAGCATTAGCAACTAACCAGGAATTACAAGAAGAAGTCGAAAAACACAGAATGATGCACAATGTTCTTGGAGATCAGGACACCTTGGATTTTAAAGAAAAACTTGCACGTATTAGTACTACAATCAAAGAAGAAGAAGAAGAAAAAATAGTTACTACCTCTTCTTTTTCTTTATATTGGAAAGTCGCTGCATCTATTGTGATTGTATTTGGAGCAGGAACATTGTATTGGTACATCTCTAAAAGCCAGAACAAAACACAAAACCTATATGGTTCATATTATCAAGCTTTTCCTGCAGAAGACAACACTCGGGGAAATACAACTAATGAGATTCAAAAAGTTATAAAACAGTACACTAATGGTGTCTATGATAGTGTTGTTATAGCACTGGAAAACTATCCTAACCTGGAAACCCAAAAACGATTGCAATTATATTTGGGTAATAGTTATTTAAATCTTGGACAGGAAAAAAAAGCAATTAACCAATTTACAGCTATTAGTGAAACAGATCGGTATTATGAGATTGGACAATGGTATCTGTCTCTTTCTTATTTAAAATTGAATAAGCCTAAAAAAACCATTCCGATTCTGGAAGAAATTATAGCTTACAATGGTGTATATAAAGCTAAAGCTATAAAGTTGTTAAAAGAGCTAAAGAAGTAGATATACTCCTTTGCTAATGATCATGAAAACCTTTACTATCATTGGGAGCTTCATCTCTATCAAACATCCCATAATCTCTGCTCACATCGGCAATACGTAAACGATATTCTTTAAAGATATGAGTTCTTCCTTTGGATTGTGCTCTGCGATGAGATTCTATAGTACGCCATTGAAGTATACTTTTTTCATCTCTCCAAAATGATAGCGACAATAGTTTTTCATTTTCTGAAAGGCTTTGAAACCTCTCTATAGAGATAAAACCATCCATAGTTTCTAGTTTTGGTTTTAGTTCCTTGGCAATCTGAAGATATTCTTCTTTACATCCTGTATTAGGAACGAGTTCAAAAATTACTGCGATCATATTTTATTTTTTTGGTTATCATATCTCATTTGCATTTTGAATTGGTATTAAAAAGATAGTGTTATTTGCTTAGGAAGTCTTGCATGCATTACAGGCTCATACTGCACATCATTTTCGAGTAGTGTGATTGTTTTATACATTTTAAGAAAATGGTATATCGTTTCTGTTGCCAGGTGTATAGAAAAGTGTTTTGCTAAACACATATGACTCCCCATACCAAAGGTTAAGGATTCATTAGTATTATGCCTCTTGATACTAAAATTGTTAGGGTTATTAAATTTCTTTTTATCCCGATTAGCGGCTGCAAGCATTACAACTATAGACGCTCCTTTTTTAATAGTAATGTTATTAACTACCATATCTTTGCCAACTATTCTTTTTGTATGATGAAACGGGGGATCAAATCTTAAGGTCTCTATCACCATTTTTTCTACCCATTCTTGATGAATACATTTTTGTTCACTAAACTCTTTGGATTTTAGTATCCTCAATATTGCATTACTTAGGATCCCTCTGCATCCATCATAACTCTGAATAAGAAGACCTATCAGGTTACTTATGCACAAAAAAACAGCGTCATTATATTCTAATTTATACTTCATGACTAACCTACTAACCAAACCAGACTGTACTTCTAATATGTGGTTTTCTATGATCTTAAAAATTCGCTCAGCACTGCTATTAATTCTAGCTACTTGTTCTTTATTTTTATGAGGCAACATTATCATTTTGAGTAGCTCTATTTCTCCTAAAATAAGATCACATTCTTCGTCTCCAAAATCAAAACTTTGCAAAATCACTAAAGCAGGAAGCTGCTTACAAATTGTATCAACCCAGTCTACTTTGTTATTTTTTGCTGTAGTTGATAATATAGATTGCAAAGTCAGATCAATGCTTATTTTTTTCATCCCATCAAATAAATACATTGTAATTTCTCTGGTTATTTCGTGCTGCATACCATTGCTTAATCGAACTAAACCATTTTTTATATGTAATGCGAATTCATTTAATTGGTGTACATTCTTCTCATCAATTTGCGGAATAAGTACATCAGCACTATTTAAAATAGTAGTGCATGCATCATAAGAATATGAAACCCAGGTTTTATTTTCTTTATCCCAATGGATTGCACCTTCCTTCAGCATAATTTCATATAACGCAAATGGATTTTTTACTTCGGACTGTAAGAATAGTAGTTTCTTCATTATTCAATTAGATATAACACAAAAGTATATACCTCTATATCCAAATATTTCATTTTAGAGTGAACCATGAACACGTGCTTTTTTTCAGCTAATAAATACCCCTGACCAGATATTCAACTGAAAAAGCAGGATTAGTTCAACTATCTATTTTGAATGTATTGCTATGTAATTTCTCAAAATCGAGTTTCACTAAGAAAAATTTTAACATGATATCGGGTAACAAAGTCTAAAACCATAACATACACTTATATAACCCCGCAAATACATATTGCTTATTCAAAATCATTCAGTCACTAACAAAGAAGTAATTATGAACGTTATTATCAAGCACATTGAACTTATGGAGCGAATTGATCAGTTAATTCGTTTACAGGCCACGGGAAACCCTGTAGAATTGGCAGCAAGATTAAGAATCTCCAGAACCAAACTCTACCGTACCATCAATATGATGAAAAAACTAAATGCACCCATAGAGTATGACATCTCTATTCAAAGTTTTGTATATGCCGAAGAAGTTGGTTTTAAGTTTGGCTTTTTTACAGAAGAAACATATTCCCACGAATTAAATCCATTCGTGGGATGAATACTTTTATTTAAATGCTGAAATACCGGTAATATCCAACCCTGTAATTAACAAGTGAATATCGTGTGTTCCTTCATAAGTGATGACACTTTCCAGATTCATCATATGACGCATGATACTATATTCGCCTGTAATTCCCATTCCGCCAAGGATTTGTCTGGCTTCTCTGGCAATATTGATCGCCATATCTACATTATTACGTTTTGCCATAGAAATCTGAGCTGACGTCGCTTTTCCTTCATTTCGCAAAACCCCTAATCGCCAAGCCAAAAGTTGTGCTTTGGTGATTTCTGTGATCATCTCTGCCAGTTTCTTTTGTTGTAATTGTGTCCCTCCAATAGGCTTATCAAACTGAATACGTTCCTTAGCATATCGCAAAGCAGTATCATAGCAATCCATAGCTGCACCAATAGCACCCCAGGCAATACCATAGCGTGCAGAATCCAAACAGCCTAACGGTGCACCTAATCCGCTTTTTCCAGGCAGTAAATTTTCTTTTGGCACCTTTACATTATCAAAGATTAATTCTCCAGTTGCAGAAGCACGAAGTGACCATTTATTATGAGTTTCTGGTGTTGAGAACCCTTCCATTCCTCGTTCTACAACAAGTCCGTGAATCCTCCCTTCTTCATTTTTTGCCCAAACCACAGCGACATCTGCAAAAGGCGCGTTAGATATCCATAGCTTAGCACCATTAAGTAAATAATGATCTCCTTTATCTTTAAAATTAGTGGTCATACCACTTGGATTAGAGCCATGATCAGGTTCAGTGAGTCCAAAGCAGCCCATAAATTCTCCTGACGCTAGTTTGGGTAAATATTTTTTTCGCTGCTCTTCAGAACCATATTTCCAGATGGGATACATCACCAAAGAGGATTGTACAGAAGATGTAGATCGTACCCCAGAATCTCCTCGCTCTATCTCTTGCATAATCAAACCATAACTGATCTGATCCAAACCAGCTCCCCCATATTCTTCTGGTATATATGGTCCAAATGCTCCTATCTCTGCAAGTCCATTGATAATCTGTTTTGGAAATTCGGCTCGTTGCGCATAGTCCTCAATAATAGGTGACACTTCACGTTTTACCCAACTACGAGCAGCATCACGAACCAATTTATGTTCATCAGAAAGTAGTTCATCTAAATTATAGTAATCAGGAGCTTCAAAAAGATCAGGTTTCATCAGTTTCTATGTATTATATTGTGAATTCTATCTTGTTCTACAATGTATTTTGCAGTATTATCAAAATTAACACATATAAATGTGAAACAAATGTAAATACTAAAAAAAGAGTAGCTCATTTTATTGAATTTTAAAAAATTTGACATAAATAACGCTTCATAACCCAAAAAATAAAAGTCTTAACCAAAAATCCCAGTCCATACAAGACTGGGATTTTATCGAACCTAAAAATTTAAACAACGTTAGTTTACTACTAAAGTCCTGTTCTCAACTTTTTGTCCGTCTGTTATTCTAACAAAATATACTCCTTCTTGTAACGATCTGGAAAAAATGACCTGTTGATTATTGCTATTAATAGTACCTTCTGCTACTACCTCTCCTAAAAATGATACAATCTGATATTCTGTATTTTCTTTTCCATTCTTTATATAGACCTGATTTCTATTGGATGGGATAGGGTATATGTATAGTTTTGATGACTGAATAGTATTTGTAGTTTGAACTTTATTTGTACAATTCTCAATAATTACATCCACACTACTTGTATTACTTCCGTTATCTGCAATTCTAATTTCACCAGTAACTGAACCAGGAATATTGAGTAGTGAAACAATGCCACAAGCATCTCTTAAAATAGGGTTATTAACAATAATAAGTCTCCCTCCTACAGATCTTAAATTAGAAAGTCCATCTAGATTGTCTAGTTCGGCATTATGCGCTATAATTACATCTGCACGTATCGAAGAGAAATCAGTAAGGCCATCTACATTACGTAATGCCTGATTTTGTGTAATTCGTATTACAATACTATTAATTGCAGCTCCAGAAAGCCCATCTATATTATCTAATAATGAATTACGGAACAAAAAGATATTCCCAATATTTTGTAAACTTTGTAAAGCACTTAAATCGTTAATTTTTGTTCCATCCAGGTTTAAGTCTCCTCGTATGGATTGTAAATTACTTAAATCTGGTAAATTTGACACGTTACTAACTACTATCTTGAAATCTCTGAGTGTTTTGATCTTTGATAACCCTTCTATATTTTCTAATGAATCATTTCTAAAGGCCACAAAACTATCTAACTTGGTGAGTTTAGTAAATCCTTGAACACTAACAAGTGATGGGTTATCTCTAATATCAATAATTCTAATCGAAGTTAAATTTTCAAATCCATTGATTGTTGTTAAAGCAGCGTTACTATCTATTTTCAGGTCTAATCCCAGTATTTCTAACTTAGACAAATTACTAAGATCAGTAATGTTATTTGTTACTGATTCTTTGATGATTAGGCTACCTGTAATCTCACAATAATTAAAATTATCGATTTCTTCCTGAGAGCTTAGCACAAGGTCGCCTTCAAATTTTATACAACAATCAAAATTTAGAATAGTTTCTGTAGTACTAGCATTGGGGCCATTATTCTCTATAGAAAATATAAACATATCTCCTACATCTAAATAAGATTTTAGCAAAGGTACAATACCACAAGCATCCCGTAAATTCACATTATTTGTAAGAACAAAACCAAATTCTACCAAAATAAAAGTTGCTGCATTAGACAACCCATCTAAATTTTCTAATTCTGGATTTCCACTAATCGTAAAAATATCAAGGACAGTTGTTATACCCAGTAAACCGTCTACATTTCTCAAAGAGGAATTATCAGAAATTATTAATCCACCTCCATCAAATTCTGAACTTGACAAACCAGCTAGGCCATCAATATTTTCTAATAATTCGTTATTCTCAATTCTAATAAAACCTACTTCAGAACGAACATTAGAAAGACCATTGATATTTTGTAAAGATGCATTATTTACAATACTGACTGATCCAAATCCAAAACTTGTTAAATTGGATAAGCCATCTATATCGTTTAACACTGAATTACCTTCAATTCTAATACTTCCTATTGATTTAAGTATAGATAAATTGGTAATATTATTAATTGCTCCAGGAGAAACTTCTCTTATGGTTAAAGACCCTGTGATTTCGGTATAATTAAAAGCATCTATCTCTGCTTGTGTGGTAAGTACTATATTACCATTATAAACTTGTGCTATTCCGAAGTGAATAGTAAATAGCAGCATTGAATAAAAAAAGATTGACTTTCTCATAATGTTTGTTTTTTGATTAATATGAATGAATGAAAATTTTAACTCAGGAATCACCAATGAAAGAGTACTAAACAAAAAAGATATTTAAAGGAATTCCTTGCCTTCAGTAAAGTATTGGCATGCAACTCTATAAGCCAAAGGTATTGGCATTGTACAGATCTTCTTCATAATAGTTTTGGTTTTTTGAGTAATTCAAAACTATCGAGATTATAAAACTTGTAGTTGTCAAAAAATCACTTTTTATGTAAAAATTGATTAGACTTATTATAATTTGATGGAGATATACCATAAGCCTTTTTAAACATTTTACTAAATGATGGTAAATCAGTGAATCCAAGAATAGAATATACTTCACTTACAGAAAAATTTGTATCTCTCAAAAATTCTTTTGCTTTTGTTAATCGTAAACTATTTATATACTGATGAGGGGTTTTTCCGAATACATTCTTAAATGAACTATACAAATGAAATTTTGAAAGTGAAGATACCTTAGATAAATCCTCAATACGTATTTGTTCTTTTATATTATCATGGATAAACTCCCGGGCTATTAATAGTCTTCTAAGTGTTTCTGTTTTGGTAGAATTCTTTTTTGATTCAATCTTAGCTGCTATTTTATACCCATGTACCTGATCAATATATAATGATTTGAGAATTTCTATAGTTAATTCTTGTGGTGATAGAAATTCATACCCTACTCTGTTACTTAAACGATGAGTTTCTTGTAATAATTTTCCTGAATAATAATACTTCGCGTTAAGTGGGCTTTCAAGAAAAAAGGAATCTTCCTCAATTTTTTCAAAAGGTGTATCTAATAATTGTTTTTGATGTGCTCTTGAATAAAAATTAAATTGTGTCCGAAAATCGTCAGATACGACAAAACTAAGAACATCAATATAATCTGCTTCATCGTTTATATACTCCCACCCTTGACTAGGGTTTGTAATTACAAATTTATCATCATTAATAATAAGTCTTTTATCTTTCCAATATAACTTACCGGCACCAGTTTTAAAATATATGATAGTTAAGCTACCCGTTGTGCATTTAGTTAATATTAATTTTTAGGTTGTTTATATTTCTGTTGAATTCAAACCTATTGATATATTGAATAATGGTCATTGCTGTGATCTTTGATAAGATTCTATTTTTAAATCCCTCA
>NZ_VLNR01000118.1 GCF_007489275.1 Aquimarina algiphila
TAAGTGATGATTCGAAAAGTCTGTGTATTTTGGCAGTGGCGCAATGCTTGCAAAAAGTAAAAGTTAGCAACCAATGCGCAGAAATATCGAAAATCAGGGTAACATTTTGCCCTGCTACGACACATATATTAAACGTTGTGCTTCATTAAAAATCAAACGAATATGACAAAAATCTTAATTTTTTCAATATCATTTTTATTTCTTACTAGCTGTAACCAAGCGCAAGAGAAAAAGGAAAACTCATCAAAAGGTAATCGCCCAGAAACGGAGACAAACGCAGTTCCAAATCATTTACAATGGATGGATAATAAAATTGACAGTATGCTTACTGCCAATAATATTCCAGGATTTGCCATTGGAGTTATTGAAGACGGAAAGGTAAGTTGGGCGAGCGGATATGGCGAAATGGAACGTACAGCTGGTGTACCATTTTCAACCGAGTCTATTTGTCAGATAGCTTCATTGACTAAAATGTTTACCGGTGCTATCGTTAAAGAACTTATCAATGAGGGAAAATTGAAACCTCAGGAACCTATCACAAAGTATTTAGACGATGTTCTGGATGATGATGCAAAAGAACGCTTCAGTGAGGTTACGGTTGAGTTTGTCCTACACCATCGGTCTGGCATCCCTAACCACGCACCAAGTGTTAATCGGATAGACGGCGACCCGATGCTGATTGCTTACACCCAAAATGATATGGACAAAGACCTAAATACCATTGAACTTGAATTTGAGCCGAACGAAAAATGGGCATACTCGAATTACGGATACGACATTTTAGGTTATATCTGCGAAAAAGCAAGCGGAAAAAGCTATGATGCTCTGATAAAAGAATATATCACAGATAAGTACGGTCTTGAGAATACGTTCATAAATTTGATCGAAACCAAGCAAAAACTCGTTGCGACACCATACAGAAAAGATGATAGAACCATAAAAACGAAACCTTGGAATATGGGTAAAGAGGTGCCGTCTGGAGGTATTTATTCGAATGTTGACGATTTATTGAAGCTTATGTCTGTTCAAATAGACCATTATAGAAAGTATTCTGAAAACCCTTCCAACTCTTCGCTCATACTGACTTCAAATGTGGCGGAAACAGGTTACGATGGATTGCGTTACGGTTACGGCCTTTTCAAACGGAAAAATAGACTTGACCACTTCGGCGACCTCGACGGTTACGGAAGCGATTATCGGTTGACGCCAGAATATAATGTCGGTATTGTCTGTTTAACCTCAAGTGGTGGTGTTTGGCTCGACGACTTAATGGATGATATTTACCTAGAACTACTAGAGTCGAAGAAATAACGAAGCACAACAACGTATAAGCGCAATAGCGGTTGAAGTGCTTAACCAAAATAAAATGTATGAATTTAAGGTCAGGTTTAAGCCGAATAGTTAGTGCGTAAGAACCGCTACTGCGCTTATACAAGACCGTTAGCAAACATAAATCGATATGCAGAAACTCTTAATAATTCTCATTCTGATTTTAACTTTTAGTTGTTCTCAAAAACAAACTGACAATCGAATAACGGAATTTGAGAAAGTACTAGGAGAAAGAGAAACTAAATCTCTGAATCTACTTGTATCCGATTTTGAGAAAAATTTGAGGAAAATCTATCCTGATTTACTTACAGAAAAAGCTTATCGACAATATTTGACAGATATGATTTCGCGTTCAACGGCTGACCGGAATAAATTCCAATTCCAATCGGACAAAACAAATACTGAATTCAACGAAAGTGGATTATGGGATGAAATATATACAAAAGATTCTGTGCACAGATTACAAGTCAATAGAGTTGGAAAATATATGAGAGCACTTTATGAAATAAAAGATTCTGACTCGTTAATTAAAAAATATTGGAATGCTAGAGATGCTGCAGGAATGATGCAAAATGAATTAGTAGTTAATGGAATTTTAAGTTCAAAACCTGATTTTAATGACTATTTCCACAAACGGATTGTAATATTGGAATTTAGCTTCTAAAAAAAACGTTTGCTAACACCAATTATGTGATCATAGCAGTTAAGTGATAACCTAATGGTTCTTGTATATTTGTTATGGCGCAGAGATTTTATGAAGTGAAAGTTATAAAATCAGCGCGGAATAAGTCGATGGCTCGGTAACATTTTGCTCTGCTACGACACATACTTATAACGTTGTGGTGCATTTAGGATGAACATCGAGCTAAAGAAAATAATTGATAAATCGTACGAAGTTTTTGCTGATTATAAAATCGGACAAACTCTTGATGTCTGTACGGAATGTTGCGTTACAAAAAATGAAGAATCGGAATTAGCGCAAGGTAATGTCAGAGAAATTCCATTTGACCTTTTATATACATATCATACAGCAGCAAAACCACAGAAACCGAATACAAATGAATTCAAGCATTTTGCACCACGATATTTAGATTTAACCGCCAATTTGAAATTCGTATCACATTCGGCTGAAATTGTTTTAAGGACATTCGGAGAAATCAATGAGTGGACGGATGAAGAAACTGAAATTTTGAATTCTTTCGGAATAGAGTTTTTCAAACAATGCTTAAATACCTATCCACTACCTGAAAACGAACAAATTATTTCGATTTTAGTTATGCTGGACAAGGGAAATTTTGGAATCGTGGACAAATTAGAAGATTGGGAAACGTTCGGAAATCTTGAAAGCACATTACATTTTAGCGATTTAATCAATTACGGATTCAACGACAAGAAACCAGAAAAACTTTCGACAGCTTTTGCCGATAATAGAGCAAATGAAATAGTTTTTGGATGGGTTAATAAAGAGAAAACTAAGCAAATTTTTAAGGAAACAATTGAAAAAACAATAATGAACCCAACTAATATTTCTGACAGAAAACAAACGGAATTAAGTTGGGCTTACGATAGATTGAATTGGAAAAACGCACCACAACAACGTGTATAGCTCATTGCTGCTCAGTTACTTAAACCGAAGTAGTGGCACTTTTGGAAAGTCGCCAAATTTTTAAATTTGACGATTTCCAACTAAAAAAGATAAATAGTAAAATTTAACATCTGGCTTGTGGCTTAACCGAAAATTAATCGCTAATTTGCACGCAACGAGCCATACACCAGACCGTTGTAGCCAATTAAAAAAATATGGGATTAGATATGAGACCTTTGGGTAAACCTAAAAAAGGTTTTGAAAAAAGATACAAAGAGATATTTGAAATCATCGAAAGTGATAATATCCCTAAACCGTCTTTTTTAGAGAAATTATCTGGAAAAAAGTACCCGACTAAAGATGAATTACTTGAAGAATGGTTTGCAAATCAGATTGAATCTTACGAAACAATAAAAGCGCCAAGAGTTGGTAGAGATATTGAAGCAGATAATTGGATTAAGGAAAAGTATAATGACCTAGAAGAAAAACCTGCTTACGAGGATTTCATCAAAGAATATCAAGGATATTATGCTATTGAACTAGTAAAAGAAAAAGATGGTGTTCCTGTTTACATAGCAATGGGGCAAGATGAAAATGTTTTTCGTGGACAATTTTTAAATGACTGTATTGATTTAATTGGAGAAGAGCTTGTTAACGAAGCTTGGGGAACAAAATTAGCTGATGAAACATTAGACTATGGAAATAGACTAATGACAATAGCTGATAAAATTGCTGAGGAACATAATTTAGAATATTTAAAACAGCAAAGAATTCCTTCAGACGTTGATGAAGATACTACTGAAAGTAAATTACACATCGTGTATTCTCTTGCAAAATGGTTGATTTTTTATGGTAAAAACGGTCACGGATATGAAGCTGATTACTAAAAATAACTGGCTACAACACTATATATAGCAAATAGGGCGGTTTAAGACGGTTCGAAAAAGCTGTGTTTGTTTGCAAAGTCGCCAAATCTTTTGATTTGGCTTTATAATAAAAAAGATAAATCAAAATGCAAAAGTTTGGCTTAGTGCTTATTCGAAAATAAATGTTTATTTTCTGCCCTAAATGCCATATATTTAACGTTACTGCCATTGAGATAAGTTATAGTTTGAAAAATACCCTTTATTAAGATTAAGCAAAACTTCAAACTGTTGAACTGCTAATTTAATTTTATCAATTCTTGATAGGACAAAAGTCAATTGCTTTCTTTTTTCTTTTCTTCTTTTCTGAAATTGATTAAAGAAGATTGCTACTAATGTTGCAACACAGAGTATAAAAAAAGGAACGATTTGTCTCATGAATGGTTTTAAGGTATTCTAAGATACATAAAACTTAAAGATGAAATAGTATTAAGTGAGTTTTATCATTTGATTTCATTTGGTATTAAGTTTAGTACATAACCGAGAATGTTTGACTATACATTTCTCCTATATGTGATAACATTTTCTCTAAACAAATAAGCTTTAGAAGATCCTATATCAATCATTTCATTCAATATCCACATATAATCCTTAATCAGTTGGTTATCACTTTTAATTTTAGAAATATGATCATAAAATAATTTTTCTACCATTCGTTCAGATGCTACCGAACCTAAATACCATGTATCAGTTGGTGATTTTTTGCAGGTTTCTACAAGCCAACTCATCCCATCAGGAAGAAATGCTTTACTTCCAATAGTTGAAAACGTATTGATAATGGATTTGAGATTATCTTTACCTAAATCAAGTACTACTTTCTTATAAAATGCTTTTTTACTTTCTAATACTTCCCAATTTACTTCAGTAGGCCGTCCATCCCAATTAAAAAGAAGATAACGTATATTCAACAATAAAAGGCTTTTGAGTACTGGGAAGTACCAAACTATAAAGCATTTCCCACAACTGCCAAAAGTTGGCCACTTGTTCCTTGTAATTGCTAGGTTTTGAATTTGAATTCCCATTGTCAAAGAGATTTAAAACAACATAATTGAGTGTTTGTGCAATAAATTTATACAAATCATCACGATCTGCATTCATAGGTAATTCCAAAGCGGGAGTGGCTAGAATCTTTAAGATCGGTTTTGACAATTGAGGGTCACCATTTAAAAGAAAACCAGCTATGTATATTTCAATGGCCAATGTTGATTCATGATGAAGATTACGTTCTTTTTTATTTCTATTAAAAGAATAGTTTTCGTCTAATTTCAAATCTTCAAGAACCTGTGGCAATAAATGCTTTATAAACTGATAATATTCGTTATCTAGTAAATTGTAAGGTACCATCACAAAAGCCCTCGCAAGTAGATAGGCTTCATAGTCTTCAAAGTTAATTTCCAAAAGGTCAATACTTGTAGTATCAATAGCAATTGCATCAACAAATTCACCCTCTTTCTTTAGAGCATTATCTATTTCTTTTTGATCATGTTGATGGCTTAGTCTAGGGTTTGATTTCTTAAATTTAGCATATTTAATCAGCCCAACCCATATTCGTTTCGCCTCAATCGGATGATGTAGAAAAAAAACATTCCTGACATATGTAATAACTTCTTTCATTTCATGATCATTAAAAGGAGCTAATAAGATATGTAACATTAAAGTGATGAATTCATTTTTATTTTTTTCATTAGTTGCATCGGTAAATAAACAATGAAGAGACGATAAGGCAATTTCTTTCTCCATTAAGTTAAAATGCTCATTTAATATCCATAATTATGTGAATGTGCATCTTTAATAATAGCTACGATTGAGTTTAATAATGTATCAATACACCATTTTTTTTCTTTGGGAATTAATGTATTCGAAAAATTATCAAGTCCTACTTTTGCCAACGTAATTGGGCGATCCCACATTAAACTTAAATTCTTCTTCTTTGAATAGTGTTTGTAACACTTTCTCCATGTTTCAAAGGTCATTTCCCCTTTTTCTTTATATGCCTTCGATATCCTGTTAGCATAATTCATGCTTAAAGAGTGAGCTTCATGTTCTTCCTTAAAGGAATTGATGTGCTCATGAATATCCTTTTCATATTTTGGTTGTATTAAGAAGCCTTTCTGATTTTTACCAAGTCCTTTAACTTCATACGTTCTAATATCTATTTCATTTAGTATTTTTCTCCATTGTATATCCTCTTTTTTTAAATCTTTATAAAGCCTGTCAAGCAAATGATGAATATCCTTATTCATGGTTTTAATAGTAAACTGGTAGTCTACTATAAAGTCTCTTAATCCACGATCGTATTTTTTTCTATGAGGCAATTGATTTAATTTCGATCTTTCTTTTTGAGCAAAAGGGATGTCATTATCGTAAGGAGCAAGAGTTGATGATTCTTTTATTGACCGTGTAATCTCCCATTCGTAAAATTCTTTGATACTAAAAAGAGGAAGCATTTCCTCCTCAATCACTTTAGGGTATGCCATAGCAACACTTGCTAGTACACTTGTAACCGCAACATTATTACTGTTTTTAAGCAAATAGTTAAAAATAAGTTTCAAATTATCCTTATGCTTGCTATCTTTTGTAGTTATTTTGGCTTTGTCTAAAAGATACTTCTCTAAACTCATTAGCATTGATTCGATAGCATAATGTGTAACACTACTACCTCTATAAGCCAACCATAATTCTGGTGCTGCCCATTGACTAATAATAGCCCCATCATTTAATGTTAATTCAATTTTAGCAATCTTATGTTTGTATTCGCATTCAGCTTGGGTGTAAAAATCGATGGAATAATTAATAAAACTAATAACGAATTCCATTCCCTTGATTGGATGATAAGCAAGTAAATGGTAAATAGGCATTTTATAGACACCAGCTGGAAAGAAAGATCGATCACCCGCGATTCCCCAACATTCTTCATTTCTTAAACCACTATAATGAATTCCAAACCTACCTTTTGACTCTTCAGTTTCTTCAGGTATTCTTAATTTCCATTCTCTCCAAGCTGTCGAGATCACTACATTCGGCAATTCCTTAATTAATCTCTGATTACCTAAACCTGAAAGGCATTTGTTGATGACAGCCCTATAAAATGCATCTAACTCCCATGATTCTCTATCCATTTTATGTCGAAAAGCTCTATCGATTAAGGCCGTGATTTCTTTTTTAGCAATATGAGAGAAATTATAAAGAAGAGATATCAATTCAATACTCTTTTTCTTTAAAGAACTACTTTCCCAAAAAGCATCATTTGCTTCAATTTGCTTTAAAAAGAAAAAAACAATCTCCGAAGCAGCGTGTACTTCATTTTCCTTTACAGGAGATTGAAACAATAATCGGTTTTCCCAATCAGACAGAAAATTACAAATAGAAAATCGTAACGGATTTAATTCAGAAATATGCTTTTGAATGAAGGTGATTGCATCCCCCCATCCCCCACCAATAGGAAGTAGTAATGAGGAATCAACGAAAGTTTTACTTTCTTTACAAGCAGTTTTAATCAGGTGTAAGCACCTGTTCAAAAACACACCCTTATTTTCTAATAATTCCTTTTCAAATGTCGAAAAAAAAGAACTACAGTCATCGACTTTAAAAACAGCAATTAAAATTTCATCTGCCCAATATCTTTCTAAAGAAGTATCCAATACAGAAGCTCGTATTAGGTCATGTATTTTGGTGTCATCATCGATTAAAAAGTCTTCAATCCAAAGTCGAAATGCCCTTCTTATAGCAGGTTCATTTCCTAAGTGTACAAACAGTTCTTTTGGGTTTGGATATTCTTCGTATATAGAAGAAACATAACGTGTTAATGCCCAATCTTCAAGAATGTCATGAGTAGGAGCGTATTTCCTGTTTTGATTCTCTTGAAATAGAATTTCATCATTTTCTAATAGTGTAATTGCTGCTGCATTTGCATCTTTAGGTCGTGTAAAAAGTTTCATTTCTTTAGCTCGATTAATTGCTATTTCCATAAATGCATCTTCTCGCTTGATAGGAAATCCATATGTAGTATCAGTAATATTTACAACGATAGCATTCCATAATTTGTCTTTAAATTCTGTTAATGAAAGGTTTTCATAATTCCCCTCAAATTTCTGTAAGGCGAGAGTTGAAAAATCAAGATATTTTGGGCTTCGTAAAAGTTCTTTGATTTTCTCATTTTTTATCAGATTAGCAAGCTGAGGAAATTGATTGGAAATTCTTGCCAAACTGACCCACCTATTCCTATTATATTGACCCAGTAAATCCTATTTAAACTGACCCACCTATTCTTGTTTAAATTGACCCACCCCCAAAAGTGTGTGTATTAAATAACTTG
>NZ_VLNR01000119.1 GCF_007489275.1 Aquimarina algiphila
AGGGATTTAAAAATAGAATCTTATCAAAGATCACAGCAATGACCATTATTCAATATATCAATAGGTTTGAATTCAACAGAAATATAAACAACCTAAAAATTAATATTAACTAAATGCACAACGGGTATTATAAATAAAATAATATCTAATAATGTTTACATTATTAGATATTTCTGTTAAATTAGTGGTGTTTCAATAATTTAGTTTTTTAAAAATGGGAATAATTATTACAATTCTTATAGGAGCAGTAGCTGGTTGGTTAGGTAGTCTAATTTACAAGGGGAGTGGCTTGGGTATTATTGGCAATATTATTGTTGGGATAGTTGGTAGTTTTGTTGGTTCCTGGCTTTTAGGAAAACTTGGTGTTAGTCTTGGCTCTGGATGGATTGGAGCAATACTTACTGGTGCCATAGGGGCAATACTTATTTTGTTTATACTCAATTTAATATTTAAAAAGCGGTAAGTATTTGTTCTTAGAAAATGTAAATAGTATGAACTTGTAGAAGTCTAATAACTCCAAACTTGAAGTACATCCATTGCTCTAACGAATGTCTATGACTTCGTAGTTTATTACAACATATTCTTAAAATAATAACAGCCACAATTTTACAAATGTGACTGTTATTTCAAGTTTTCTATACTTATTCTATTACTGTTGCTGCTACGAAACTGCAAACTTCGTAGAGCAGTTTAATGTAAAATATGTAACCTTTTTTAGGACGAGACATTCTTACCGCTTACTCAAAACGCCACTAGAGACACTTTAGAGGGAACGGGGATCTACGCAAAATCTTCTTGACCATTGGCATCAAAAATCCGCTCACATTCACCGTCTCCACTTTCGTTCCCTGCGCAATGACCTCCCTTAACTTGGATTAATACTGTTCTTTCTAACGTTTGCACTCCTTCTAAATTTAAAATGTTTTGTAACATACTATTAAAATATTTAGTGATTTGTATATCTCTTGGTCATTTTATAGACATCCAAGAGTTCTGTCTTGTTTCTTATCCATTGAATGCGCTATCATATTCGAGTGATCGGGTTATAATATTTAGTTTTAATTATTTTACTTTAGGCTATAAAAGAAACAGTCACCTTGTTTATGACTGTCTCTTAAACTTTATTTGATTACTCATATGGAAGTCCGAGTTGCAAACTCGAACTAGCGCATACTATACCCCAGCGAGGGATCGGGTTTATCAATTAATTCAAAGGTTAGTATTTCTTTATCAGAGCCTATTGTTTCAAGTCTGACACATTTAAAAATAGCTTCTTCCTTTTCTAAATGGACATAATCAAAACTATTCAGGCCTTCAAGGTATATAAAGCCTGATTGCCAGTATGATAATGGACCAGAAATTAATTTCTCATCTTTTATTAAATAGAGAACTAAACTACCATTTGGGTAACTAAAATAATAATCTATTTTGGGTAAAGCTATACCTTCTTTTAAAAATATAGCGGTTCTACTTACTCGTTCTCCACTTACTATTATTACTTCATCCCAACTTTTACAATTAAGGATTTCGGAAAAATCATAAACCTTGCCTAATTCTATACTATTTTCTTTCTCAAATACTGAATCAAAATCATTGGCTAAACAATTACTCTCAATCTTACTAACGTTATTAAACATAATAAATACATAGCATAAGATTATTAAAAATAATGCTATCGTTAAAATTAAAATACTTTTTATTTTTATCATATTATAAATTAATATTCTCCAAAGCGTACTAATGTTCTTTGGTTCAAACGTTCAACTCTTTCGCGTTTAGTTAGTAAAGATTCTTTAGGTATAGTCTTGAGGTGAAGAATCCTTATGGTTGTATTAGTTTTGTTAGTAGCATCTTCAAAAAATCTGTCTTCAAACTCTAAATAATCTAAATTTGGATTTTGTCTTGCTAGGTTAACTCCCCAAGCATTATTTATTAAATCCATTTCACCATCATCTGTATCAGGATTATCTCTTCCTTTATCTTTACCCGATTGAACCACATAATCTTCGTGCAATATACCAATAGCTTCAGCTATTTCAGGACCTAATTCTATTGCTAGCAAATACATCCAATAAGAATGTCGAATCGCTCCACTATACCCAAAGTTAGTGCCTCCGTAATCTCGAATTCCAGCTACCCTAGTTGCTAGAACACCTGCTCTAAAGGCAGCTTCTTTAACAACTTTCCTATAACCCGGGTTATAATTTAAATAAGAATTTTCTTTTGGGCTTTCTACATGTTTGTTTCCGATTAAATACGATCCACAGCAGTTCTCACTTGATTTAGAATCATCAGCTGTATTATTATTACTTCCATCTGCATTACCTCCATTATTAGCATAAGCCATTGCTTCGTCAAATGATACTACTGTTCCATTTATTACATATTGTCCTGTTTCAAAATTATATATGGAATTAGCTCCACTTGGGTCTGCAAAAAATACTGGATTATTATCAAAAGCATTATATGTGCTTGCTGAATAATGTGTAACTGGGTCGATACCAGTCCATCGGGCAATAGTTGGATCGTATTGACGAAGATCCATTTCATAAAGATTGAGTCCTAAATCTTCATTTAATTCCGCTCCATTATATTTATAATTCAAAGCAGGATTAGTACTTGTGATCAAATTATTATATCCTCGATGCTTCATGCCAAAAGGATAGTAATTATTCTCTTCTACAATCTCATCCTGAGTAATTGATCCATCTTTATCGGTATCTTTATAAGATAACCTTATATTTCCAAGGTGATCTTTATATTGATAGACATACTTATACCCATCTGCTTCTTTTTCTACATAGCCTTCTGCATGGTTAAAGAATTCTAAAGTACCATTCTTGTAGATATAATTCCCGGCATATTCAGTATCGATTAAAGAACCTCCACTAGGAGCTGTCTTTTTAAGTTTAACCCCAGTAGCATCATAAATATACGTAATATCTCCTGTTCCTTCACTATTACTAATAGAAACTGTTTCTGGTAGATTTAAATGATTGTAGGTAATATTGGTAATCCCTTTGTTACGATCTTTAGTCATATTACCATTTTTATCATAATCATAATCATTACCAGATGTATTTCCATCCTTAAAACCTTTAGTATTACCAGTATCACTTACTGATAATAATGTATTACCCCAATCATATGTATAGGTGAGGTCATCCATTGTATCGCTAAAAGAATTCTGATCGAATCGAACAAGTGTTTCAATATTTCCATTTTTATCATAAGTATATGAGCTAGAATAGCCTATACCAAATATAAAAGAGGCTTGTTTTAATCTGTTTAAGGCATCATAACTGTAATGGTAATTACGCAATATATCATCATTCGCTGTTCTCCAATGTGTTTCACTTATATTGCCATTATATAAGGGGTTACTATTTACAATCTCGGTAGTATTATAATTAATTTTATAAGCAAACAAATCAGTACCCAAATTCCGGGTGAGATCATTTATTTGTTTTAGCCAACCACGTACGTTGTATTTGTAGTTTACCGTTTGTAGTGGTTGGACTGCCGGACTAATGATCGTATTACCTGTACTTAGCATAGTAGAAGTGCCTCCCACATCCTTTTTGATCAATTGCCCAAGGGCATCGTATTTGTTATGTACCAAATGTTCTACATTTTGGGTATTGATCTGTTGGGTTTGGGTTAATAATCTACCTACATGGTCATAACTGAACTTGTCTACCGTTACTATTGGAGGATTGCTATCCTTGGTATGCGTAGTTTTGGTTTCTTCGACTCTGCCTATAAAATCCAATTTACTTTCTACAATGTCTGTAGTATTGAGATAGTCATTTTTACTCGCAACATATATTGGTCTTGCTTTTTGATCATAATAAGTAACGGTAGTAATCCAATTATCTGTTTCAAGTACTTTTACTTTACTTCCTGTGGCTAACGATTTGGTACGATCACTGGTGTCTATTCCGTATACCGTACCTGGATTTGATAACCCATTGATATCAAAATTATAATCATCATAATAGTTGACTGTAAGTATTTCTATGTCTGTATTTGGAAACGCATCATTACTATAATATAATGTAGTTCCTCCGGTTGCAGTAGCTGGTTCTCTCTTCTCCCAAAACGTGTCTATTCCGCTCATTACCAAGAGTAAAGTCCCTCTATTGCGCGTGCTTTTATATATACCGGTATAGGCAACCCTTCCAAAAGCATCGTATTTGGTGAACAACCATTCTCCTTTTACTTTTTGGTTGGCATCTTGTGTGAGTATCGGTTGGTCTAATTTGTTATAGATGATAGACTCCCAATCGGTGAATCCTCCCTTTCCAGGAATTTTCTTTTCTACCAAACGGTTTCTGTAGTCGTACTTATATTGATAACAGAGTGCATTTAATTCTACAGAATTAACACCATCACTAGTAGTTACTTTTGGCGGAATTACATAGGTTAAATTCCCAAAATCATCATATACATAATAGGTGTCATGTGGTATACCTTCATTAAACGTTTGTTTTAAAATTACTCTACCTAATTTGTCTTTATATTCCTTGGTCGTATGATCATTTGGATGAGTTTGACCGGGTTGCCAGTTTTCATCTTTTGTAATAGTGATGTGCAGTTGGTTAGAAGTATAAAAGCCATCTTTTACCAGTTGTGGTTTTCCCGTGTTTTCTCTTTCAAAAGTAACTTTAAAGTGTATTACTTCATCTATAAGATTAGTGTTCCAATCAAATTTGATAGTATGATCATTGTTACTAGTTGAATCTACTTTCCAATCTTTACCAGGCGCTCCTTGTTTTTGCACTCGATTTAGAGGTGAAGCTTCAAATGCACGTCCTGAGTATGCATTAAAATCTTGATGATTAGCTGGCACATCTATAAAATCATCACCATAGGTCGTTTTATAGTAACTATTGATGTCATTATTGATATTTACGGTAGCATAGCTTCCTATTGCTGTTGTACTATTTCTTTCGAAAGGTAAATAATCCTTTGTCTGTCTACCATAGTCATCATAAGGGATATGGGTAACAATATCTTTGATATTTGGTGAAGCTTTAATTCCTACTTGTTGCTTTGGTCTTCCTAAACCATCAAAGTATGTAATACTCTCAATCACATCTTTGTTAAATCTAATATCATCTGATGATACCATTGCTTCCTGATATACTCGTGTAAAGACATAATTTTCATTACTTAGTGTGATCGGAGTATAAGGAGCAACGGCACATCCGTTATCCAGCCCATATACCTCAGGACATTGATCATTTGCATTATTTACATATCCTGTAGGTTGTGTACAATCACTAAGAGAAGTATTAGGGTCACCAAATCCATCACCGTCTGTGTCTGCATACCATATAGAACTAGAATTAATTATATAATCAATTCTTGTAGCTGTACTCCAACATCCCGTAGTATTATCTTGAGCTTTTATATAATGTACATTTCCTGTAGCATTACCTGCGGTAAAACTTATTGATGATTCAGAATTAGAGCTATCGGTTCCAGAATCTGAGCTCTGCCAATACCAAGTAACACCATTAGGAACATTAGCAGAGTTAAAACTTAAAGTCGTACTACCACAAAGTTCTGTAATAGAGGGGATAGAAGGAGGCGTTACTAGTGGAGGTATAGTAACATCTACAAAACCAGAATCATCGCTCCAACCACCATTATAATCATAGGCTCTAATGTAATAACGCCCAGAGCCTTCATTAACCGTATATGTTGCGTCATTTCCCAAATTAAAATTTTCACCATCAGGATTTTTCCCTTGCCAATACCAAGTAACATTAGGATCGGGATCTCCCGTTCTGTTTAATGTTGCATTATTACACCCCAAAATAACAGTGGGATTTGGAGGAGCAACAACATTTGGAAATACCGTAACATTATAATCATAAGCATAAATTTGATCATTATTTGAAAAGCTAACGATGCACGTTATAGTTACAGTACCAGAATCTACAAAGCTTATATCTGCTTTATTGGTTGTTTGAGAAACTATAAGTCCCCCTGTTACTTGCCATTGGTATGTGGGATTTCCTTGAAAACCAGATAAAAATAACTCATATCTATGAGTTTCCCCAATATTTGAAGTAGTAGGTCCACTAATATTTCCCTGGACTTGCGCTGCTATTGTATTCGATTTTAAGACTATGAAAATCAACATTAGAACTAATGTGATCATCTTGTTTTTTATTGTTTTATTTTTTATCATCATCATTAGTTTTTGTAAGCATATTTATTCTCTGAAACCAGGTTTCCTTCATCATCTTTTACGGATTTGAGACGGTTAAGATCATCGTACTCATAATACATAGTATATCCTTTTGGATCTGTCATACTGGTTACTCCAACTAAAGGGTCATAGGTATAGGTAGTAATTTGTGTTTCTGGTAAAGTATTTCTTAGTTCATTAAGTGCTTGTCGTAATATCCCTTCTTTACCAGAATTTCCAAAAGTGCGGTCATTATCAGCATTTGATTTAGCTTTTAGATTGGCCACATATGAGGTGATCTGATTATAGGTAGCATTTTCTATTTTTGCAATTGGTAACCTATCTTGATATCCCCAGATATAAGCTACATGAGGTCCATCAGTTTTTGAAACTTCTAATGGATTACCAAAATTGTCATAATCATAATAAGTAAGTCTTGGTTCTGGTGTATCATTATTTTTGGCTGTTTTTATAAATTCTGGAAGTAAGATGTTATTATCCCAATCTTTATACTCCATATTTTGAGTATTTAGTAATGATTGATCTTCAAAGATTTTTGTTTGAATAGGAGAGGAAATCCTATTTAGATTCGATAGATTATTAGCTATAGCAGTAGTAAAATTATATGGATAGAAATAGGTGTTGATTACTTTTTCATTAGTACTATTTATAATTTCCTGTTCTTTTAGGTGTCCCTGTGGATTATTATACTTGTACAGGTTTTGGGTAAATACAGTGGAGCCATTATAATGATCTGTTACTGCTGTTTGGATGAGTCTATCTACATTACGACTTGCATTAAAGCTTGTAGTATCTGCAACATAATTTCCTGGACCTTGGGATGAAAATAGATTTTGTCTAACTTTTACAGAGTATACTCTTTGGTTAAAACCTAAATCGTCGTCATAATCATAATGATTCACAGTTTCTTTTACGAGAGTTCCATCAGATTTAGCAATTTCTTCCTTAAGTAGTTTCCCATTTTTATAAGCATTATCATCTTTTATTAGAAATGGAAAAATAACGGGTGCTGGGATATTACGATTAAAAATCAATTTTCGTGACCCGTTATTCCCATTGGTTGAAGTGAATTTTTCTATAACTTGTTTATATATTATATGGCTTCCCATATAATATCCTAGAGGCAGGTTACTAGAACTAGAATAGCTTCTGTATACACAGTCTTGTACGCCTCCATTCACGACGTTAGTTGTTCCATACACATATGTAGTTAAATTTCTTCTTCTAAATAGGAGTCCTTCACTCACGCCTTCAACATTTTCGTAGACATATTCTTTGGTGATGCAGTTATCTGGATTATTATCGGGACAACTTTTGATCGTTTGAATCCTGATACCTCCTGTTGCCCTAGATCTGGCTTGTGGTTGTTGTGTATTACCTCTATTTATTTTTACTGTTGCTGATCCTTCAACATAAGAACCTATAGTAGAAGTGCCTGCATTACTTACTGAAGCAGAAACTCTATATGTTCCCGGTTTTAGATATACTTTTCTATTAAAACTACCCGTTGTGCATTTAGAAAAAGTTGCGCAAACTGCTAAAAGGCAGTAAATTGTAGTTACGACACTATAATTCATATGCACAACTTTCAAGCAAATTACGATAAAATACTCAAGGTTTTAAAAGGATT
>NZ_VLNR01000012.1 GCF_007489275.1 Aquimarina algiphila
TATATCCAAATTTTAAACGCGAACGTTGTTGTACAAATAATCCTGCATCAACTCCATCTGGTAAAAGGCTTCCAAAACCATTTAAATATTCTAACCGAGGCCTGATATCTGCATCAATACTTAATTCTTGACTTTTTCCTCTAAAAGCAAATACTACAAACAGTAATGTTGTTATCAATAACTTGTTTTTCATTTCAATAATTTTAGATTAGTTTAAAAATAGAACCTTAGGAAGTTAATTTATGTTTTGATAAAAGTACCCCCTGATTTAAATGTAAATTATGACTGATATCATTTTGTATTCCTCTGATTGTATTATTAATGATAATGTCATTTACTGAAATCAAAAATAAGTATTAATACTTATTTTTTATTGTTTTTATATGTAAAAATACTTAGTTTTATTTTTCAAATTTATAAAATTACTTAAGCGTTTTTGAAATATTCATATATTTGGATGCAGAAGAAGTTGCATTTTATGCTACATTTTAAATAAATAATACGCGATTATGATAAAAATAGTATTGGTTGACGATCATTTTATGGTAAGAGATGGCATTCGTGCTATTCTGGAAGATGAGGAACAATACAGTGTAGTGGGAGAAGCGTCAAATGGTCCAGAGGCTATTGAATTAGTTCAGTCTTTGAGTCCTGATATTGTTATCTGTGATATAAGAATGCCTCAGATGTCAGGTATAGAGGTTGTTCAAAAAATAACAGCACTAGATAATTCAGTAAGAACTATCATGTTGTCAATGCATGATTCTGATGAGTACATATTACAATCCATTAATGCGGGGGCAGAAGGTTATTTACTTAAAGATGCTGGCAAGGAAGAATTTCTTAAGGCCATTTCTGTGGTTAGTAAAGGAGATAAATATTTTAGTGGAGATGTATCTTCTATTTTGGTTAGAAGTATAAAAGGTAGTGATTCTTCAAATATTTCTGCAATAGATACTAATGTTGCAAAGAAACAATCATCTAAAGATTTGTTTGAATTAACTAAAAGAGAAGCTCAGATACTGCGCCTTGCTGTTTCTGGAATGACAAATAAAGACATAGCGCAGGAACTTAATATAAGTAAAAGAACAACAGAAGTACATCGTTTTAATCTTATGAAAAAGATGGGAGTTAAAAATGTATTGGAGCTTAATAATAAAGCTAGGGAATATGGAATGATTCCCTAGCTTTTTGAAGTAAAGTTTCAGAGGCTTTTGGATATTATTTCATAAACCCCTGTTATTTTATTAAAACTTTTGGTTAAGCTGTTAGTGGTATTAAAAACATCTTCAAGTGAAAAAGTTCCATTAAGAAATCCTTTTTTGTTAGCTTGAAATTTTTCCCATGTTGCCATTACATTACCAAGTTCTTCTTCGATTTCAGTTGTATTATAGCTATTGATTAATAAATCTCCAATAACCGAATCAAACTCATCAAAAATTTTATTCATTACATTTTTGTGCTCGTTTTTTTGATCAGGAAACATTAAAGAAGCTGTATAGTATAAGCAAAGTCTCTGTGATAACATTCGTTGCTTACCAGAGACATTAATTGTATTTGCAAGATCTTGATTTTTATTTTTAAAGAATTGATTATTGTATTTAGAACTTGTCTCTATGCTTAAAACTAGTTCATGAGATTTGCTTAGTAATGATGTATTTAACTTCATAACCTCTTCTGAGTTCATATAATTAGGTGGGGAACTTATAACTCCTTTAAACTTCACCCATGACTTTTTCACATCTTTTATAGAGAGCTTGATTGCTGAACTAGGCGCATTTTTACTTAATATATCTAATTGTTTTTCAAAAATAAACTTACTCGAATTAAGTTCCTTTTTGATTTCTTCGCTATCAATTCCTTTAGAGATCAATAAAAATGCTTTAGACATTTTTTGTGATAACATTCGTTGTTTTCCTGATATGTTTATGGCTTTATTGTAGCTAATTGATCCATAATCTTGAGATTGAGAGAATGAATTAGAGGTAATTAATAATATCGTAAAAATAGAAATGAATAGGGTTTTTGGTTTTTTGAGTAAATATTTTAATGTCATATAGAATGATTTAGGTTTTAATATTTTTTAAGTAAATATACTTATTTTTTAATTCCTGTCAAATAATTATTTTTTTATTATTCATGAGAGTTTAGAAGGAGTAATCTGCTAGTGCTTATTTAAGACTTGTTTAACGGAAAAACCATGTTAAAAGTGGAAAAAGACCTTATTTTATTGATAGTTATGCTATTATTTTGGTAATGAGTATTGATCGATTTATAATTTTTTTCGACTCAAATTATCGAATACTCAATTTGTGATACCGAATATTTTGTAATAGATAATAATGAGTCAAATACGTGTTTTTTGTTATGTAAATTAAGTAATAATACTTAGTTTTGAATAATCCTATTTAATAAAATTCTCAAAACACAGAATTATGAAAAAAGTACATTTTAAAATTATAATAATTATTACCACTATGGCATTAATGTCTTGTGGGGGAGAAAAGAAAAAGGAAATAGCTTCAAGTGATTCTTCTGTAGAAGAATCATCAAAATTGCTTATAGAAAAGCCTCAATTGACTTTTGGTTTTATAAAATTAACCGATATGGCACCTCTTGCTATTGCAAAAGAAAAAGGTTTTTTTGAAGATGAAGGTTTATTTGTTTCTGTTGAAGCACAATCTAACTGGAAAAATGTATTAGACCGAGTGATCGATGGTCAATTGGATGGCTCTCATATGTTAGCGGGACAACCAATAGCAGCTGGTGCAGGATTTGGAAGGCAAGCTGAGTTGGTAACTCCATTTTCTATGGATTTAAATGGAAATGGTATTACTGTTTCTAATGATGTTTGGTCAAAAATGAAGCCTAATGTTCCTGTCGGAGAAGATGGTAAACCGATTCATCCGATATCGGCAACCGCTCTTAAACCAGTAATTGATTCTTATAAAGATGAAGGAAAAGCTTTTAAGATGGGAATGGTGTTTCCTGTATCAACTCATAATTATGAAATTAGATACTGGCTCGCGGCAGCCGGAATTAATCCAGGGATGTATTCTAAAGAAAATATACAAGGACAAATTGATGCTGAAGTGTTATTGTCTGTAACTCCACCACCACAAATGCCAGCTACACTTGAAGCGGGAACAATTTATGGATATTGTGTAGGTGAGCCTTGGAATCAACAAGCTGTTTTTAAGGGGATTGGTGTGCCTGTAACTACAAATTATGACATCTGGAAAAACAATCCGGAAAAAGTGTTTGTGATGACTAAGAAATTTATTGAGAAATACCCTAATACGGCTGTAGCAGTTACAAAAGCATTAATTAGAGCGGGAAAATGGCTGGATGCTCCTGGTAATCGTAAAGAAGCTGTTAAGATTTTATCTATGCCCGGATATGTAGGTGCAGATGAAGTAGTATTGGCTAATTCAATGACTGGTACATTTGAATTTGAGAAAGGTGATAAAAGAGAAATGCCAGATTTTAATGTATTCTATCGCTATGATGCAACATATCCTTTCTATTCTGATGGAATTTGGTTCTTGACTCAGATGAGAAGATGGGGGCAAATCCCAGAAAGTAAACCAGTAGAATGGTATGAGAAAACAATCAAAGATATTTACCGACCAGATATATGGAAAAAAGCTGCTAACCTATTAGTGTCAGAAGGGCATTTAGAAGCATCAGAATTGCCAGAAACAGATGGTTATAAACCAGCAACGACAGATTTTATTGATGGTAAAAAGTTTGATGCCAAAGATCCTATAGGGTATATAAACAGTTTTAATATAGGAAATAAAGAAAGTGAAGAAGGTGTTTCGAACATCGAATAATGAAATGATGCGTCACTAAAATATCAAATATAGCAATCGATCATTAAGTATCATATATAAACTTAATGGTTGATTGTTAGAAAATTTAAAAATATAAAAACGACAACAGATGAAAGATAGATCAATCCATGTCCTAAATTTTGTGGGATTAGGTTTTTTTGAACCAGCAATTAGATTGGCGACAGGTGAAGAAGTACAGAAAAATTTGGTCATATTGTTTAAGAAAGTGTTTTTGCCAATCTTATCGGTGGGATTATTTTTGATCGTGTGGCATTCTGGAGCAACGTATTTGTATAATATAGAAAAGGATGCACGTATAGAAAAGGCTCTCGTAGATAGAGGAGAAGCAGCGGCTAATGAAATGAGAGTATGTATCGAATCAGGAGATGTTAGTTGTCAGCCTAATACATTACCATCACCAACTCAGGTATGGACAGCTTATAAATCATTATTAGCAGATCATAGAATTATTGCAGAAAAGAAATCTGCTTTTGCTGATAAGGTCGCAGCTACTAATGAAAAAAGAGAAGCGCAAGGTCTCGATGCTATTAAATATACTGGTAGGCCATCATTTGTAGACCAGATTTTCACAAGTTTGAAAACCGTTTTTGCTGGATTTTTATTAGCTTTTTTTATAGCAGTTCCTATTGGGATTATGTTAGGATTAAGTGAGACATTAAGGTCTTCAGTGAATTGGTTGATACAGATTTTTAAACCTGTTTCTCCAGTGGTGTGGTTACTCTTGGTTTTCATGATCGTAAAAACGTTAACAAAAAACTCAGATACAGACAGCTCATTTATTATTTCATTTATTAGTGTAGGACTTTGTTCTATGTGGGCGACATTGGTAAATACCAGTATGGGGGTTTCGTCGGTGGATAAAGACTATATTAATGTTGCTAAGGTTCTTCAGCTTAGTGTTGGTCAAAAAGTATTTAAAATCATTTTACCATCTTCTTTTCCATTAATTTTTACTGGATTGCGAATTACATTATCTGTAGCTTGGATGGTGTTAATTGCTATAGAATTATTAGCACAAAGCCCGGGATTAGGATCATTTGTTTGGGAAGAGTTTCAGAATGGAGCAAACGATTCAAATTCTAAAATCATAGTAGCGATGTTCGTAATAGGTGTCATAGGATTCTTATTAGATAGAATTATGCTTACGATACAAAAATTCGTAACATTTACAGAAGAAACTGCTTAAGAAAAAAATATGGCATACATAGAATTAAGAAATGTATCAAAATCTTTTGGTACCGGAAAAAACAAGACACAGGTATTGTCTAATATCAATCTCGAAATCGAAGAAGGTGAGTTTGTGGCAATTGTCGGATTTACAGGAAGTGGAAAAACAACATTAATTAACATTATTTCCGGATTAATCATGCCAGATGAAGGTGAAGTGCTGTTTAAAGGTGAGCCTGTAACAGGACCTAGTCATGAACGTGGAGTGATTTTTCAGAATTATTCATTATTGCCTTGGCTTAATGTCAAAAATAATGTTGGTATGGCTGTAAAAGAAGCGTTTAAAAAAATGTCAAGAAAAGATAGGACTAAGCGTGTCGAAGAATATGTAGAGATGGTAAGCCTGTCTCCTGCAATTCATAAATTA
Organism: Aquimarina algiphila; assembly: GCF_007489275.1. GTDB lineage: Bacteria > Bacteroidota > Bacteroidia > Flavobacteriales > Flavobacteriaceae > Aquimarina > Aquimarina algiphila. The sequence continues at coordinate 5,452 of NZ_VLNR01000012.1, forward strand.
CCAAAAGAACTATCCGGGGGAATGCGTCAAAGGGTTTCGGTAACCAGAGCATTATCGATGAGTCCAGATGTGATCCTTATGGATGAACCTCTTAGTGCACTAGATGCTCTTACAAGGGGAAATCTACAGCAGGAAATCCTAAAAATTTGGAATAAAGATAAGAAGACAGCTTTGTTGATTACTAATGATGTAGATGAAGGAATTTTGATGGCTGATCGAATTATACCTCTTAAACCAGGGCCTAAAGCTACATTGGGACCAGAATATAAGGTTAATTTAGAACGCCCAAGGGATAAAACCGCATTAAATCATAATGAGGAGTATAAAAAATTGCGTAATAGTATTATGGAGTACTTGATACAAATAGGAGAACAACGTAACTCTAAAAAAGAGAATAATTATGTGTTACCCGATATCAAGCCTAGAATCAAACCAATACCTTTCAGAGGATTAATTTTTAATTAAAACACAACATATATGAAAGAAATACTGGAAAAACCTGTGATAAGAAGAACTGATAATGGGTTGTTTGAGGATAAATATATGATGGATATTTCTCAACTCACAAAAATCTATCCAACACCTAATGGAGATTATGTCGTCTTAGACGATTTGGATTTGAAAATTAAACATGAGGAATTCGTTTCTATAATAGGTCATTCAGGATGTGGTAAATCTACATTGCTCACTATGATTGCAGGACTTAATCCTATTTCCAGAGGTACAATTGTTGTAAATAATCAAACTATAAAAGGACCAGGTCCAGATAGAGGGGTGATTTTTCAATCTCCAAGTCTTTTACCTTGGATGACTGCTTATGAGAATGTAATGCTTGGTGTAAAGCAGGTTTTTTCGCATGGGACAAAAAGAGATAGAGATGATATTGTAAAGTACTATTTGGCCAAAGTTGGACTTGAAGATGCAATGTATAAAAAGGCAAAAGAACTCTCACAGGGTATGCAACAACGTGTGGGTATTGCAAGAGCATTTGCAATAAAGCCAAAGGTTTTGTTGTTGGATGAGCCTTTCGGGATGTTGGATTCTTTAACAAGAGGAGAATTGCAAGATGTATTGATCGAAGTTTGGAATCAGGAAAAAATTACAGCTATTATGATTACTCATGATGTTGATGAATCCATATTTTTGGCAGATAGAGTGATTATGATGACTAGTGGTCCAAGAGCAAAAGTGGGTGATATTCTGGAAATAGATTTTGAAAGACCACGACTTAGAAAAAATGTATTAGACCATCCTGACTACTATAAATATAGAGAGCATCTTATTAATTTTTTAGAACATTAATATGTATGGGTTTGAAATTTTTTGCAAATGAGTAATTACGATATTTGAAATATATAAACCTTATTATTTTGTTTCTTTTAAATTGTATCCTTAGTACTTATGAATATCATAATAATAGATAGTATTACGTAATTATAAGCCCTTCTAAATTTTTATTTTAAGTATTTGTACTTAGTTTTGATTTGAATTTGTTCATTTAATGCCTTTGATACGAAAAAATCAAAGAATCAAAACTAAGTAATCATGAATATCGAGAATAAGTCTACTACATTACAACTGTTAAATTTTAAAAGTCTACCGATCCGAACGTTTTGGATCACTTCAATTGCATTTTTTCTATGTTTCTTTGCATGGTTTGGTATTGTGCCATTTATGCCTGATGTAGTTAGAGATTTAGGATTGACTCCTGATCAAAAATGGAATTCTATAATTGTAGCCGTTTCTGGAACAGTGTTTGCCAGATTATTGATTGGTAAATTATGTGATAAATATGGTCCTCGAATTTGTTATACATGGCTGCTAACTTTGGGGGCTATACCGGTGATCTTACTTGGTTTTGTACAAACGCCTATACAATTTATTGTTTGTAGATTGTTTATAGGTTTTATTGGTGCTTCGTTTGTGATTACACAATTTCATACTTCTATAATGTTTGCACCAAATATTGTTGGTACAGCTAATGCTACATCGGCTGGATGGGGTAATTTGGGTGGTGGAGCTAATCGCTTGGGGATGCCTTTAATTGCAGCAGCTGTTGTGAGCTTTGGGATAGCAGAAACAGAGGCATGGAGGTATAGTATGATTGTTGCAGGAGTGGTATGTTTTTTAATGGGAATTGTGTATTTTTTCTTTACAAAAGATACGCCTAATGGTAACTATAAGGAGTTAAAGGCAAAAGGAGAAATACTACAGTCCAAAAAGGATGAAGTTCGTTTTTTGGAAGCAATAAAAGATTACCGAGTTTGGTTGCTTTTTTTGGTGTATGCTGCTTGTTTTGGGATGGAGTTAACAGTGTACGGTACTATGGATGATTATCTTCAAAATACATTTCAATTAGAAAGAATTACAGCAGGTAACTTAGTGATGTCGTTTGCACTAATGAATATTTTTGCCAGAACTTTAGGTGGTTTCTTCGGTGATAAGTTTGGTAAATTAAAAGGTTTGAAGGGAAGAGTTATATTTTTAGCAATTATTTTGGGAGTTGAAGGGCTTATGTTATCTTTGTTTTCGGGTATGACAGGACTGACCTTTGGGATTGTTTTTCTGGTTGGTTTTAGCTTGACAGTTCAAATGGCCGAGGGAGCTACTTTTTCAGTTGTTCCTTTTATTAATAAAAAAGCTATAGGTTCTATTTCTGGTATTGTAGGTGCTGGTGGAAATGTAGGTGCTTTTGTTGCCGCATTGGTGTTAAAGTCAAAATCTGCTTTTGCAGAAAAAGTTGCGATAGCAGAAAACCAAGATCTCGGAGTTGATGCTGTGAACGCAGCACAAGCGTTAGCTTCATCAGAGGCAGTTTCGAGTGGGTATTTTATTATAGGAATTTTTGTTGTGTTTACTGCTGTTATGACACTTGCAATTAAATTCTCAACAGAAGATGAAAAAGAAGTGCAAAAGGAAATGAAAAATATTCCTGCGTACAATTAAAGTATAAAAATTTAGTGTTGAAACCTTAAAGAATAAGTAGCTTTAAGTGTTTCTTGTGTTGCCGGTCACAGTTTGTTTGTGACCGGTTTTTTTGTTTGATGTATTTAGAGTTAATTGTGATCAAATCACTGTAATTCTTACATAAGAATATTATCTTGTTAATAACCTAACAAAAGGTTTTAACTTCAGTTTTAAATAGCTATTGTATCCTTCCTTTTTGAAATTAAAAACTGCTTCTAATGAATGGCTTTTCGTTAGTTTATTAATGCTTTATAATAATTACAAAATTTGTTTTGTCCTTAACAGAGTTGAAAATACGGTTATAGTTTTTAAGTTTGTTTTGTTTTGATTGTGTATTGTAGTTAACTTTTTTATTCATAGTTTACAAGAATCTCTTTCTTAACTACAGGTTTTTTAAGTAATGGAATAATGATAATTATAAGGATAATTGGAATTATGATATAAATCCATTTAGGGATAGGAAATGGATCACCTTTTGCATAAGAATGTAATCCTGATAGATAGTAATTTACTCCAAAAAAGGTCATAATAAGGCTACTTAATGCTAGCAGACTACAAACATTATATATATAGATAATTTTTAGGAATAATAATTCTGATGTGTAGTACAAACGAATATATGATTATACTTATTAAAGCCCAGGTTTCTTTAGGATCCCAACCCCAATATCTTCCCCAGGATTCGTTAGCCCAGACTCCTCCTAAGAAAGTTCCGATTGTAAGCAAGTATAAACCAATTGTGCTAGTAAGTTGATTGGTATTGGTTAATTCTTGAATTGTATTTTCTGTTTCTTGTTTATGTATTAACGTGCTAATACACATTATGAGCAAGGTAATTAATGAAAGTAAAGATCCTAATGCAAGAAACCCATAACTGGCTGTTATCACCGCTACGTGAATTAAAAGCCAATAAGATTTTAGAACAGGAACCAAGTTTGTAATTTCAGGGTTCATTAGACTACCATGTGCTATTCCAAGTAAGCATATTGCTAATATTGCTGCTGCTGCAGGAGTAAATGAGTTGTTTTTTGAAAAAATAAAACCTGCTAACATTCCTATCCAAGCAATAAAAATACTAGCTTCATACCCGTTACTCCACGGAGCATGACCTGATATATACCATCTTAATCCAATTCCAAGTGCATGTAAGATGAATACACTTATTAATAAAAAGATGACTACTTTAATAATTTTTTGGATTGTTGATTTATGTTTTTTTAATATTCTTACAAAACACAATAGCATCAGTATACTGCCAAAGCAAGTATATCCTATAAGAGACCATAAAAAGATATGATTTTTGTTGAACCAAATTTCTGTATTTACCTTTTTTTCGGATAGTAAAATAGCTTTTCCATTTTTTTGCTGAAAACTTTTTATCAGTTCGATGACTTCATTTGCTTTTTGCCAATTTCCTTTTTCAATTCCTAAATCCAGGTAAGAAAAATAAGTAGGAATTATTTTACTAATAAAATGTTTATCGTCTTTGTTAAATTCAATTTCAGAAGCTACAGGGGAATACCAGGTTAAGTCTGGATCATCTATTTTTGGAAAAATTTTTAAGAATTGACCATTAAAAATACTCCAAACAATATTTAGTCTTTCGTCTATTTTAATGATATCCTTATCAAATATTGTTCTTTTTCCGGGAGGTTTAGCATAGGCAGAAGAAACTAATGATTTCAATTTATATATTCCTTTGAAATCAAAAAATTGCGAAGCACTAACATGTCCGGACGGATTGATTTTTATTAAATCTTTTAAAGCAGGGATCGCTTTTTTTTCAATTTTAATAAAATCTAATAACTGCCAGGAATCTGGTTTATATTGCATTCCGATGAACACTTGTATGGGGGTCAATTGCTTTTTTTGATTTTCTTTATCAACATAGATAAAACTATTTTTTCCATGTATTTTTCTTATTAATTCTAGGGCTAATGTGCTGATAGGTTTGATTCGACCTTGAAAATCCTGAACCTGGATCGCTGCAAATTTTTCAGAATGCTGGGTGTCAATATATTGTCTATTGACAAGCTCATATGGTTTTAGCCTATGCAATTGTTGTCCCTGTAGAGTGTTTAATGTTGCTAAAATTAAACTTATGATGCTATATATAATGGTTTTTTTCAACGTAGTAGTTTTAGTGTTAATCCGAAATGAGAATTTTTCCAGAATAGACTTAATAGCATACCAAAGGCTAATAAACTATAACCTATATAGGTAATAAATGTTCCCCAATAATCACGATTTACAGAAAGGATAGTACCACTTTCGTCGGGTAAATATGCAGATTGAAAAAATCTATAACCTTTATAATTCAAAACGTTATTCATAAATATTGAATAATTCAACAACTTGTTTTTTTCTTGAATTTCTATATCGCTATAAAATGCTGATGGACTATTTGATCCCGGATAACGTTCTAGCTTGAAATCTTTTAAAAAAATTGAAAAAGGAAGTTTAATGGGTTTGGCACCATATCTTAGCTTTAGATGAATACCATTAATGAAAAAAGTATTGAAGGGGTTCATATAACCGGGACCACCAAATAATGTAATTTCTTTATGGTCGGCTCCAGATGTTGCAGAAATAATAATAGCAGCCTCAGGATTCTTTATTTTTGAGTTTTTTTCCTTGGAAACAATGATTCGAACTTTGTTTTCGACTATTTCATTAAATACAACGGGAGTGTTGTTTATCTGGCTGAGTGCTTTAAATTGAATAGGAGTAAGTTGATCTTTTGGGTAAGAATCGATTTTATTAGTCAACATGGAAAAATAATCGGTAACCTCTGGAAAAGAGGCGTGCCAAATTTCCTTTTTTTTGGTAACGAGAATATCAGTTTTGAGTTTGTTTTGTGTATTAAAGGCAATAGATATTCCATAAATGGTTTCACGAGTTCCCTCCTGGATATAAAAATCTTTTCTATTTTCGTTTTCAGCAATTACAATATGTAAATAGGTATGCCCAGAGATTGTGTCTTTCAGTTCATATTTAGCTCTGGGAATATATTTTTTTAATTTGAGTTCGATTTTTTTTTCTTCAAGATCAATACTTTCTGTTATATTGTTAAAGCCTAATTCGCTCATTAGTATTGGTTTGCTGATGTGATTTTTATTTATAGTACCATTACCGGCAATTACCTGAAGATAATTATCAATAGAGATCATTCTGTCATTAGATTCTCCTTCTTTGATAGTAATTAATGCCTCATAACCTCTATAACGAGTAATTCCGGCTCCCAAGATGATGATTATAAAAGCAAGATGAAATAGTAATATTGGAGCTTTTTGTACACTAAAAAGATTATATTTTGTGATATTACCTATAAAATTGATTACCAATAGAAGCAATAATATTTCGAACCATTTAGCATGATATACCAAAGCTTTTGCAGTTTCTGTGTTATAATCGTTTTCTAGAAAAGTAGCTATAGCCATTGATATTGCGAATATGAGTAGTAATAACCCACTAAATCGACTAGAAAAAAGAGTATTTAATATGTATTTCAATTAATTCGTAATTAGTTGTTAATTGTGCATTCCTGTTTGTACCCATTTCTTGATGAGTTCAATATTGCAGCTATCTATTTTGACACCTTTTTTATAAGGCATGGCGATATAACCTGTGGCATGGGTAATAGACCCAATAAGAACTCCAGACTCCCCCATTTTTTTTAGACTTTCGTAGTCAAATATTTTATTTCTGGAAGCTTTTGTTTTATAAACATCCTGGGCATGACATAAAAAACAATCTGTTTCTATAATAGTTTTGATCTGTTTTGTATAAGTGATTTTTTCTGGAATCTGGCAAGAAACTTTTTCTTTACAAGAGTTTAGAATCGATATAGTTAAAAAAAGATAAAGAAAAATGACTTTTTTTGAGTTCATAATAACATGCTTTTATTTTGAATTGGTATACTTGGTTTTTATTTTTAACCATTCATCTTCACTAAGAGGTAAATGCTTTTTTTTCGAAGAAAAAGGATCTTTTCCTCCTTTCAGATAATTTTGTATTTCTTGTAGTGGAATAGTATCTTCTATTTTTTCTGCTAATTTGTATAGGTGATTACCATGAAAGTCATGACATTGTAAACAGGTATTCCACTGTTTATTAGAGATAAGAGTACTGTGAGGAACATCTATGGGGTCATTTTTGACTTCTAAATCGTAGTGGCAATTGATACAAAAGTTAGCCTCGGCAAGAACAACTCTTGTGTCATTGTGCTCTCTATGGCAAGTTTCGCATTGTGTGGCGTCAATATTGGCAATGGCATCTTTGAATTTGGGTTCTAGAAATCGATGTGTTGGGTGTCTGTCATTTGGACGATCATGGCATGCTATACATTTCTTATTATCAACATTTTGTGTTCCAAAATCAACTTTAGTTTTTCTGGCGCCAAAAGTGTAAGCCATATTGGACTGTAACTGCTGAATTAAACTCCCTTTAGCATCAGTATGGCAAGCACTGCAGGATAAACCTTCGTGACCAGTATTAAGAGGTCCTAAACTTAGAAAATCTTCTGTCTGCTTTAAAGGGAGAATTATATATGCAACAATTGTAATTGTAATTCCAATTAGTGTACCTATGTATTGTCTTTTCCGTAATGGGTTTCTGTTAAGCATGTGTTTGTCTAATCGTTAATAAAACTTATGCTTACATTATTTGATCTAGGAAAACTTATACAAGTAAGTATATGTCCTTCTGCTACTTCTTCTTCTGAAAGAAAATGACCATCTATCATTTTTACTGAACCAGATATACATTTTGCTTTGCAACTATTACACATCCCTGATCTACATGAATAAGGTAGCATAATATTATTGGACATTGCAGCTTGCAATATTGTTTTATCTCCTTTGACATCAAGTGTATGTTTGTTGTTATCATGATATATCGTTACAGAGCTTTCTAGTTTTTTTGCATCACTTGATGTAATGAGAGTAGTGCTGAAAGCTTCTAGTTTGATTTTGTCTCTGGTAATTCCTTTTTCTAAAAGAATTTCTTTAGCTTTATCCATAAACCCATGAGGTCCGCACATCATATATTTACCATCTTCATATGTTGTATGATGTTTTTTTAAGATACTATCGACAAGCTCTTTGTTTAATAAGTCTTGGTGATAATTAGGCTTGTCTGAATTCTTTTTTTCCAGGATATGTTCTACGACAAAGGAATTAGGGTGTTTCTTTTCTAAGTTTTCAATTGCTTTTTTGAAAATAGTAGATTCCTCATTTCTATTGGAGTAAATTAGAATTATTTTTGATAAAGGTTCTTTTTCTAACACTGTTTTAATAATAGAAAAGATGGGGGTTATTCCGCTACCTGCGGCAAATAGTATGTAGTTGAATTGAGTATTTTTGTTTGGTACTACATAAAAACTACCAGCAGGTTTTTCTACTTCTATTTTTTGCCCTGGTTTTAGTATATCACAGATATAATTAGAGACCAGACCTTTTTCAACTTTTTTCACAGTAATTTTTAAAAAATCATCTGTTACAGGGCTGCTGCTAAATGAGTAAGCTCTTTTTTCAATTTTGTTTTTAATGGGGATTTTTACAGTAAGAAATTGACCGGCTTTGTATTTTATTTTATTAAAAAAAAGATTGTTTTTTAATATTACGCTTACAGCATCTTTTGTTTCCGGTATTATATCTTTAACAGTTAATAACATGTGATTTATTTTTTATTTATAATAAAAGACTACACCTATATGAAAAAGGACTAAAAAAGTAATGAAGAACGAAAGTGCTACATGTGTTATCATCCAAGATTGAAATACCCAGTTTTTTGTACTTTTTATAATATCTAAATTAATAGTTCCTAGTATCATATTGATGAAAAATATATAGGATAAAAGAGCTAAATAACCGTATCCAAATTCCATAGCGTGGAGATAGAAAAAAATGGGAGATAAGATACCGATCCACTTATGAATGTATGTGAATTGTATCGCATACATTCTTAGTTTTTTTGATATTCTTGTAAACGTAAGTATCCATTGAAACAGTATGAATGCGCTAACAAATGCTCCAGACCATCGCTTATAATTTTCATTAAGCTGTAAGTCATATAATATAGTCCATCTAATATTAAGAATGTATTGCAGTATATATGCTAAGAATAGTATACTGCCAATAAGTACAAAGCTCCCTGTTTTTTTCACTTTTGTTGAATTCGTTAATTAGAGACTAGATAATGGCTCTTTCTCTTGTTAGAGTCTACTAATAATTTTTCAAAACTTTTATATGAAGTTAATTTTCTAACACTATCAATGAATACCTCAGCAGTTGGAAGATAAAATCCTTTAGAAGGCCACTTATCTCCTATAGATGGTTTTGTACTATCTATTTTAAAACCTGCTATTTCGTCAAGATATGCTGTGTATATTGCTTTTGTTCCGTTTCGATATGCCTTAATAACATCAATTGCTTCTTTATATGAGAGAGAATCTGAAGGATATTGCCAGGTGGTTGCACCCATTACATCTCCAAGTTTCCAATCAGTCTTTGTCGTGTTTTTATGTTCATTATGACAATTTACACAAGGAGCAGCAACTGCTAAATCTGCAAACATGGATGTATATAGTTTTTGATCTTCCTCAAAAAAATGTTGAGGCTCTTTGTCAGTTTTTATTTTTTCAAAGAGTTCTGCTTGTTTTCCTGTGAACTTATTTGATGCATTGATAGGAAAATCTGATCCTAAATAGAGACCTAAGGGAACTGCACTTTTTCTTATGTCTGATGATATTCCTCTTAAAAATAAAGCGGGAAGAGGACCAGCTTCTATTTCGTCATCTTGCCAGTCTTCATCAAATTTTAATCCTTGTTTTTTACCTGCTCCAACAATCCCTTTGGTGTATAATGTTCTAGTAATATCATTTTCTTCTGCTATTAGAGTCAAAATTTCTGAAACAGCAAATACTTTATTAGATTGGGTAGTTGAAGATTTTTCTTCTGGAACACCGCCACATGATTGAAGGAACACAATGCTATTTATTGCCAAAAGAAAAACCAAATTTTTAATACCGTAACGATTCATACATTTGTTTTTTTAGATGAGTGTTTTTATTATTTTGTAGCTATAAAGAGAGTTGTGTTAAACAACTTCTCCATATGCAGCTGTTTTCATTACTGAAGCCATTACGGTATAAGTATCAGTCCAAGCTTCTTTTACTTCTGGAGTAAAATCTTCTCCAAGTCCTATGGATAAGGTTTCTAGTAATGCAGCACCAACAGTATCATAGTGAGAGGCTTCTACATTATAGCTAACATGGTTTTTTCCTAAGTTCTCTAGTATTGGGATTAGTTTATCTAGATTAGTTAAGCCTGCAACAGCCGAAGCAAGCATAGTCATTAGTTTATTGCCTTGTCCCTTCATAGCTTCAGGATTTGCGGTAGGAAATAACTTTTCTAAATCAGAATCCAATTCAAAAAGCTTATCATAAAATATTTTTGCAGCTGTCTCTGCTATTGGGGCAATTTTTTCAAAAGAGGACTGTACTAATTCAATTGTTCTTTTTTCCATAATTACATTGTTTACAATTTTAAAATAAATACTTAAGTATTAATACTTAATTTTGATCAAATATATCTGAACTAAACATAAATAACAAATATGAAATATTCAATAAAAGTTGATTTTTGATGTGTTTTATCTTCTTTTTGGTTTAATTTTTGCTGATTTTTATGGTTTTTTAGTAAAAAATATGATAATAGTTTAAATTCTTGTTTCTTAATTTTCGATAATCGTAAAAATCAAGTTTTTTAAAATTTTGTAATATCCTTAGAATCATTTACTTGAAATATGTTTTCTCTAAATTAGATACTAAATAAAACATAATCTGGTTTTCTGAAATGCCTATGTAATATGATGTTTTCTTATTATTTTATATTTAATATTTTTGAGTTAGGCTACCTTTTTATTTTTGATTTTTCTTTTTTTTGCACTTCTTTTATCAATTTCATAATTAATTTGTCTTTCATCTATTTCGCTGTTATTTATAATTATTTTTACGTAATTATACGTAATTTTGATTTTCAATAGAAACTAGATAAAACTCTTTATGTCCGTATTCAAATCATATAAAACAACGTGTTCATATTGTGGTGTGGGCTGTGGAATTATTGCTAAAAAAGATCCTAAGGGTGCAATCACGGTAGAAGGAGACCCAGATCATCCTGTAAATCGTGGAATGTTATGTTCAAAAGGAATGAATCTGCATCATGTGGTACAGGATAAGAGTGATCGAATCTTGTATCCAGAAATGAGATGGAGTAAAGGGCATGAGCGTCAACGGGTATCTTGGGATCAAGCTTTAGATAGAGCAACCTCAGTCTTTGATACAATAATTAAAAAATATGGACCAGATAGCGTTGGTTTTTATGTGTCAGGGCAATGTCTTACAGAAGAGTATTATCTGGTTAATAAGCTAACAAAAGGTTTTATAGGAACCAATAATATTGATACAAACTCTAGATTGTGCATGAGCTCTGCTGTAGTTGGGTATAAACAGGCACTTGGTGAAGATAGTGTTCCTATTTCTTATGAGGATATAGAATTGGCGGATTGTTTTATGATTGCTGGCGCTAATCCTGCTTGGTGTCACCCTATACTGTTTAGGAGAATCGAAGCACATAAAGAAAGAAAACCTAATACTAAAATTATTGTAGTTGACCCCCGCAAAACACCATCTTGTGATATTGCCGATTTACATTTGCAGATTTTTCCCGGTACAGATGTGATATTGTATAATGCTATTGCTAAGCGATTGATTGATAGAAAAAAAATCGATAAGCAGTTTATAACAAATCATACAGACGATTTCGAAAAACTTAAAACAACTTTACAATCAGTTTCATTAAGTGATTCTGCTAAAGCTTGTGGAGTAACCGTTGCAGATATAAAAAAAGCAGCTACATATATTGCTGATGCAAAAGGGTTTATTACACTTTGGGCTATGGGACTTAATCAAAGTTCTATTGGAGTGAATAAAAATAATGCGTTGTTAAATTTGTCTTTGTTAACAGGTCATATAGGAAAACCGGGATCAGGACCATTTTCATTAACTGGGCAGCCAAATGCAATGGGGGGTAGAGAAGTTGGAGGTATGGCGAATCTTTTGGCAGCGCATAGAGATTTAGGTAACGATGAGCATAGGAGAGAGGTGGCGAATTTCTGGGGAGGTAAAGAAATATCTCCAAAACCAGGGTATACTGCTACCGAAATGTTTGATGCTTTAGAAAATGGTAAGTTAAAAGCAGTTTGGATTATATGTACAAATCCATTGGTGAGTTTACCTAATTCTAATAAAGTAGAAAAGGCCTTACAAAACGCAAAATTTGTAGTAGTTCAGGATATATCACATCGTGCTGAGACTTTAGAATTTGCAGACTTAGTACTTCCTGCAGCAGGATGGGCAGAGAAAGAAGGTACGATGACGAATAGCGAACGACGTATAACGTATCTCAATAAAGTGGTGGATCCCCCTGGAGAAGCTCTACCTGATGTCGAAATCTTATGGAAATTTGCACAGCGAATGGGATATAAAGGATTTGATTATACTTCGGCAGAAGAAGTATATAAAGAACATTGTAGATTAACAAAGGGAACCTCTATTGATGTATCAGGTCTTTCTTACAGCCGTCTTAAGATGGAAGGAAGTTTTCAGTGGCCAGTGCCAGAATCTAATCATTCGGGTACACCAAGATTATTCGAGGATAAAAAGTTTTATACAGATACAGGTAATGCTAAGTTTATTGTTCCAAAATTTAATAAACCCACCTCAGAACTTCTTACAGAAAAACACCCTTTAATTCTCACAACAGGAAGGGTGAGAGATCAATGGCATACTCGCACAAAAACGGGTAAAGTAAATAAGTTGATTACACATATTCCAGATCCGTATTTGGAGATTAATCAAGTAGATGCCTTTTTAAGAAAATTAAAGGATGGTGATATTGCTGTGGTAGAGAGTAGAAGAGGTAAAGTACAGGTAAAAGTAAAAGTGTCTGATAACATAGGAAAAGGAGTGGTTTTTCTTCCTATGCATTGGGGAAAGGTGATGGGTAACGATTATGGTAGAGCAAATAACCTTACTACAGATATCTTAGATCCAATTTCTAAAGAACCAGATTTTAAATATTCTGCGGTTCAGGTTTCTAAATTTGTGAAATCAAAACAAAAGATTTGTATTATAGGAGCTGGTACAGCCGCGTATCGTTTTATACAGACATATAGAGAGTATAATACCGAAGATGAGATTGTAGTGTTTTCAAAGGAGCCTTATCCGTTTTATAATCGAGTGTTGCTTCCTGAGTATGTTAGTGAAGAATTAAAATGGGAGCAATTGCAGAAAATGCGAGAAGGAAGCATGGAATCTCTAAATGTGAACTTGTGTACTAGTAATCCTGTTGCAGAAATTAATAGAGAAGATAAATTTATCATAGATAGCAAAGGAGATAAACATGATTACGATGTTATTTTAATGGCAACCGGTAGTCGTGCATTTGTGCCAAAAGAAGTACCTGTTCATTTGCCAGGGAGATTTACAATGCGGGACAGAGGGGATGCTGATAAATTAAAAACATATCTTAATGAAACTGGCCTGCCAGAAAACGAACAACATGTAGCAATAGTAGGAGGAGGGCTGTTAGGGTTGGAACTTGCAGCTGCATTACGTAAAAAACAAGTTAAAATAACTATTGTACAAAGAGGAAACCGATTAATGGAGCGTCAATTAGATATTGTAGCGAGTCGTTTATTAGCAGAGGATGTTCTCGAGAAAGGGATTCAGATTCATTTTGATAATGAAGTGGATACTGTGTTTAATCAAGAAGGAGGAGATCTTTTGGTAAACTTAAAATCAGGAAAATCATTTGGTTGTAATGCGGTGGTATATTCAATTGGTACAATTCCTAATATTGACTTGGTAAAGAAAACAAATGTGGATTGTCGTCGCGGAATTCTTGTAAATCAGTATTTACAATCTAGTGATCCCAATATATTTGCTGTGGGTGAAATAGCAGAATTTGAAGGTGATTTATATGGTATCACAGCTGCTGCAGAGCAACAGGCGGATATCGTTGCGAAGTATTTATTGGGAGATTATAGTGCAATTTACAGAGGATCTGTATTTATGAATATCCTTAAGTTTGAAGATCTTGATCTATGCAGTATTGGTAGTGTTGATATACCAAAAAATGATTCATCCTTTGAGGAGGTTGTTTTGATGGATGTTCGAAAGCGTTTTTATAAAAAATGTATTGTAAAGGATGATCGATTAGTTGGAGCTATATTAATGGGAGATAAGAGTGAATTTGCTGATTTTAAGAATCTTATTGAAGGGAAGATCGAATTATCAGAGAAACGGGAAGAATTATTAAGATCTGCTACATCTAATGAACCCGTGATTGGTAAACTCATTTGTTCTTGTAGTCAAGTTGGAGAAGGTAACTTAGAAGAGGCAATTAAGTCTGGATGTGAAGATTTCTCAGAATTGTGCACTAAAACTGGAGCAGGTCTGGGATGTGGTAGTTGTAAACCCGAAGTTAAAGAAGTGTTGAATTCTGTATTACAATTAGCATAGTGTTAAAGTGTTTTTTGAAGATTTAAAACTGAATAAAAATGAATAAAGAACAGTCTTTGCAAAGAATTGATGTAAAAGGAGGTGTGCTATCTCCTATAGAGTTACAGCGTATTATAAGCTATGCACAAAATCTTGGATTGGAAACATTTCATTTTGGGTCTAGACAAGATATTATTTTTCCGTTACAGGATGGTAATGGAGATTTAATTATCGAAAAAGAATCCTTTGACCCCTCTTTTTTCACTTCTGAAATACAGCAAAATATAAGCTGTTCTTACGTTTCAATAGATATTTTTAATGCTACAGTATGGTTAAGAGGAACGACCTATTTATATATTTTAGAAAATTTTAGATATAAACCAGAATTGAAAATAAATATTACAGATCCTAAACAACAAATTGTACCTTTATTTTCTGGAGATCTTAATTTTATTGCATCTTCACATGAAGATTATTGGTATTTGTTTCTAAAATTACCAGGCTGGGAAGAGGAATATTATCCTGTGCTAATTTATACTTGGGATATTGCAAAGGTGGCAGAAGCGATTGAGAACGCCTATAAAAAGGTAGGAGATGTTAATGAGCTTTTTTTGTTTTTAAATGAAAATTTGGATACTAATAATAGAGTTATAGAGAAACCGCTTCGAGTTGCTTTTAATCCTTTTCCTTACTATGAAGGAATGAATAAAATGGGGATTAACCAATACTGGTTAGGATTGTATTGGAGAAATAATCAATATGATTTAGAATTTCTTAAAACACTATGTGATTTTTGTGTAGAACATAGAATCGGAAAAATCTGCTTAACACCATGGAAATCATTTATTATTAAAGCGATTCCCAAGGAGAGTAAATTAGCATTAGAAAAGCTATTAGGACAGTCTGGAATAAATGTTCGACATTCTTCGTTAGAATTAAATTGGCATCTGCCAGTTAATGATAAAAAAGCTTTAGATCTGAAAAAATCTTTAGTGATGAATTTTGATCAGAATGATATCAGTACGTATGGATTGACATTTGGAGTTACTGCCAGTAAAAATAGAAACCGGTATTTTACTTCAATAATGATAGAAGAAAATAAAATATCTCAACCTATAGAGGATTTTGTAGTACGACCGACTTATAATGTCTTGTATGCAAGGAATTTTAATCCGAATTCAAGAATGTATAAAGTATATGCTCAGGATATTGATCAGATGGATCTGCCTAGACTACTAATTGAATTAACTAAAACTTATTTTCAGAACCTGGGAACAGAGGAGGATGAACAAGTTCAAAATTTTATAGCCAAAAGAGAGAGTATTGAAATAGAAGTGTATCAATGTAAAGATTGTAAAACCATTTATGATCCCTCAGTGGGTGATGTAACTTTAGAAATTCAGGCTGGTATCGATTTTCATGATTTGCCAAAAACTTATTCTTGCTCCCTATGTGAGGCTACTAAGGATAATTTTGAAAAAATAATTTTAGAAGTTGTCTAAATATTTTTTCAAATCAATACATTCCGGTTAAAAAAAATAGGGGTAAAAAAAAGACTCTTCTATCTCTATTGGTATGTGATCAAAACTTTTTAGGGCTTATTATTAGTTGATATGATGTTTTTTTTCTATTCATTCATTGGAAAAAAAAGAATTTTCCTAATACTCAATTAGCAAATACTCAATTTGGATAATCTAAATTTCATCAAAATGTAAATTTTCAACACATACCCTATATTTTATAGGGTGTATTTTTAATTTTTGACTAATTATATATAGATTTGACTTGTTTTTATAGGGTATGGTTTAATTTAAATGTGTTTTTATAAAATTAGACCCTATAAAAATAAGGGTATTATGTTTTTAATAAAAAAGTAAAGAAAATATTTTAACATGTAGTGTTAGATATTATTAATCACTAAAATTTATGCTTATGAATTTAGAAGAAGTAATTATGGCCTCGATTGCAGAGTTTTTGGATGTAGAAGTACATAGGGATACAGAAACCTTAGATTTAGCTTCAAAAATAGAAATCGTTCAAAAAAGGATGATGGACAAAACAAAGAATAGTCCATACCCTTCTTTCAATGATGGGAGATCCAAAGAGTATGAATACGAAATGTTTTTTAGCAGTAACCCTAATGACATGATCAAAATTGATGGATGGGTACCAATAGAAACAGAAAAAATAGGTAAAGCTGATAAAATATTAGAATATATAGAAATAGGTCTTTTGCGAAAAATTGAAGTTAGTTATAGCTAACAAACATTAGTTATATTGATTTAACTAAGTTTGAAGAAAAGCTTTTTTTGCCCCAGGTTTACTTACGTTTTGTGTCTGATTAAAATCAGTCATATGTTTTAAATTAACCGATTATAATATTTAGAGAATATTATGATCGGTTTTTTTATTTGATTCTCTCGAAACAAAAAATATTCTACCAATGAAAATCTCTATCCTCGATTTTTATATGTTCAGAAACAAAAGTGTCGACAAAAGTACTTTTAGAAGAAAATTGCTTGTGTCTGAATTGAATTCTAAGCGTATCCTTATCGAGTTTTAAGATTTTGAAAAACTTATAATTCTTATCAATGTGCATGATATCCGGAAGCTGATCGCTAGTTAATTTTATGTATGGATTTCCTTTTTTATCCTTAGTGATCTCCCAATTTCCTAATAAAGTTAGACCACAATCTTGATGATCGCCATTATTATCCCTAAACATCATATCTGGAGAATAAGTAGCTCTATATGAAAGAAAACAACCTCTCATGTTCATGCGAGTACCATTATTATATCTCCATGCTAATTTCCAGGTTTTTCCTGTTTCTCCTGCCAATAAGGATATGGCATTGTCTGGAAGGATGTATGGCTTTTTTGAAGATTTTGTGCAAGATGTAAAACTAAGTACCACAATGAGAATAACTAGTGATGACGAATATATTTGCATAATACATATTTTGATTTCTATAATATCAAAAATCATACCCATAGTTTATAAAGGATAAATTGTTAATACTTCTGTGCAAAAGTATTCGACATACCTTCTGTTTTACATATGTTTTAAACTTACTTTTACTTACAAATTCTACCAGTCTTGTTAGGATGTATTTATAAAAATTAAGATTAGATAGATTACCATATGACAGAATATGTACTTTTAACAGATGAGCAAAGTTATTTTGTAGAATATCTTATTGGTGAGCTTGTTTTGTCTACTAGTATAAGTGAAGCAATGAAATTTGATGATGAACATATCGCTTTAAGATTTAAGCAAATGCTTCATAACTCATGTAAGTTAACAACTAGTGTAAATACTTACATAGGATAATACATGATTTTAAAATTTGTATTCTTATTCTCATCCTCCTATAAGTCGTAAAACATAATCTAGTTCTGGATCTCTACCCGATATTAGATCTTCTACGGTTAGAATTATATGTTTATCTGGAGGTACACCAGATCCTTTAGGGATGGTTTTATCTTTAACATAGTGATTAACTTTTTCCATAGACATGGACATAAGTATTTTGGAGTTTGGGAATTCATAGAAAACAGGAAATTCAGCATTAAAGAAATAATAACCTCCACCATTTTCTTCTCCTATCAATAGCATATCGGGATCATTTTTTACATTTAGTGTAAACGTTGAGCCTGCAGCAAAAGTTGCTCCTCCTGACAATACATAAACTTTCCCTTTAAAACGATCTTTATCAGGTACCATAACAGCTTCCATATCATCAAATGCGAGCTTCCAACCATCATATATAGGGTGATTATTAAATTTATCTTTTAAAAATTCTTTTTCATTAAGAAATGTTTGTGTTACGTATTTTCGTTCAGGGATAGAAAGAGAAGTAACATATTCACTAGTAACTTGCTTAAAGATACTTTTTGTGATAAAAGAATATAAATGAACTGCGCTAGATCTGAAACCTCCATTATTTTGACGAACATCGATAATAAGATGACGAATCTTTTTCTTATTGATTTCTTTGAAAATTTTTGTCAACTTCGATTTAAATATTCTTGTATCACCTTCAAAAGTATTTACGACTAAAATTGCTGTATTAAGTTTTTCCTTATAATAAACAAAAGGGTCTTTATTACTGATATATGTATTAAAAAAATCAAAGTCATTTTCTTTGTTATGATATTTGGCAAAGTATGAATTGCGCTTGGTATTTCTTAATCTAACTTTTGCAAAAGATTCTGCTGGGAGGGAGAGTGTCTTATTTATTCCATTGGGTTCTGTATAGTTGATATTAAATTGTTTTTCTATACCATATTCGTAGGCAAAATACAAACCAAATTTTAATTCAATATCTCTATATTTTTTAGTTAAATTATATCCATCACTGGCAACATACTTTTTCATTCTTTCTAAAACTTCAGAAATCTTTTTGCCATTAATCTCATGAATTTTTGAGCCAACCGGAATTCCAAAATCCTCTGTATCAGTATAAAATTCGGTGTTTATTATTTTCAAAATTAAAGGAAAATAATATTGATCTGTTTTTATTGTATTTGGAGCATATAATATAAGATGCCCATCTTTGATCTTATCTGTAATGTTTAACATTTTTTTATACAGATCTATATCAGAATTTTTAGAACCAAGTGATTCTTTGGTGTCTTTAAAAATATAATTCAGAGAATCCTCATCAATAAATTCATATAAGGTTGGGTGTCCTTTTTTCAAGATGCTTTCAAAAATCTTAAAATCTTCCTTAACTCCTAAAGAGTCAACATGTCTTTGGGCAGATACTACATAAGAAAATATATAAAAAAGCACAAAAAACTGTGTTTTCTTCATTTGATAATTTTGAAAAATGATTCTTTACTTAATTAACTTCTTTAGATTGGTAATTGTTGCAATCTTTTTGATTTCCCAGATGTAAAAGTAATAAAATTGTATGTTGAATTGATTGATAGATGTTGTAAAAAAAAAGGGCACGCTATAGCGTACCCTTTTAAAGAAGTTTATTTAGACTTATTTTGTTAGTTCAATTTTCGCAATTGTTTTTTAATTTTTTTAATTGCCGATTCTATTGACTTTTCGGGTTCTATCACGTTATACTCTCCCCAGAATTGAGGATCAGAAAACCCAGAAGCTTCATCACTAATCACCACAGATGATTTTAACCTATCTTTTGGTTTAAGCGTTTCGTTGTCAATATTCTTTTTCCAATCGGTAATCGCCATTTCAACATTTAACCTATAATTTGAATTAAATAATTTCTTTTTCCAATTTATTTTTACCGCAAGATCAATTCTGCCGTATCCATAATACCATTTACCATTCTTTTGTCGATAATCAATATTATAAGTGGCTTCTGTAAAATATACTTTGGCTCTATTAGGTTTTTTACGAACAAACATTTTACTGACTTCTTCTTTGTTTTCTGTATTCAGGCTAAAAATAGCCTTTGTCATAGCCAAGGTTTCTGCATCTATATATAGTTTACCAAAGTATAAAGGTTCTTCGATTGAAGGAAGCTGTTTAAATTTTAGTACGTAAATGTATCGATCATTAATTTTGGTCGATTTATCAAAACTAAAATCATAGAATTTTAGCATCTCTTCGGTAAATATGTTTTCAGGATTTTTCATTACGTCTATGTACAGTGTACTAGTCGGTCCTCCTTGTAGTTTTAACGTTAGTGTGTCTAGTTTTTTATAGTCAGCGCTTTTTCTAGCCTTAAACAGCTTAATAATGTCCGTTTTTTTTGATTCGTATGGGTTTTTATAGATATCAACTACAGCTTCAGAAAGAGAAACATAAGTTCTTCTTTTCTTAATTGTTTCTCGATAAAAAGCGGTCATTATTGTATTATCATTAATATAGTTGACCCCTTTTCGTTTTATAACTTCACGTATAAGGGCTTCAGGATCTCTTGGATCAATGGTAACTTCTGATAGTTCTGTTACTGATAAACTCAGTTTTATTTTTAATTCCTGACCTTTAAATTCTGATAGTGAAACTATTTTGTCTAAGTAACCAAGATGTGAAATAGTAATTTTACCATCAGCCATATTCTTAGGAACTTTTAATAAAAACTCTCCTTCATCATTTGTAACGGTAGAAATATTAGTTTCATTTACAGTTATAGAAGCAGATATAAGAGGTGTATTATTTTCTTTATCTACAGCTACTCCTTTGTACTCATTATAATTTACTGAATTTTGAGAATCGATATCTTGATAATATGTAAATGCGTGCATATGTGTTGAATATCCGATAATCAATAAAACAAACAGTATAAGAGCCTGATGCTTTTTGTAAAATAAAATATTTTTCATAGCTATTTTTTTTGGTTGTAAATTCTATGTATTGAGTTTAATCCTAACTTACAAGGTAAGAAATTTTCTTGATGTAATTTGCTGTAGATACGTTAAAAACAGAGGTGAGAAGTCAATTGATTTAGAATTTATGACTTTTAATGATATTCATGGTGATCTCCAAACCAGTTCTTAAGTTTAATGTTTAGAATTTCTGTTGTAAAAGGTTTTGTGATATAATCATCTAGACCTTTGGCAATGTAACGTTCTGCGTCACCGGGAAGTGCATTTGACGTAAGTGCAATTATAGGTGGGATTTTGGTGTATTTTTCACGAATTAGATTGCAGGTTTGTACTCCGTCTAATTCTGGTAGGTTTATATCCATTAAAATAAGATCATACGTATCTTCTTT
The DNA here is from genome assembly GCF_007489275.1 of Aquimarina algiphila. Taxonomy (GTDB): domain Bacteria; phylum Bacteroidota; class Bacteroidia; order Flavobacteriales; family Flavobacteriaceae; genus Aquimarina; species Aquimarina algiphila. The sequence goes on from NZ_VLNR01000012.1 coordinate 26,680, forward strand.
GAATATTTTTAATGCTTGTTTTCCATCTTTCGCAATATCAGAAGTACATCCTAAGTATTTTAATATTTGTTCAGAGACAAGTATGTTAGTGTCTGAGTCTTCAACTAATAAAACATGTAGGTTGTATTTTTGATTTTGTTTTTTTAGAGAAGGAGTATTCTCTTTGGTTATTGTTAAATTAGATCGAGTCGTTTTAAAGGTAAACCAAAAATTACTTCCTTTGCCTAATTCACTTTTGACTCCTAATTTTCCTTGCATAAGACCTACTAGTTTTTTACAAATAGTGAGCCCAAGACCACTTCCTTCTCCGGCTGTGATAGAAGCTTCATGAAATTGACTAAAACGAGTAAAAAGAGTCTCCTGGTCTTTTTTATTAATACCAACCCCAGAATCTATAACCTCTAATTTTATCACTAAATCATCGTTCTTTTTTGATGATAAAGAGGCTTTTATGTGTATGTCACCTCCTTCGGTAAATTTAATAGCATTGCCTATAAGATTAGAAATAATTTGAGTTAAACGATTACCATCTGCAAGAATAGTAGTTGGTAATTCTTCTGAATAATCGAGAAACATATCAATTTCTTTTGCCTTAGCTGTTGCTAGAAAAAGATTCATGTTTTGATGTATTGTTTTTTTAAAATCAATATGTGTCGGAGTTAAATCAAATTTTCCTGCTTCTATTTTTGATAGATCCAAAATTTGATTTAAAATATCTAATAAGTTTAGAGAAGATTGATGAATGATATTTACATATTCTTTTTGTAAACTATTTAGGGGTGTGTTTTTAAGAAGCAAATCTATCATACCTATTACGCCTACCATAGGTGTTCTTATTTCATGACTCATATTTGCAAGAAAATCTTGTTTGAATTTTGAAGCCTTTAATATTTGATGGTTTTTTTCTTTTAAACGATCTAGGTTTCTTCCACCAAACATGGCAAATAGTCCAAGAAATAGAGGAGCTGTATCTATAATATAATGAATTGGATAGTTCTTTTGAACAAAGATTGCAGATTTCCAGGAAAGTTCCATATCCAGTCTCATTATATCAATACACGTGGCTAGAATAGGAAACATAAGTCCAAATAGTACTCCGTAAAAAGTATATTTTGCTACCTCAGATTTGAACCATGATATATGAACCATATGAATTGATTTGGTTGAGTTCTTACGTTAGTTTAGTGTTTAACAACCTGGAGGTAAGGAAGTAAATTTTTATAGGGGATTTCTTGTTAAATATAAGTCTTTTTTAAAATACAAAACTTAATGTTTCTCTAAAATTAAGAATTTTTGGTGTAAATAGATGCCATAAAAAAATCCGAAACAGAAGATCTGCTGCGGATTTTAAACCTTACTTTAGTGTTAAAATTATCCTTTGAAAACTATTTGCTTTAATTTATATCCTTCTATCTTAATTAGATAAGTTTTTGGATCTAAATAATTCTGAATATAGTCGTCAACTTCTCCTTTGTCTAATAATCTTCCAGACATATTATAAAGACTGTAGTTAAGACCTTGGGGAACTTCTTTTATATCTTTAAAAGTTTTTAAATCAGTACTTTGTTGGCAAGTGTCATCTGCCAAAAATCTGTCTATAAAGGTAATTCTTCCTTGTTCTTGTCCTTCAAGAGTAACGGTTGCAGTATCATCAATGTCGATTATACCATTACCAGTTAAATCACCAAGGATGATAAGACATGCATTTCTAACTTTAATACGAACACCATCTTCTAGATGTAAACTTTCTGTAATAAAAATAACACCTTCTTCTGTATTTTCATCCAAACCATTCACAATAGTGTTTTCTGTGACCGACATTAACTTATATGAAATATCGATTTTAGTATTTGCCAATGTAACGCTTGTTATAAACAAGACTAATAAGGGTAAAAGTGTTTTCATATAGCTTGGGGTTTTAGGGTTAAACCTTAATTTTAAATTTGTAAGAAATTTCTTTCTTGTTTTGGTTTTTTATCGTTGTAAAACATAAAATCAACGACAATATACAATAAATTATGTTAAAAACGTAACTTTTTTGCGCGGAAGATTGAAAATTATTTTTGTTTTAGCAGTATAAATCTTGAATACCCCCGTAATCACTGGAAGTTTTAGAAATAGAGATATTTTGTTTTTTTTAACAAATCTAACTTGAGTTTTATAATTCTATTGATTTTTACAGTATAAAAGTAAAGTTTGTATGAACTAAGTATTAAAGTTATACGTTCATTATAGTAATGATTAATAATTAGGTACTTTATTAGGTCAGAGGATATAATGTAATCATCAAGTATGTTATGAAATACGGTAAAACCATAATTTAACTCAATTTTATCAGTAATATTTGACAGTTGTCATTTTTTTTTGTATTTTTGTCGTAAAATAAATAGCCATGAGTGCAGTATCTCCTTTGGATTTTGATAGTTTTGAGAATAAAGGTTTATTACGATATCTAAATATAGATATTCCATTACGAAATATGTATGATTTTATTGAATTATCAAGAAATGGAATAGATAAAAAAGCATTGTTACATTTAGCCAAAACTATTGGTTTTGATCTCAAAGAATTAGCACATGTACTACATATGTCAGAACGTACTATCCAACGTTATGATTTGAATAAAAAATTAAGTACTGAGGCAAGTGCAAAGGCGTTACAATTAGCAAAACTTTATGCAAAAGGGGAAAATATTTTTGGAGACCTTATTCGTTTTAAGAATTGGATGGATCACCCAAGTGTTGCATTAGCTATGAAAAAACCAAAAGAACTTCTGGATACAACTTTTGGTTTTCAACTGCTTAATGAAGAATTAGTTAGAATCGAGCATGGAATCTTTGCATAATGCAAGTATATAGAATAGCAAAGCAAAAATACATTAAAGACCTTTCTGGAATTGGTGCAAAAACTGTAGGTGGAAGGTGGAATCCCAAAGGTATTGCGGTACTTTATACAAGTGCGTCTGTAGCTCTTTCGGCCTTAGAAGTATTAGCACATTTACCAGCTGCTTATTTCCCGGATGATATGGCAATTGCTACAATAACCATTCCTGATGAGCTGGTAACTACTATGCGTATAGAAACATTACCTGATAATTGGAATAAAATTCCTGTACCGATAGAAATTCAAAATTTTGCAGTTCCATGGATAACAGAGGAGAAATACTTAGGACTTAAGGTCCCTAGTATAATCATACCAAAAGAAGAAAACCTTCTCATCAATCCTTTGCATCCTAAATTTGGGGAAATAAAACTTGTGGACATAGAACCATTCTCTTTCGATACCAGATTGTTGAAATAAGAATTGTTTTTTTTGAGAAGCTAACTGTTTTATTTTGAATTTATTACTTTTTATAAATCTTATTTTTTAGTTAAAACTCTATATAAAGAGTATTAACATCTATCATTTTCCATAAATTACGCGCTTAATATGCGTAACAAATTCTCAATTTATACGTCATATTGCAGATAACTAATCTTAATTTACTAATAGAATGAGTATAAAAATGAAAAATGTTTATTTTTTAGCTGCATTTATTTTCGCTTTTGTGAGTTGTAAAAACGAAACAAAAAAAGATGATAGCGAGAGTGAAGTGGTAGCAGAGGTAGAAAAAATCCCCGGGATAGTCCTAGAAAATATGGATACGACCGTGAGCCCTAAAGAAGATTTCTATAACTATGTTAATGGAAGTTGGATGAAAACCACCGAAATTCCGGCGGACAGAACAACTTGGGGAGGATTTGGAGTGCTTCGTAAGTCAACAGATAAAGATGTACTGGAAATTTTGGATAAAGCTAAGAAAAGCGGGAAATACGGTGGAGATACCGATCAAGCAAAAGCATTAGCCATTTTTGATACCAAATTAGACACGGTAACAAGGAATAAAGCAGGTCTTACACCATTACAGTCAGCACTTGATGATATTGCATCGATTAAGAATCTTAATGACTTACAAACTGTACTGGCCAAAAACCCATCAGTTTCGTCACCATTCATAGGATTAGGTGTACAGGCAGATTTAAATAACAGTGCTATGAATGCGGTTTATCTTGGAGCAAATGGATTGGGATTACCAGATCGAGATTACTACTTAGATCAAGATGGTAAATCAAAAGAAATTCGTGTAGAATATAAAAAGCATATTGTTAGAATGTTGCAAATGTTGGGAGATTCAGAGTCCGACGCTACTGCAGCAGCAGACAAGATACTTGATTTAGAAACTAAACTTGCAGAACCAAGACTAAATAAAGTTGAAAGTAGAGATGCTCGTAACTATAATAATCCAAGAACAATAGCAGAAGCTGATAAAATGTTAACTTCAATAGATGTTAATAAAATGCTTAGTGATCTTGGTGTAACTAAGAAATTTGATACCATAATAGTTGCTCAATTACGATACACTAAAGCTTTAGATGGTTTCTTAAAGGATACGTCTATCGAAGATTTAAAGACTTTGATCAGATGGGATACATTTAATAATGCAGCTGGTCGCTTGACAACAGATGTTGAAACTGCTAATTGGGAGTTTTATAGTAAATATTTAAGTGGTCAAAAAGAACAACGTCCAGCAGATGAGCGTGCGCTTGCTACTGTAAATAGAACAGTTGGAGAAGCTTTAGGACAACTATATGTGGATGAAAAATTCCCGCCAGAAGCTAAGGCCAAGGCCGAAAAAATGATTGCTAATGTAATTGAAGCATATAAAGCTCGTATCCAGAAATTGGATTGGATGAGTGATGAAACCAAGGCAAAAGGGATTGAAAAACTGAATAAGTTTACTGTTAAAATTGGATATCCTGATAAATGGGAAGATTATTCTAAAATGGAAGTGTCTTCAGATAAAACCTATTTTGAGAATATGGCCGCTGTAGATAAGTGGGCAAGGGATAAGAATTTTGAGGATATAGGAGAACCTGTTGATAAAACAAAATGGGGAATGTCACCACAAACGGTGAACGCATATTTTAATCCACTTAATAACGAGATTGTATTCCCTGCAGCGATTTTACAACCACCTTTTTATAACTACACTGCTGATGAAGCTGTTAATTATGGAGGTATCGGTGCGGTAATTGGTCATGAGATTTCACACGCTTTTGATGATTCTGGAGCTCGTTTTGATGCAGATGGAAACCTTAAAAATTGGTGGACAGAAGAAGATCTTAAGGCATTTACAAAAAGAGGAGATGCATTAGCAGAGCAATATAGTGCTATAGAGGTATTGGATAGTGTATTTATCAATGGAAAATTTACCCTTGGTGAAAATATAGGTGATTTAGGAGGTGTATTAGGAGCTTATGATGGATTACAAATGCACCTTGCTGAAAACGGAAGACCAGAAGATATTGATGGGTTTACGGCAGAGCAGCGTTTCTTTATGTCTTGGGCTACAGTATGGAGAACAAAAATGCGTGAAGATGCATTAAGAACAAGAATCAAAACTGATCCACATTCTCCAGGCTTTACAAGAGCAATTCAACCGTTGTTAAATGTTCAGGCATTCTACGATGCATTTGAGATAAAAGAAGGTGATAAAATGTATTTAGCGCCAGAGAAAAGAGTTCAAATCTGGTAATACGTTTATTTATAATAGTTATATAATAAGACCCTGCTATCTGGCAGGGTTTTTTTATTCAATCTTCTTTAATTTCATTCATTAAAAGAAAAGCCTTGTTTACATATTCTTTTTCTAGAAACAAAGTAAAATAATTTGAAGTAGAAATAACCTCAAAAACAGGAATGCCTTCATATGCTAAGAGTTTAAAAATGTAAAAGTATAGTCCAATGGATTTAGAATTATCTTCGGGTAAGGCAATAGAAATAGAAGATAAATTATCTGCAACAGAGATACAGGTTTCAGCTTTAAAATGCTTTTCTACAATACTTTTAAGTGAAGATGTTACTAAAATATTACTCTCCTGGAAGTTGCTGGAATAAGTGAAATATGCTTTAGCTTCGTTTTTTACACTTTCTAAGAGATTACTCTGACTTGATAATATAGTGTTAGAATTTAAAAAGGTATATTCTGTTATTCCAGACCTTACTACAATATCTCCAAGGTTCCTCAAATTGTCAATATGCTTAATACGTCTGGGATGATAGCGCCTTAATGCCATTACAATAGATCCTGGTTTAACAGGTTTTTTCATAACTTTTTCTACTCTTGGCAATAAATCAATGGCCAAAGAACTAAAGTTTATAATATCTCTTGATAGAGCGTCCTCAAGAAAGGGTTGATGTCTAAGTATATTGTGTACGCAATCAGTAATTGTTTTCATTGTTATATATTTAACATTCTGTGCAAATTTATGCTTTTTCTTTTAAAATATTTATTATCTGTTCGTTATTAACTAATTATGCAACGTTAAAAAACAGTAAAAGTAAGATTGATGAAAATTTTAAAGTTTGGAGGAACTTCTGTAGGATCTGTTGAAAATCTAAATAGAGTTAAAGAAATTTTGACTTCTGATCAAGAAGATAAAATTGTAGTTTGTTCTGCAATGTCTGGAGTTACTGATCAATTGATTAGATTGGTAGAAAGTATAAAATTTAAAGATACAGATGCTATAACAAGAAATTTACATCGACTTGAGAGTAAACATAGTGATGTTATTGATGAGTTAATTGAAAACCAGGAAGTAAAAAATACACTTAAAGATGGTTTATCATCTATGATAACAGAAATGTTTGAGATATCTAGTCAAGATTATTCTGAAATTATTAATTCTAGGATTATTACATATGGAGAGACATTATTAACGTATATATTTTCTGGATTTTTAAATACTGTTGATGTGCCCAATGTACTTTTAGATGCCAAAGAATTTATGTATGTTGATTCTGTAGATAACCCCAATCTTGAGAAGGTTTCAAAAAAATTGAACAGGATATTAGAAAATAATATTCAATCTTCAATATATATTACTCAGGGATTTGTTTGTAGAAATACTAAAGAAGAGATTAGTCATTTAAAAAGAGGAGGTAGTGATTATACTGCTACAATTATTGGAGGAGCTATAAACGCTTCTGAGATACAAATTTGGACAGATATAGATGGCCTGCATAATAATGATCCACGATATGTGGATGAAACGCATCCAATATCTCACCTTACATATAACGAAGCTGCGGAGTTAGCATATTTTGGAGCAAAAATTCTTCACCCACAAACTGTTTCTCCTGTAGTAGATAAAGATATCCCTGTATTATTAAAAAATACTTTTGATCCAGAAGCCTCTGGAACAGTAATTTCTAATAAGACATACAGAAAAGGATTGAAAGCAATTTCTGCAAAGGATGGAATTACCGCGATTAAAATAAAGTCTAATCGAATGCTAATGGCGCATGGTTATCTTAGAAGGATTTTCGAAGTATTTGATAATTATCATACATCTATTGATATGATTACAACTTCAGAAATCGCCATATCATTAACTATTGATGATACTACCAATTTAGATAAGATTGTAAAAGAAATAGAAAACTATGCAGAAATAACAGTAGAACAGGATCATAGTATTATATGTATTGTTGGGGAATCTGTTATTAATGATAAGAATTCATATAAACTTTTTGAAATATTAAATTTTATTCCGGTTCGTATGGTTTCTTATGGAGGAAGTAATAATAATATATCTATTCTGGTAGATACAAAAGATAAAATTCCAACATTAAGATTTTTAAATGAAAAACTGTTTCAGGTTAAAGAAGAGGCAGTAGTATAATTGTTTGTTATGTAATTTGTACATAAATAAGTAGGGCATGAGCTTTGATATCATACGTAATATATATCTTAACAAAGTGTAAGCCCTACTTTATTAGTTTATAATAGATTGCTAATCATTATACAAAAAAAGATATAAGTTATCAACAAGAAAAAAGTCCTAGATCTTCAACTTTCTATATATACAGGACTACTAGATAGTGTTTTTAAATTATACTTGTTTATTTAAAATCATATTCCAGAAACTATGGAGATACTCGAAAGAAGAAAGAGGAGATTATGAATTTTTTATAATTCAACTATTTTCTTCTTTTTTAAATAATTAACATTATTTAACAGTGAAGGGTGTTTTTTAGCTTTTCAAAATATGTATTTTTAGAAAAAAATAAGAAATCTCTATTAATTCATTACAATTATCTAAATCCTGGGTTTAATTTAACTATCTAAACTATAGATATTCCTTTTATAGTTATTGGGCTAAAAGTTATTGTGGTTTTAAAAGAGTCTAACTAATCAAAACTGCATGAAAATACGGCTACTATTTTTTTCCTCACTTTTTTGTTTCATATCCTATGGTCAGTTACTCAATAAAAATAATCCAGACTACTATAATTGGTTTGATACATTTATAGGTATAGAGAATACAGGACTATATAATGGTGTATTATACACAGAGAAATATAATCTTATACATAAAAAACATCAATTTTTTAATTCATCTGATTTTATTCCGGGATCAGTTTCGTATGAAGGTAAGGAATACTATGGATTGATGATAAAATATAATATTTATGAAGATAAGGTACTTATTAAATTGTCAAATAAATTTGGAGTAAGAACTTTACAGCTTATTTCCAGTAATGTGGATAATTTTAGTATTGGTGATCATAAATTTGTTAATATTCGTTCTGGAATAAGTACTACAAAAGAATCTGGATTCTATGAAGTTCTAACAAGTAATGATCGTTTTGTTTTTTATAAGAAACATCATAAAATTAAGAAAGAGCTCTTTAAAGAAGACCGGTTGTTATATGATTTTTTGGATAGAGAATCATATTTTCTTTTTTATAATGATAGTTACTATTTAATACGTACAAAAAGCGAATTAAACAGAGTTTTTCCAGAACTCAAGAAAGACATCACTACTTTTTATAACGCTAATAAGACAGTACGTAAATCAAATTCAGATATGTTTTGGATACTTCTAATGAAAAAAATCCATTCACTGATTTCTAACAATAATAATAGTATAAAAGAATGAGGTTTTTAATACGAATTATATTCTTTTTCGGGCTTACCGTTATATACGCACAAGATAATCAACCTAAGGTGTCATTGTCGTTCGATAACGTTAATCTCAAAAATGCATTTAGTCAAATAGAAGAAGTAACAAATTATCGTTTTTATTTTGTCGATGCTTGGTTAGGAGATAAAATTGTTTCTGGTAAGTATGAAAATACTCCGCTTAATGAAGTTTTAGAAGATATCTTTAAAGACACCATTTTGAACTTTTTTATTTCTAATAAAAAAGGGATTATAATAACTCGTAATAGTGTTATTTATGATGAATTACCGAAGGGGTTTTTTGGAAATGAAAAAAAAGAAACTGTTGATAGTGGAGAAGAAATAAAGGTGAATCCGGTTTTTCAGATAAAAGATGGTATTTCAAAAAAGAGAAGAGCACAAACTATTCGAATAGGAAGAGAAAATAAAAATAGTGATCGATCTAGTTTTACTCTAGAAGGATATGCTATAAATAGTAGAACAGGTGCTCCAGTGTCTAACCTCTCGATTATTGTAAAAAATAAAAATACAGGAACCGATACAGATAAAAATGGATACTATGAGATAGAACTCTCTCCAGGTCTCAATATTTTAGAAACAAGTGCTATGGGAGTTGCAAATCAAACTAAAAGGATTATTATTTATAATGACGGTGAGTTGGATTTTAATCTCGAAGAAAGTTTAGAAGTTCTTGATGAAGTAATTATAGAATCAAATGTCAATGAAAATGTTAAAAGTGCAATAACAGGAGCAGAGAAAGTTGATGTAGAAGAATCAAAGAATATACCATTGGTACTTGGAGAACGTGATGTTTTAAAAGTAGCTACTACATTACCAGGAGTTACTACTGCTGGCGAAGGAGCCGTTGGATTTAATGTTAGAGGGGGTAAATCAGATCAGAATCTAATCTTACTAGATGACGCAGTGGTTTATAATCCTCAACATTTTTTCGGAGTATTTTCTGCATTAAACCCATTTACTCTTGGTGAAGTTAATATTTATAAAGGGAGTATACCAGCAGAATACGGAGGTCGATTATCTTCTGTATTTGATATCAAAACAAGAGATAGTGATGCTAAGGAGTTTAAAGGAGAGGCCTCTATTGGTCCTGTTACCGGTAATGTAGTATTAGAAACACCAGTGTTTAAAGATAAGTCTGCACTTATGGTTGGAGGAAGAGTAGCTTATGCGAATTGGATTTTAAGATCTCTGGATGAAGAAAACCTACAAAATAGTGAGGCATCATTTTATGATGTTGTGGCAAAATATAATCATAAATTCAATGAGAATAATAAAATTAGTGCAACAGGCTATTTTAGTAGAGATGACTTTAGTATTACTTCTGATTCATTGTATATTTATAAAAACAGAGCATTATCTCTTAACTGGGAGCATAAGTTTAATGAGAAGAATAGAGGTAATTTAATAGTAGTAAATAGTGCTTATGAATTTGATATAGAGTTTGATGGAGATACAAATGGTGATTTTAAACTAGGGAATAGTATTGAAGAAACCGAATTAAAATTAAAAATGAAATACTTGTATAGTGATCGATTAAAGTTTGATTATGGTATTTCAAGTAAGTTATATGCATTGCGACCAGGAAATAAAAAACCGGATGGTGCAGAATCTATTGTAACGCCTGTAAACGTTCCAAAAGAAAGAGGTTTAGAATCAGCTGCTTTTCTTTCTGGAAAGTTTGATGTAACCAAAAAATTATTATTGGATGCAGGGATTAGATTTTCTGTGTTTAATACATTGGGAGAATCATCACAGCGAATATATCAAGAAGGATTACCTAAAAATGATGGAACTCTAATTGAAACAAGAGAATTTGACAAAAATGAAGTAGTCGAAACATATGGAGGACCAGAACTTAGATTGTCTGCGAGATATTTGATATTACCAGATTTTTCGGTCAAAGCAAGCTACAATAACACAATACAATATATACATAGATTATCTAATAATACCACAGCCTCTCCAATAGATACATGGAAACTTTCAGATTTAAATATAGAACCGCAAAGGGCAAATCAATATTCTATCGGGCTATATAAAAACTTTAATCAGAATGCTTATGAGCTAAGTCTAGAAGGGTTTTATAAAAGATTAGATAAGATTTTAGATTTTAAAACAGGTGCACAAACATTACTAAATCAAAATATAGAAACCGAAGTTTTACAAGGGGATGGAAAATCATATGGTGCAGAATTTTTAATAAGAAAAAACAAAGGAAAGTTTAATGGATGGTTAGCATATACTTATTCACGTTCTTTTATTAAGTTGGATAGTCCATTTAGAGAAGAACAAGTAAATGATGGAGATTTTTTTCCTTCAAATTTTGATAGGCCTCATGATATTAGTATGGTTACTAATTATAAATTTACAAGAAGATTTAGTCTATCTGCAAACTTTGTATACCAGACAGGTAGACCTGTAACTTTTCCTATAGGGAATTTTAATTTTAATAATTCTGAATTTGTAGTGTACAGTGATCGTAATAAATTTAGAATACCAGATTTTTATCGATTAGATATTGGTTTTAATGTTGAAGGCAATCACAAAAAGGGAAAAGTGGCCCATAGTTTTTGGACAATTTCTATATATAATGTATTGGGAAGAAATAATCCTTTCTCTGTCTTTTTTGTTACGGATGAGGGTGAGATTAAAGGATTACAAAGTTCAATTTTTTCGGTACCCGTGCCGTCGATTACTTATAGTTTTAAATTTTGATGAGGTATTCTATATTATAGCTATGAAATACTATAAGAAATATTATATGTTATTTGTAATCATGATCATATTTTCTGCTGTAAATTGTACTGAAGAATTTGAACCCAAAACAGAAATTTTTGAAAGTCTTTTGGTAATTGAAGGAAACATTACAGATGAGTTAAAACGACATGAAATTTTGTTGTCAAAAACATTTCGTTTTGAAGAAGAAAATAGTTCTTTAGGAGAAAGTAATGCTGAAGTTATGGTTGTTGATAATAAAGGAAACGAATTTATTTTTGAAGAAACTACTCCTGGGGTATATAGGTCTATATCTCCTTTTCAAGCTGTTTCTGGTCGAGAATATACGCTATCAATACGAACTAATGATGAGAAGTCCTATATTTCCAGCCCAATGATATTACCAGTGAAAAATGAAATAGATAATCTTTATGTAGAACGTATGACTAATGATGAAGGATTAGAAGGAGTTGGTATTTTTGTGGATAATTTCGATCCAAGCGGTAATGCTTCTTTTTATAGATACGAATTTGAAGAAACATATAGATTTAATGCACCTAGTTTTAATGACGAGGATATTGTTTTGGATTCTGAAGATCCTTTTGTTATTGATTTTGTTCCAAGACCTCAAAATAAGAGAACTTGTTATAAAACCGATGTTTCTCAAGGGATTATAATTACCAAGACCGAAGATTTTGATGAAAATAGAGTGTCTAAGTTTTTAGTTAGATTTATCGGGGTGGATGATTACAGAAATAGTGATAGATACTCTATTTTGGTGCATCAATTTGTTCAATCTAGAGAAGCGCATTCATTTTATGAAAATGTTAAAAGCTTTTCTAGTTCAGTAACTTTGTTTTCTCAAACTCAACCAGGATTTATTGAAGGAAATATTAATTCAGTCGATAACTCTGATGAAAATGTGTTGGGTTTTTTTCAGGTTACATCAACCACTACAAAACGCATATTTTTTAATTATAGGGACTTTTTCCCAACAGAGCCTATCCCTCCATTCTTTGTAGGATGTGAATCATTTGCGCCTATTATAGTTCCAATTCCAGTAGCTCTAATTAATGAGTTAAATGCGGATAGGTATTTATTTGATGGAGAAACAGGGGTAAATAATATTTTTGAAGGGCCTTATTTATTAGTGCCCAAGATATGTGGAGATTGTACCGTTTTGGGAACTAATAAAAGACCAGATTTTTGGGAAGATTAATAACATGAATTTAAAAAATAGAATACATCGTTTTTTTCTAGGATTAGTAGTCATTTGTTTAACAAATTGTACAGAAGAATTTGTACCTAAAACCGAAACTTTTGAAAGCCTTTTGGTAATAGAAGGAAACATTACGAATGAATTAAAACAGCATAAAATTCAATTATCAAAAACATTTCGTTTTGAGGATGAAAGTGGAACATTTGGAGAAAGTAATGCAGAGGTAATAGTTGTTGATAGTGATCAAAATGAATATGTTTTTGAAGAAACTGACTCAGGGGTATATATATCTACGACATCTTTTCAAGCAATTTCTGGGCTAGAATATACATTGTCGATACGCACAAGCGATGGGAAATCATATGTCTCTGATCCTGTTGTTTTACCGGCAGAAACAGAAATAGATAACCTTTATGCAGAACGTATGACTAATGATGATGGGTTAGAAGGAGTAGGTATTTTTGTAGATAGTTTTGATGCTACAGGGAACGCCTCGTTTTATCGGTATGAGTATGCCGAGACATATAGATTTGTTGCGCCGTCGTTTTCTTTTATTGATCTCGAAGTGATTTCAGAAGATCCTTTTGTGGTTGATTTTACACCAAGACCAATCGAAAAAAGAACATGTTATAAAACTGATCTTTCAACAGATATAATTCTGGCAAAGACTGAAGGACTTAATGAAAATCGAATTTCTCGTTTTTTGGTTCATTTTGTAGGAACAGATGATTATAGTATTAGTGATCGTTATTCTATACAGGTTAATCAATTTGTGCAGTCCAGAGAAGCTCAGGTGTTTTATGAAACGATAGAAGACTTTTCTGGTTCAGAAACCTTGTTTTCGCAAATACAACCAGGGTTTATAGCAGGTAATATTGAAGCTATTGAAAATCCTGACGAAAATGTACTTGGGTTTTTTCAAGTATCATCAGTATCATCAAAACGTATATTTTTTAATTATAGAGATTTTTTTGTAGTAGAGGATCTACCACCATATTTTTTTAGTTGTGAAGGTATTGCTCCGCCAATTATGCCTTCTCCAGGCATTTTTACGAACACATTTAATACAGGACTTTTTTTATTTTTAGAAGAAACAGGATCAAATGATGTAGAAACTGGACCATATCGTATAGTGCCTAAGGAATGTGGTGATTGTACAGAGGTAGGAAGTAGTGAAGTACCAGAGTTTTGGGAGAATTAATATAATGAAAACGAATAATAATACATATCGTATACTTTTAGGAATGCTCATCTTGTTTTGTATAACAAATTGTACAGAAGAGTTTAAACTACAAACAGAGACTTTTGAAGATATTATTGTTATCGAAGCTAATATTACAGATGAGTTAAAACACCAAGTGGTTAAGTTGTCAAAAACCTTTCGGTTTGAAGATGATAATTTATCGGGAGAAAAGGATGCTGAAGTGAAGATTAGTGATAGTGAAGGGAGTGAGTATCTCTTTCAGGAAACAGATTTAGGGGTGTATACATCAGTATTGCCTTTTCAGGCATTATCCGATAGAGAGTATACTTTATCAATTCAAACCAATGACGGTAAATCATATATATCTGATTCGGTAGAATTAACACCAAAAACAAGTATAGACAAACTATATGCTGAGCGAATTATTAATGAAAAAGGTAAGGAAGGAATAGGGATTTTTGTAGATAGTTTTGATGCAACAGGTAATGCGTCTTTTTACAGATATGAATTCGAAGAAACATTTAGATTTGTAGCTCCAGAATTTAATGATTTTGATTTAATTTTACTTTCTGATAACCCATTAACGGTGGATTTCGTTAGACGACCTTTAGAAAAAAGAGTATGCTATAAAACAAACCCTGCTTTAGATATTTTAATTACAAAAACTGAAGATTTTGATGAAAATAGAGTGTCAAAATTTTTGGTTCGTTTTATTGGTATCGATGATTATACAATAAGTGATCGCTATTCAATTCTAGTACATCAGTTTGTGCAGTCGAGAGAAACATATGAGTTTTATCAAACACTGAAAGAATTTTCTAATTCTATAACCTTGTTTTCTCAAACACAACCTGGATTTATTGTAGGTAATATCAAATCGCTTTCTAATGAAAAAGAAAATGTTTTAGGGCTTTTTCAGGTTTCTTCAATATCATCAAAACGTATTTTTTTTAATTATAGAGACTTTTTTCCAAAAGAAGACTTACCTCCTTATTTTGAAGATTGTAATATTGGTGCGCCACGTATAAATGGATTTTCTAGTATAATAAGGTCGGGATTGTTTTTGTTTGCTGGTCTTAATGATGACCCAGAACAAGGAGGTCCATATAAGTTAGTAGAAAAGGAGTGTGGTGATTGTACAGAGATAGGTAATAGTGAAATCCCAGAATTTTGGGAAAATTAATTATGAAAATTATGAATAGACATAGTATGAAATTAGTGGTGATCTTTCTTTTATTTTATTCATTGGTTAATTCTCAATCAAATACCGAAGATAAATTACAATCTATAGACTATAAGGATATACCTCAAGAAAAAGTTTATATACATTACAATTCATCATTATTATTCACAGGAGAATATTTATACTATAGTTTATACTGTATTAATGCTAAGCTTAACCTCTTGAGTGATTTGAGTAAAATTGCATATGTGGAGTTAGTAGGAGAGGATAAAAAAAGTATTTTCCAACATAAAATAAATTTGAATAAAGGAGTAGGGCAAGGAGATTTTTTCCTTCCAGTTACTATTCCTTCTGGGAATTATAAACTTGTAGGATACACGCAATGGATGAATAACGGGGTTAAGAATAATTTTTTTCAAGGAGATATTAGTGTCATAAATCCTTATCAAGGTAATCAAAAAAACATTTTAGAGACTTCAGATA
This sequence comes from Aquimarina algiphila, assembly GCF_007489275.1. GTDB lineage: Bacteria > Bacteroidota > Bacteroidia > Flavobacteriales > Flavobacteriaceae > Aquimarina > Aquimarina algiphila. Next base: position 42,512 of record NZ_VLNR01000012.1, read on the forward strand.
AGAAAGAGATAAATAGTGATTCGGATCTGATTCAAAATGATAATACTAATGTAAAACTGATTCTGAATAAGAAAAAATTTACTAAAAGGAGTAAGGTTCAATTAACCATAAAAGATATAAGAAGCAATCTTGGGTATGGAAATTATTCAATATCAGTTAAAAAGAAGGATACATCCTTTCAAGAAGCATCAAGATATAGCACCAAAACATTTTTTTCTCTGTATGAATCACAACAAAGTGGTAGTCCTAAAAAAATTGTTCCACCAGAACTTAGAGGAGAGCTTATATCGGGAAAGATTACTCCTGTAGATTCGGGAACTTTAGTATCTAATAAGAAAGTAGCTATATCAATACCTGGTGAGAATTATGAATTAAAAATAGCAGAAGCAGATGGGGACGGAGTGTTTTATTTTAATGTAGACAAGGCCCACATTGAGCAGGATGCCTTAGTTCAGGTATTAGGCGATAAAGAGAAATTCAGAATAACCTTGGATGATCCTAAATCCCCTGATTATTCTGATCTTGTATTTAATAAATTTTCATTGTCTTCAGAATCTAAATCATCCGTTTTGGAACGCAGTGTGTATAATCAAATACGCAATGGATACTTCTCTGTTAAACCTGATACACTGGCTTTAAATGATGATAAGTCTCGTTTTTATGGAGATATTGCACAGGTTTTTAATTTAGATGATTACACAAGATTCCCTACAATAAGAGAAACTTTGGTAGAAATTGTAAATAATGCATGGATTAAAAAGATTGATGAAGAGCAATATGTTTTTCAGGTTCGTGGCTATGAATCTTCTTCAAATTATGCATTTCTACCACTCGTTATTATTGATGGCGTCATAATTCAGGATCATAGTACTATAGTGGATTATAATGCAAACAAAATTAAAAGTATTAAACTTATAAGAGATTTGTATTTTCTAAATTCACAAATGTTTCAAGGAGTGATAGATATAGAAACAATAGATGGGGATTATTATAAATCATTTAGAAGTGAAGGGGTGTATAGCTTGACTTTATCAAAACCATTGCCTATAAAAAAATATTATCACGAACAATATGATGAAGCTACAAAGTCTACAACAGATCATATTCCGGATTATAGACATCAATTACTGTGGATACCCAACCTTAAATTTGATGCTAAAGAGATGGTAATTGACTTTTTTACATCAGACAATGTTGGGCAATATGAAATCTCACTAGAAGGATTTACTGATAAAGGAAAACCAGTCTCTATTCGAGAAATATTGATAGTCGAATAATTTATTTTACCATTCTATATTTCGGAATACAAAAATCTAGTTTCATTTTTTGAAACTCATTCTGATTATGTTTGCATGTATGAAAAAAGGAATATATGCTGACAAAGGTCTTTGGTAGTGCTGTTTTTGGTGTTGAAGCAACATCAATAACTGTAGAAGTAAATATTGATAAAGGGATTGGGTATCATTTGGTAGGGTTGCCTGATAATGCGATAAAGGAAAGTAGTTATCGTATCGCAGCTGCTTTACAAAATAACGGTTACAAATTACCAGGAAAGAAAATTACTATCAATATGGCGCCTGCAGATTTAAGAAAAGAAGGATCTGCATATGATCTTACTTTGGCATTAGGAATCCTTGCTGCAAGCTCACAAATCAAAGGAGATACTGTTTCTGATTATCTAATTATGGGGGAACTTTCTCTAGATGGAAGTCTGCAACCGATAAAAGGAGCTCTTCCAATAGCCATTAAGGCCAGAGAAGAAGGTTTTAAAGGTTTTATACTTCCAAAACAAAATGCTAAAGAGGCTGCAATTGTAGATCATCTAGAGGTGTATGGTGTTGATAATATTAAAGAGGTAATTGATTATTTTGATGATAAAGGACAATTAGAACAAACTATCGTTGACACTAGGGAAGAATTTTATTCGGCGCTTGCTAATCCCGAATTTGATTTTGCCGATGTAAAAGGGCAAGAAAGTATAAAACGTTGTATGGAAATTGCGGCCGCGGGAGGTCATAATATTATATTGGTAGGTCCTCCGGGTAGTGGAAAAACGATGTTAAGTAAGAGGTTACCAAGTATTCTTCCGCCTATGTCTTTGCAAGAAGCATTAGAAACGACCAAAATTCATAGTGTCGTTGGGCGTATTAAAGATAATGTTGGATTAATGGCACAACGACCATTTAGAAGTCCACATCACACGATCTCAAATGTAGCTTTAGTTGGAGGAGGAAGTTATCCACAACCAGGAGAAATATCCCTATCACATAATGGAGTTTTATTTTTGGATGAGTTGCCAGAATTTAAAAGAGAAGTGTTAGAGGTAATGCGTCAACCTTTAGAAGACAGAGAAGTAACAATTTCGAGAGCAAAATTTACAGTCACTTATCCATCTAGTTTTATGTTAGTGGCGAGCATGAATCCGAGTCCGGGAGGTTATTTTAATGATCCTGACGCGCCTGTAGTCTCTTCTCCTGCAGAAATGCAACGTTATCTAAGTAAGATTTCCGGGCCTTTATTAGATAGAATTGATATTCATATTGAAGTTACTCCGGTTCCATTTGATAAACTTAGCGAAGAAAGAAGAGGAGAGCCTAGTGTCGATATTCGGAAACGAGTGATTGTAGCAAGAGATATTCAGACCAAGCGATTTGAAAAGTTACAGAGTATTCATTACAATGCACAAATGGGGGTAAAACAAATACGAGAATTTTGTGCACTTGATAAAAATTCAAAAGAATTACTGAAAACAGCAATGGAAAGGTTAAATCTATCAGCAAGAGCTTATGATCGTATTCTAAAAGTTTCAAGAACTATTGCAGACCTTGAAGGTTCTAAGGATATAAAAGGAAATCATATCTCTGAAGCCATACAATACAGAAGCCTGGATCGGGATGGTTGGTTAGGCTAGTTTAATAAGTCCAATAATGGGGTATTCGATAACTTATAAACTATTTGTGGTTCTTATCAACAATCCATTTACTATCCCTTCTGAAATCAATATTTTTAGGAAAACAGACATTGAACTTTTAAATATTGACTATGAATCGAATACTTTTTTTGATTTTAATACTAGCTTTCATAAGTTGTAATAAAGATGCTGAAAATCAGAAGAAATTATCAGACGATAAAGCAGCTCAAAATCAGCAAGAACATCCAATTCAAAAACCTTTGCAACTTACATTAGCCAATGCTAATTCGTTGGCAGAATTACCATTAGCGTGTTTACAAATTGAATATCCTAACAAGCTTAATCAAACACTGGGAGGAAAAGAAAATATTGGAGAGCCTAAAGAATTGCATCCTACATTTTATGGTTGCTTTGACTGGCATTCTTCTGTTCATGGTCATTGGTCATTGGTGAAGCTTTTAAAAACCTTTCCCGACCTCGAAAAAAGAGAAGAAGCTATAAACAAATTGCGCCAAAATATTTCAAAAAATAATATAGCAATAGAAGTTAAATATTTTGAAGAGAAACATAATAAATCTTATGAGAGAACTTATGGTTGGGCTTGGTTGCTTAAACTAGCAGAAGAATTGCATACCTGGGATGATCCAATAGCAAGGGAGTTGGAGGAAAATTTAGAACCTTTAACAATTATGATTGTTCAAAAATACATTGATTTCTTGCCAAAACTTAATTATCCTATTAGAGTGGGAGAGCATACCAATACAGCATTCGGATTATCATTTGCTTGGGACTATGCGAATACGGTTAATCATCAAAAATTAAAGGAAAGTATTGAAGGTAAAGCAAAGGAGTTCTATCAGAATGATCAGAACTGCCCTATCGGATGGGAACCAAGTGGCTATGATTTTTTGTCTCCTTGTTTTGAAGAAATTGACCTAATGAGAAGAATACTTAATAAAAAAGAATTTGATCATTGGATTTCTGCTTTCATGCCTCAACTAAAAAATAAAAACTACACAATAGAAGTGGGTAAAGTATCTGATCGTACTGATGGTAAACTAGTACATTTAGATGGGCTCAATTTTAGTAGAGCCTGGGTGCTATATGGATTAGCAAAACAATACGAGGACTATGCGCATCTTTTTTCGGTAGCAAATACGCACATCAACTATTCATTACCCAATCTGGTTGGAGATAGTTATGAAGGAGGGCATTGGTTAGGGTCATTTGCGATATACACCTTAGATATAAATACAAAATAAATGATTAAAAATAGGTGAACGCATGAAAAAGTGGTTTTCTAATATTGGTCCGGGGACTTTGGTTACAGCAGCATTTATTGGTCCGGGTACAGTCACAGTATGCACAATAGCAGGAGTGAAGTTTGGGTATACATTATTATGGGCTTTGGGACTTTCTATTATAGCTTGTATGGTATTGCAAGAAATGGCAGCAAGGCTAGGTGTGGTAACTCAAAATGGACTTAGTGAAGTGCTTAAATCTCAGTTTGATAATAAAATTGTAAAATCAATACTTCTGGGTATTATTATTTCTGCAATTTTTATTGGTAATGCTGCCTATGAAGCAGGCAATATAAGTGGTGGTGTCTTAGGGTTATCAACAATCATTGAATCGCCAAATATAAGCTTGGGAGGGTTCGCTTTTAACTATTTGAGTTGGATAATTGGAGTATTGGCATTTGTGGTTTTGTACATAGGTAATTATAAAATACTAGAAAGAAGTTTGATAGTGTTAGTACTTTTTATGAGTTTGGCTTTTATTATTACTGCTATTGTGACCAAACCAGATATTTCTTTAGTTGTTAAAGGGTTTGTTCCCGATTTTTCTTCAGAAAAACTATTTACAGTTATTGGGTTAGTGGGTACTACAGTCGTTCCTTATAATCTGTTTCTTCATGCTTCAGTGGTAAAAGAAAAATGGAATACTCCAGAAGAACTACCATTAGCAAGAAAAGATACCATTATTGCTATTTCGGCTGGTGGGTTAGTGTCTATGGCTATTATTATTGCGGGTGCTGCAATACTTAGTAACGAAGTAAATAATGCAGCTGATTTAGCAAAAAGTCTGGAACCTGTTTTTGGACCTGCAGCAAAATATGTACTTTCTTTAGGGCTTTTTGCAGCAGGAATTACCTCGGCTATAACTGCTCCTTTAGCAGCTGCATATGTAGTAAAAGGATGTTTAGGATGGCAAGGAGGATTAAAGAGTAAACAATTTAGATCAGTTTGGATGTTTATACTTTTTCTTGGTGTAGTATTTTCATCTCTAGGGATAAAACCAATTAAGATTATACAATTTGCACAAGTAGCAAACGGACTCCTTTTACCTGTAATTGCAGGCTTCCTTTTATGGGTTATGAACAAGAAAAATATTTTAGGAAAATACACTAATTCTAAGGTGCAAAATGCTATTGGTTTTTTGATTGTATTGATTGCCGCTTTTTTAGGATGTAGAAGTATTTGGAAGGTAGTAATTAATTTGTAGGATTTATTTTTATTTTTTGTAGGAATATGAAAGAAATAATTTTTAATGCAGATGTTGGAGAAGGAGCTGGTTTTGATGCTCTGATAATGCCATTTATATCTTGGTGTAATATTGCATGTGGGAGTCATGCAGGTGATCAAGAAGAGATCCAGAAAACTATCCGGTTAGCAAGTGCACATAAAGTAAAGATTGGAGCACATCCATCATATCCCGATCGAGAAAATTTTGGAAGAGTTAAGATGGCCTTGGCATATGATGATTTAGTGAAAACAATTGTTGCTCAAATAGAAGAAGTTAAATTTTACGTTGACAAAAAAGGAGAGGAGTTGCATCATGTAAAGCCACATGGAGCGCTCTATAATGAAGTAGTCAAAAATGAAGAGGTAGCTTCTGCAGTACTTGAAGCAATAAATAATATCGATAAAAGTTTATTTATAATAACGTCAAAAAATTCTAAATTATCGTATCTTGTGAAAGATAAATTTAGATTAAAATTTGAAGTTTTTGCAGATCGAAATTATAATGACGATTTGACTTTGGTTTCTCGTTCAGAAAATGAAGCTGTTCTTACAGATGTAAAACAAGTTTTTGAACATGTAAAAAGAATGGTTTTAGAAGATAAGGTGAAAACGAAAAAAGGAGAGGAGTTACCAATTTTTTTTGATACAATTTGTGTACATGGAGATAATCCAAAATCGGTTGATATTTTAAAATATTTACATCAGGAATTTTTGAAATTGAACATAAGTATTGGATAAATTCATGAGTTACGAATTAAGATATTGGCAGTATTCTGAAAAGGCTATTTTAATCGAATGGCCTTCAGTAATTGACAAAAATGTCCTTTATGACCTTCTTTTTTATAAAAAATCAATTGAATCTTTTTATGGTAAACTAATTGTTGAGGTAATTTCTGGATATAACTCGTTGTTAATTTACTATGTGTCTACTATATGGAAATTCTATGATACCGTTTTTGAACTAAAAACCTTGTATTCATCTAATGTGTTACCAGGACAACAAGAAAATCGACTGTGGAAAATCCCAGTGTGTTATTCCCCTGCTCTGGCACCTGATTTGAACACGTTTGCAAAAAATAAATCATTGTCTGTAGATGAAATAATTGCGTTGCATACTGCTCCTCGTTATACTATTTTCTTTATAGGTTTTTTACCTGGATTTTTATATTTGGGTGGTCTTGATTCAAAGCTTCATTTGCCTCGAAAAAATACACCCTCTTTAGAGGTGAAAAAAGGATCTGTAGCTATAGGTGGAAATCAAACCGGAATTTATCCGGTTACAAGTCCCGGTGGTTGGCATGTAATTGGTATGTGTCCTCTTGATTTTTTTAATCCAAATACTAAAGAGTTTACTGTTTTTGAACCTGGAGATACTATTCAGTTTATGTCGATAAAAGAATATGAATATAACGATATCAGATCAAAGTGTGAAAAAGATAGTTTCTTATTTAAACCGATCACGATATGACTGGAGGAGTTAAAATTCTTAAAGCAGGTTTTTTTACCACTATTCAGGATGGAGGTCGTTTTGGGTTTTCAAAATATGGTGTTCCCAGAAGTGGAGCTATGGATAAATTATCATATGGATTAGCAAATTTATTGTTGGGGAATGATAAAAATTCGGCATGTATAGAATGGACTTTCCAACCTCCAGTTTTACATTTTTTTGAAAATACAGAAATTGTTTTAACAGGGGCTGAAGCGGATGCCTTTTTAAATGATCTGAAAATTGATATGTATAAAAAAATTCGTATTGTTAAAGATGATATTTTAAAATTTAAATCATGTAGGAAAGGTGTGTATGGTTATGTAGGAATACGTAAAGGTTTTTCTACTTCACTTATCTTAAAAAGTAGATCTTTTTATAAATCAATTACCTCTGATTATCGATTAGAAAATGATGCTGTTTTACCATATGAAATGAGCAATATTTTTGATCGTCAATTGTCTACTATTTCCATTCCAATATTGTTCGATAGTACCCAAAAATTAGAAGTGTATAAGGGACCAGAATTTGATCATTTATCAAAAGATCAACAGTCGTTTTTATTTGATAATTCGTTTACCATTTCGAATACAATAAATAGAATGGCAATTCAATTAGAAGAGAAATTATATAACGATTTACCATCGATGTTAACTTCTCCGGTTTTACCAGGTACAGTTCAATTGACTCCATCGGGGACTTTGATAATTTTGATGAGAGATTGTCAAACCACAGGAGGATATCCAAGAGTTTTACAATTAAGTGAAATGTCAATCAATAGCATTGCACAAAAAAGAATGAAAGAAAGATGTAGTTTTAAGTTGATATAACAATACCGTTAAGTATGATAAAATCAAAATTGTCATACTGAGCCCTTCGACAAGCTCAGGACAGGCATTGTCGAAGTGTAGTTTCAGAGTGATAATGTAATTTTTTCATCTATTATTTGCCTATATATTTAATTAGTTGTTTTTAGTATGATGAACGAGTATTCATTGTTTTTTGTCATTCCAGCGTAGGCTGGAATCAATTTTTGGTAGTACACGTATTAAGTAGATTCCATTTTTCAACGGAATGAAAAATCAACTTATTTCTATATTAATGAAATTCGTTTTTTTTAAATCTTATTTAACTGAGAATTAAATGTTGTAAGTTATACTAATTCAACAGAGTCCTATTTTACGCCTCAATCCTTGAGGGATTTCTTATTGTTCGACCTACTGTATAGTCCATAATCTTTCTATAGGTAACACATTTGTATAATCAAAAACCATAAGAATGAAACAGGGGAAATGCCCCTTTTTGCTATGGGGGGAAAATCCCCTATGTTCTTTTTTTATGGTATTGTGTTTAATGTGTTAAGGTATTGTAATCCAGTTTTTTAATAGTGGTTGGTCTTCTTTTGGTTTTGTGGTTGATGGTATGTTGTATTTGCTTTGCACCAGGTTTTTTGGATATATTAGCATCAGTTAACCTAAATAAAAAAAGTTATGGGAAAAAAAAGACCCGAAAAATGTATTAGTATAGAAGAAGCAAAAGATCTTCAAAAAACATGGTGTGATACCAGAACACCAGAAATCGATAAGTGTCTTGGATTTGAAGATACACGAGAATTTTGGTGGAGTGTTGAGGAATTAGAGAAATATCTTAAATACGTAAAAAAACAATCTAAAAAACAAGGGATCTGTAATCCGGGGATTAGAATGTATTTTGGAGCTTATCCTAAAGAACAATGTAAAATGGATAGAGGATATGCTACTGTATTTTTAGCACCTACGGGAGCACCTGCTGGTGAAATGGGTAAAGGAGGAGATCACGCACAAAATAATTATAATTTGGAACCTTATAATAGCGGGTCAAGTGGTATTCCTCCTGTGGCTTTTTGATATATGATATTTTTATTTTCATATTTGCTATTTGAACTAATAGCTGCATTATCTGGTAGTTATTACGTAAAAAAATACCGAGAGGATACAGCTTCTCGGTATTTTGTTTATTTCTTATGGTTTACATTTTTAATCGAGTTTTTTGGAACCTTACCAGGGCTTATTTATTATGCTGATATGTTTCCATCACTAAAAGGTACTTTTTTAGAAAAAAACCATTGGCTGCAAAATATTTATTTAATAATTAATTTTTCGTTCTATGTTTTATACTTAAGTTATCATTATAAAACTTATAAATTCAAGTTTTTTATGAGAACGCTTGTAAGTCTTTTCGTTACAGGTGCCATTCTTAACTTGATCTTTTCTAATGTTTATTTTAATGCTATTGCATCATTTACATATATAATAGGGACCGTTTTAATTTTAATCGGTGGTTTTTTGTACTTGTATGAAATGCTTCAGAGTGATAAAATATTAACTTTTTATAAAACAATATCATTTTATATAACAATTGGCGCGATGGGTTTTCATTTAATAGCAACGCCAATATTCATTTATAGTAGGTTTTATAGTCAAGAAAGTCCAGATTTTATAAATATTCGCATGATAATTTTAAATACTGCAATCTTTTTTCTTTATACTTGCTATACCATAGGTTTTATAGTATGCTTGAAAAAGAACAAATCTTATTAATAGTTTATTTTACCGTAATTATTCTTTTTTTTATAATATTCGGTATTATCTTTTTTGTTGCTTTTCAACGACGAAAAAATAAATTACTTCTAGAGAGGTTAAGGGCAGAACAACGTTTTGAAGATGAGATTTTTAAATCTCGTATAGAAATACAAGAGCAGGCTCTTAAAAATGTAAGTTGGGAGTTACATGATAATATCGGTCAGTTATTATCTACTGCGGTCATGCAAATCAATATTATGGGTACTACCATTGATGCTCAGTCTTCAGATTCTCTGCAGGATGTTCGTAAACTGGTAGGAGATAGTCTCCAGGAAATCCGAAATTTATCCAAAACCTTAAATCATGAAGTGATTGAGAATGTGGGATTAGAGAAATCCATTCGGGTAGAACTAAAACGTTTTGAAAAACTTAATTTTTTAACACCTACACTAACGATAAAAGGTGAAGAGGGGTATATTGATCCCAAAGATGAGATTATCTTATATCGCATTATTCAAGAATTTTTCTCTAATACCATTAAACATGCAGAAGCATCTAATCTCAATGTAGAACTGGAGTATACAGCAGAAGCACTTCGTATTAAAATACAAGATGATGGGGTTGGTTTTGATATGAAATCTGTACAGGCAAACTCAGGATTATTAAATATGAAAAGTCGGGCTTCATTGGTCAAAGCAAAACTGGACTATAAATCTTCTCCAGGAAAAGGTGTCTTACTTACCTTGTCATATCCTATGCTAGATAGAAATTGATTTAATACATTTGTAGTATTGAGAATTGTTTTCTCAATATAGATGGCTATATAATTTAAACCTGGTTTAATGGTATAAATAATGTGTTTTGTCATCCCAGTGTAGACTGGGATCTATTTAGGCGTAGTGCCATTAATATATGGATTCCGTTCTTCAACGGAATGACAAATCAACTCATTTCTATATTGTATAACTTTTTGTCATGTATTTAAAAATGATTATTAAAATGTAAACTTGTGAAAAAAAAGACCATAGTAATTGTTGATGATCATCTTTTATTCGCGCAGTCGCTAGAAAGTTTGATTTCTAAGCTTGAAGCATATGAGGTATTAGCGATTCTAAAGAACGGCAAAGAACTTACACAATATTATCTTCATAAAAGAAAAACACCAGACCTTATTCTTTTAGATGTAAAAATGCCAGTTATGGATGGTGTGCAAACCATGCAATGGCTTAAGGAAAATAAACCAGATCAAAAAGTATTGGCTTTGACCATGGAAGATGATGAAGAAACCATTATCAAAATGCTTAGAGCTGGAGCAAAAGGATATTTGCTTAAAGATATTCATCCAGAGAATTTTGAGTTCGCAATGAAGATGGTAATAGAACAAGGGTTCTATTATTCAGGTAAAATAGAAAGTGCATTAAGAAATTCTGAAGGTGTTGATACTAGTAAAAACCTACAAGATAAATTAACAGACAAAGAAAGAGTCTTTTTAAAATTCGCTTGTTCAGAACTTACCTATAGGGATATTGCTGGAGAAATGAACCTAAGTCCAAAAACAATAGAAAATTATAGAGAAACTGTTTTTAGAAAGCTAGAAGTGAAAACAAGAGTAGGGTTGGTGATTTATTGTATGAAAAACAAATTATTTAAAATCTAGTGAAACGCTAAATTTTCAAAAGTTTACATATAAAAATATAGGACAATAGAATATTTTGCTATATTTGACCATATAAATGGGTATAAAAAATATAAATATCAACGCGGTCATTAGTATTGAGGTAATTATTTTACCTTGATAAGGGATCATATTTGATATTCAAAATATAAAAAATCCCTTTACCTCAGTAAAGGGATTTTTTTTGAACCAAATTTAAAAAATGAACATGTTTAACAACAATAATATCAATGTCATTATTAGTATTGTGATTAGCTCACCATGATGAGGGATATTGATATGTTAAAAATATAAGAATCCCTTCAAGTATGAAGGGTTTTTTTTTAGACCAAAATGTAGAATTAATTAAAAATTAACAAATAGTGATTGTAAAAAAAATGAATATAAATACTTGTTAATCAGTGTTTAAGAAAGGTAAAGTGAGTATTGGATATTGTAAGGGTATTGAATAATCTTTACCCGTTTAGCCATAAGGAAATAATTTTATACTGTGGTTTATTCAATACGATACAAATGTCGTAAAAGAATAGTTAAAATTTTATCAAATTAATAAAAAACTGGTATTCAAACGTAATGAGCATCAATAAATATAGTAAACAAGTCACTCAAGATGACACACAGCCTGCAGCGCAAGCAATGCTTCATGCAATTGGTTTAACCGATGAAGATTTTAATAAGCCTTTAGTCGGGATTGCAAGTACAGGATATGAAGGAAATCCTTGTAATATGCATCTTAATGATCTCGCTAAATTAGTGAAGAAAGGAACATTAGAAGAAGATGTTGTAGGACTCATTTTTAATACTATTGGAGTAAGTGATGGGATTTCTATGGGAACTCCGGGAATGCGTTTTTCATTACCTTCAAGAGATGTGATTGCAGATTCTATGGAAACTGTGGTACAAGCCATGTCTTATGACGGAATGGTAACTGTTGTAGGGTGTGATAAGAATATGCCGGGTGCTTTAATGGCTATTTTACGATTGAATCGACCCTCAATTCTGGTGTATGGAGGTACAATAGCTTCAGGACATCATGCAGGTAAAAAATTAGATGTGGTTTCAGCTTTTGAGGCCTGGGGAGAGAAAGTGGCTGGTACAATTACTCAAACAGAATATAAAAGTGTGATAGAAAAAGCTTGTCCGGGAGCAGGAGCTTGCGGAGGTATGTATACTGCCAATACAATGGCATCTGCAATAGAGGCTTTGGGTATGTCATTACCTTATAACTCTTCAAATCCTGCAATTAGTAACAACAAAGAAGAAGAGAGTATCGCTGCAGGTCGTGCTATGCGAGTACTCTTAGAAAAAGATATAAAACCAAAAGACATTGTAACTAAGAAATCCTTAGAGAATGCAATACGGTTAGTGACTATCCTTGGAGGATCTACCAATGCAGTATTACACTTCTTAGCCATTGCAAGAGCTGCAGATGTAGATTTTACACTTGCAGATTTCCAGAGAATTAGTGATGAAACTCCATTCTTGGCAGATTTAAAACCAAGTGGAAAGTACCTTATGGAAGATGTACATGAGGTTGGAGGTATTCCTGCAGTATTAAAATATTTATTAAAGAAAGGGTTATTACATGGAGAATGTTTGACTGTAACCGGAAAAACATTAGCAGAAAATTTATTAGATGTTCCTGATCTTACCGAAGGTCAAGACGTTATAAAACCTTTGGAAAACCCTATCAAACAAACAGGGCACTTGAGAATTATGTTTGGAAACCTATCTGAAAATGGATGTGTTGCAAAAATAACGGGTAAAGAAGGGTTGCGTTTTCAAGGAAAAGCTAAAGTGTTTGATGGAGAGTATGATGCTAATGATGGGATTAGAGATGGAAAAGTACAAAAAGGTGATGTGGTCGTCATTAGGTATGAAGGTCCAAAAGGAGGTCCAGGAATGCCAGAAATGCTTAAGCCTACCGCCGCGATTATGGGAGCAGGTTTAGGTAAAGATGTAGCCTTGATTACCGATGGAAGATTTTCGGGAGGAACCCATGGGTTTGTTGTAGGACATATTACTCCAGAAGCACAAGAAGGTGGTTTGATAGCATTAGTAAAAGATGGAGATATCATTACAATTGACGCAGAGACTAATGCTATTACTGTAGATATTGATAAAGAGGAAATAGAAAAAAGAAGAGCTTCTTGGGTACAACCAGAATTGAAATTTAGTAAGGGTGTATTGTATAAATATGCAAAAACGGTTTCATCGGCATCGCAAGGATGTGTAACTGATGAATTCTAAAAAAGTATTCCAATGCTTTATGAGGTATTGGTTTCTATTAATTGTCATTTCGGTGAAAACCGAAATATATAAAAGGATCTAAGTCTTGATTGAAATAAAATCCAGACTCTAAATAAAAAAACGCGTATGGAAACACAAACGCAAACAGTGAAAAAACAAAAGGTAGTAGCAACAGAAAAAATGACTGGTGCTGAAGCGGTAATACGATGTCTTTTGGCAGAAGGTGTAGATTTGATTTATGGATATCCGGGAGGGGCAATAATGCCTGTCTACGATGAACTCTATAAGTATCAGGATCAGTTACATCATGTATTAACCAGACATGAGCAAGGTGCAACACATGCTGCGCAAGGATATGCCAGAACCAGTGGTAGAGTAGGAGTAGCAATTGCAACCTCTGGACCGGGAGCTACTAATTTTGTGACTGGAATTGCGGATGCGCAGATCGATTCTACCCCTATGGTTTGTATCACAGGCCAGGTAGGTTCTCATCTTTTAGGTACAGATGCATTTCAAGAAACAGATATTATTGGAATTTCCATGCCAATTACAAAATGGAATTGCCAGGTAACGAAAGCTGAAGATATTCCAACAGTACTGGCAAAAGCTTTTTATATTGCTCGGTCGGGTAGACCAGGACCTGTTCTGGTTGATATTACTAAAGATGCTCAGTTTGGTGAATTAGATTTTATATATGAAAAATGCAAAGGAGTACGTAGTTATCAGGCAATACCAGAAACAGAACCAAAAAGTCTTGAAGCCGCTGCTAAACTCATAAATGGAGCAAAAAAACCAATGATCGTTTTTGGTCAGGGGGTAATTCTTGGAGAAGCAGAAGAAGAATTAAAAAACTTTATAGAAAAAACAGGAATACCTGCAGCATGGACAATACTAGGACTTTCTGCATTGCCGACATCACATCCATTAAATGTTGGTATGGTAGGTATGCACGGTAATTATGGTCCAAATAAATTAACTAATGAGTGTGATTTATTATTAGCCATCGGAATGCGTTTTGACGATAGAGTAACAGGAAATCTGGAAACATACGCAAAACAAGCTAAAGTTGTTCATTTTGAAATTGACCCAGCAGAGATTGATAAGAATGTGAAGGCTGATGTTGCTGTAATGGGAGATGTTAAAAATACACTTGCCAAAATACTTCCTTTGGTAAAATCAAATACACATGATTCGTGGTTTCAGGAATTTAAAGATTACGATGCTATAGAATATGATAAAGTAATCAAAGATGAGCTATATCCTAGTAAAGAAGGATTGTCTATGGGAGAAGTGCTTCGAGGGATTAATGAAGAAACCAAAGGAGATGCAGTTATCGTATCTGATGTAGGACAGCACCAGATGATTGCATGCAGATATGCAGAGTTTACTAAATCCAAAAGTAATGTTACTTCTGGAGGGCTAGGTACAATGGGATTTGCATTACCTGCTGCTATTGGTGCAAAAATGGGAGCTCCGGATAGAGAAGTTGTCGCTATAATTGGTGATGGAGGATATCAAATGACGATTCAGGAGTTGGGTACAATTTTTCAAACCAAAGTACCTGTAAAGATAGTTGTTTTAAACAATGACTTTCTGGGCATGGTAAGGCAATGGCAACAACTATTTTTTGATAAAAGATACGCCTCTACAGAAATGGTAAATCCAGATTTTATAAAAATAGCAGAAGGATATCACATAAAATCCACAAGAATAACCAAAAGAGAAAATTTACAAGATGCAATTGCAGAAATGATCGCGTGTGAAGGCCCTTATTTTTTGGAGGTATGTGTTGAAAAAGAAAATAATGTATTTCCGATGATTCCGACAGGAGCATCAGTTTCTGATATAAGATTAGAGTAATTATGGAAAAAGAAAATTTTACGATATCGGTATATACCGAGAATAATATAGGATTGCTAAATAGGATATCGGCAATATTCCTGAAGCGTCACATCAATTTGGATAGTATGACAGCTTCTGCTTCAGAAATCAAAGATGTGTTTCGATTTACTATAGTGGTGAAAATAACCGAAGAACAAGTAAAAAAGTTAATTGGTCAAATCGAAAAGCAGATCGAAGTTATAAAAGCATTTTATCATAAAGATGAAGAGACTATTTATCAGGAGACAGCATTGTTTAAGGTAGCTTCAAAGTTATTGTTTGAAGATCGCCAGATTCAGAATGTAATTAAGAATAGTAATGCTAATATTGTTACTGTGACTCCAGAGTTTTTTGTGTTAGAGAAAACAGGAAGACGAAGAGAAGTAGAAGCTTTGTATCACAAATTAGAACCTTTTGGGCTGATGCAATTTGTGCGTTCTGGCAGAATTGCAGTTACAAAAGATAAAATGCATATTTCTAAAATATTAGAAAGTTTTGGATCAGAGACTGTGTAAGGGATAGAAACGACATCCTCTGAACTTGTTTCAGGGATAAAGTGGATAGCCTGTCCCGCAAGGGGACACCATAAAAGAGAAACAACTATAAATCAAAATTAAATCAAATTTCCGAACGGAAATCACAAATTAGGAAGGAAATGGCAAATTATTTTAATACGCTATCATTAAGAGATCAATTAACACAATTAGGAAAATGTAGATTCATGAATTCTGAAGAATTTTCAGGAGGAATTGATGCACTAAAAGGAAAAAAGATGGTTATCGTTGGATGCGGTGCCCAAGGTCTTAATCAGGGACTAAATATGAGAGATTCTGGTTTAGATGTTTCATATGCACTTCGTGAAGGAGCTATAAAGGAGAAAAGACAATCTTTTATCAATGCATCTGATAATGGATTTAATGTTGGAACTTATGAAGAATTAGTACCTCATGCAGATGTGGTTATTAATCTTACTCCAGATAAGCAGCATACTCAAGTAGTAAATGCGGTAATGCCTTTAATGAAACAAGGAGCTACTTTATCATATTCTCATGGTTTTAATATTGTAGAAGAAGGTACTCAGGTAAGAGAGGATCTTACTGTAATTATGGTAGCACCTAAATGCCCAGGGTCAGAAGTAAGAGAAGAATATAAAAGAGGTTTTGGGGTGCCAACATTAATTGCGGTACACCCAGAGAATGACCCTCAGGGACATGGTTTAGAACAAGCAAAGGCATACGCTGTAGGAACAGGAGGAGATAGAGCAGGAGTATTAGAATCTTCATTTGTTGCCGAAGTAAAATCTGACCTCATGGGCGAGCAAACAATTCTTTGTGGATTGTTGCAGACAGGGTCAATTTTATGTTTTGATAAAATGATAGAAAAAGGAATTGATGCAGGTTATGCTTCTAAATTGATTCAATATGGATGGGAAACCATTACCGAAGGGTTAAAATATGGTGGAATCACCAATATGATGGATCGATTATCCAATCCTTCAAAAGTGAAAGCTTTTGAATTATCAGAGGAATTAAAAGAGATTATGCGTCCACTATTTCAAAAACATATGGATGATATTATTTCTGGTCATTTCTCTAAAACAATGATGGAAGATTGGGCGAATGATGATAAAAACTTATTATCATGGAGAGCCGCAACGGGAGAGACAGCATTCGAAAAAACTCCTGCTGGTGATGTAGAGATTTCTGAACAAGAATTCTATGATAACGGTGTGTTAATGGTTGCTCTTGTAAGAGCAGGTGTTGAGTTGGCTTTTGAAGCTATGACAGATTCTGGAATCATAGAAGAATCAGCATACTATGAATCTTTACATGAGACTCCTCTTATTGCCAATACTATTGCACGTAAAAAGTTATTTGAAATGAACCGTGTTATTTCTGATACTGCAGAGTATGGATGTTATCTTTTTGATCATGCATGTAAACCATTACTTACCGATTTTATGAAGAAAATCGATACCGACGTAATCGGAAAAAAATACGATGAAGGAAGAAATAATGGTGTAGATAATGCTAAGTTAATAGAAGTAAATGCGGCATTGCGTAATCACCCTATCGAAGTTGTTGGAGCTAGACTTAGAGCGTCTATGACCGCAATGAAACCGATAGTCTAATTCACTAAATTTTGTTCGGCCGGGTCTGTTGAAGTTTTGAGATGTGTATTGTGTAACCTTCGATGGATCCAGGCTAACAAAGTTTTAATGAATAATAACCTATAAGTATGAGCTCTGTCATTACTACATATTTTCCTGAATTAGAAGATATCCAGAAAGCAGCTTCTATAATCAAAGAAGTAGCCATGGTCACTCCACTAATGGATAGTATTCGTTATTCTCGTAGATATGAAGCTAATGTTTTATTAAAGAGAGAAGATCTCCAGAGAGTTCGATCTTATAAAATTAGAGGAGCTTTTAATAAGATTAGTTCACTTACCAAAGAAGAGTTAGAAAAAGGAGTGGTATGTGCTAGTGCGGGTAATCATGCTCAGGGAGTTGCATTTGCATGTAATCATTTGGGAATCGAAGGTACCATATATATGCCTTCGGTAACTCCAAAACAAAAAATTGCTCAAACAGAAATGTTTGGTGGAGACTATGTAAAAATTGTTCTTGAAGGAGATACTTTTGATGATTCATTTAAAGCTGCTATGGAAGCTTGTAAGTCTCAAGGGAAAACTTTTGTTCATCCCTTTGAAGATCCTAAAACAATAGAAGGACAAGGGACAATCGGCCTCGAGATTTTTAAGCAAGCAGATGTGACTATAGATTATATTTTTGTAGCTATTGGAGGAGGGGGGTTGGCATCAGGATTATGTGGTGCTATGAAAGCTTTATCACCAAAAACAAAAATTATCGGAGTAGAGCCTAAAGGGGCACCATCTATGTTATCTTCTATACGAAATAATAAGAATACAGAGATTTTTGATATTGATAAATTTATTGATGGAGCCGCTGTTCAAAAAGTAGGAGATCTTAATTTTGAAATTTGTAAAGAATACTTATCCGATATGTATACAGTACCTGAAGGATTAGTATGTCAGACTATCTTAGATCTGTATAATAGAGATGCTATAGTCGTCGAACCGGCTGGAGCTTTAACTCTTGCTGCATTGGAGTTTTATAAGGACAAAATTAAGGGTAAAAATGTCGTGTGTATTGTAAGTGGAAGTAATAATGATATTACGCGTACAGCCGAAATTAAAGAAAGAGCTCTATTATATGCAAACTTAAAACATTATTTTATTGTTCGCTTTCCACAAAGAGCGGGTGCTCTAAAACAATTTGTAGGCGAAGTATTAGGCCCTAACGATGATATTACACATTTTGAATATTCAAAAAAATCAAGCAGAGAGAATGGCCCTGCTGTGGTTGGAATAGAATTAAAAGACAAAAAGGATTTAGAGCCTTTAATCTCCAGAATGAAAGAGCTTAATTTCTTTGGAGATTATCTAAATGATAAACCAGATTTGTTTCAATTTCTCATTTAATACCTTATTTCGTTACACTAAACAACAACAATTCTTGTCTCTTATGTTGTTAAATACTTGATTTATAGGTTTTTGTTGTTATTATGTTAATTTTTTTTTAAAATAATTTGTTAATTCGTGTTTTTTATCGGTATATTCGTGCACTTAAACGATAAAACTTAATCAATTATGAAAAAATTTTTACTCTTTGCTGCGATTGCTTTGTTAGGAATTACAGCTACAAATGCACAAGTTAAGCTTGGTTTTGGTATTGGTTATGCTCTTCCAACTGGAGATATAGCAGACTATACTGATGGCGGGGTTTCTGCCCATTTAGAATTGGGATATGGTGTTACAGAAGATATTGATGTATCTATTTTAGCACAAGGAGACTTCTTAGTAGGAGGTGATCAAACTATTAATGGTCAAAATGTATCTTTTGGAGCTATTGCCCTAAGTAGTTATCTTTTAAATGGTCGTTACTATTTTAGAAAAGAAGGATTTAGACCTTATGGTAGTTTAGGTTTAGGTCTTACTTCTATCGGTTCTGTAGAAATAGAAGCAAATGGCGTTACCGGAGATGTAGAAGCGGCGGAAAGTACATCAAATTTTGCAATTCGTCCAGCACTTGGTTTTAAGTATGGTGTTCTTAATATGAATGTAGCATATTTGAGCGCAGGTAAAACTGGAGAAGGAGATTTTGAACAATCGGTTAGCGATTTTACAATAAACCTTGGTCTTTTATTTACTTTTGGAGGAAACTAATTCAATCAAATATATAATATAAAAAGACGATCTGAAAAGGTCGTCTTTTTTGTTTTAAATACGGTCTAGAAATAAATTTATATAAAAATTAAGTATTTTAAAGTGTTGTTTTTTAGCGAGTTAAATAGGTTTGTGAGTGTTTTGTATTGCAGTGATGCGTTTTTGGTCTGATAGTTGGTTAGTAAGATATTCAACATAAATTAATTAATATTTCAATTATGAGAAAATTTTTATTATTAGCTGCAGTTGCATTATTAGGAATGACTGCTGCAAACGCGCAAGTTAAACTTGGTTTTGGTGTTGGATATGCTCTTCCTACTGGGGATATAGCAGACTATACCGATGGAGGGGTTTCTGCACATCTAGAATTAGGATATGGCGTTACCGAAGATATTGACGTATCTATTTTGGCGCAAGGTGACTTCTTAGTAGGAGGTGATGAAACTATTAATGGGCAAAATGTATCTTTTGGAGCTATTGCATTAAGCAGTTATCTTTTAAACGGTCGGTATTATTTTAAGAAGGAAGGGTTTAGACCTTATGGAAGTTTAGGTTTGGGTATTACTTCTATTGGATCAGTAGAAGTAGAAGCTACAGGAAATACAGGAGATGTAGAAGTAGCGGCAAGTACATCAAACTTTGCAATTCGCCCTGCAATTGGTTTTAAATATGGCGTTCTTAATATGAATGTTGCGTATTTGAATGCAGGTAAAACAGGAGAAGGAAACTTTGAACAATCTGTTAGTGATTTTACAATAAATCTTGGCCTATTATTTACTTTTGGAGGAAACTAATTCAATTCATTTATAGTATTAAAAAAGACGATCTGAAAAGATCGTCTTTTTCTATTTGTATTAAAAGATACTCAAAAGTTATAGATTCTGATTTCTCAAATCTTTTACAATCGTTATAGATTTGGCAGTGAGTTTAGTGATTTGATCATAGTCAAAAACACCATGTGCATCTTTAGTTATAAGTTTAGAACCCATACCTACACAATGTGCTCCTGCTTTAAACCAGTTGGATAGATTTTCTTTTTCTGGTGTAACTCCGCCACTAGGCATGATACTAGACCATGGACAAGGCGCTTTAATACTTTTGATAAAATCTGGACCACCTATTTGTGCTGCAGGAAAGATTTTGACAATCTCAGCTCCTAATTCTTCTGCATAATTAATTTCAGAGAGGGTTCCACACCCAGGTAACCAGGCTATTTTTCGGCGGTTACATACTTTTGCTATATCTGCATTAAGAATAGGAGAAACTATAAAATTAGCCCCTTTCTGAATAAATATAGAAGCTGTGCCAGAATCCACTATAGATCCAATACCCAGAATCATACCAGGAAGTTCCTTAAATACCCATTTAGAAACATCAGAAAATATATCCTGAGCATGATCTCCTCTATTTGTAAATTCAAATACCCTTGCACCACCATCATAGCAGGATTTTATTACTTTTTTTACGATTTCTATATCTGAATGATAAAATAAGGGAACGATCCCTGTGTCTTTCATCACTTTTGCAACTTCTATTCTTGTATATTGTGCCATTATCTTATAATTCTTCCAGAAAGATTACCTTCAATAATATTTATAATTTCTCGCTCAGTTGCCAAATTTGCATCGCCTTCTATTGTATGTTTAATTGCGCAAGCAGCGTTTGCAAATTGTAATGCCTTTGTATCATCATAATGCAATAGACCATGAATCAATCCTGCAGCATAGGCATCTCCTGTTCCGATTCTATCTATAACATGGGTAATTTCTAGTTCATTTGTTTCTAAAAACTCTGAACCGTTCCACATTCTAGCTTGGATTTTATGCCAATTTGCGTTTATTGAATTTCTGGTTTTATCAAATACTTTTTTAATGTTAGGATGTTTTTCAATTAGTTGTTTACTACCTTTTATAAAATCATCATTTTTATACAAAAATTTTGTATCTAATAATTCATTAATTTCATTAGGTCCTCCTATAAATATAGTAGATAATTTTACCAACTCATTTAATACTTCTCTAGCATCTTTTCCGTAGTTCCATAAATCGCTTCTATATGCTGGATCTGCAGAAATAGGAATTCCTTTTTGGCTTGCAATGGTTAACCCATCCTTTAACGCCTGATACGCGTTAAGAGATAGGGCAGGAGTGATTCCTGTCCAATGAAACCATCGACAATCTTCTAAAACTTTGTGCCAATCTATTTGTTTGGGATCTATATTAGAAAACGCAGAATGTTTTCTATTGTATGTAATAGTACTAGATCTCATAACGGCTCCTACCTCAAGGAAATATAATCCTAGTGGGTGTTGAGAGCTGTATATTGAGTGTGTATTAACTCCAAATTTTTGTAAAAAACCTTTTGCAGCATCACCGATAAAATCATCAGACACAACACTTACGTGTTGTGTCTGATTTCCTAATTGTGAAAGCGATATAGCTACATTCGCTTCTGTACCTCCAAAGTAGTACTCTAGTTGGTTGGTTTGTTTTAATTTTTTATTTCCCAAAGGAGCTATACGCATTAAAACTTCTCCAAAGGTTACTACTTTATTCATTGTTAAATTAATTTAGGTCGTTAATAGTGGAAATTTGCCAAAAACTTACGTTTCTATTTATGATCGTACGATTTCCTTTTAATAAAGATAAATAATAGCTAGCTAAATATGCTATTATTTAAATTCCTAACGCTTGTCCTCCACCAATTTGAATAGTTTCAGCTGTTATAAAAGCAGCATCATCACTTGCTAAGAAAGAAACAACAGAAGCTACATCTTCTGGTTGACCTAATCTTCCCAATAAAATATTGTTTTTCCACGATGCAAAAACTTCAGGCTTTGTTGATTTGATTTGTTTATGGAATGGGGTATCAATTGTACCAGGAGATACTGCATTTACTCTAATGCCATACTCTGCCAGATCTTTTGCTAAAGCTCTGGTTATTGCATTAACTGCGGCTTTAGATGTACCATAAATTCCTGCTCCAGGCCCTCCAGCAGTCCATCCTGCATTTGATGTGTAGTTAATGATAGAAGCATTTTCTCCTTTTTTAAGGAATGGAATAGCAGCTCTTGAGGCAAAAAATGTTGAGTCAAGGTTTAACGCCATTACAGAACGATAAAATTCTGTTGTCATTCCTTCAAATCTTGATCGTCCGCCTAATCCACCAGCATTATTTACCAGGATATCAATTTTACCATATTTTTCTCCAATTGCATTTATGTTTGAAGTTACAAGATCTTCGTTTGTAACATCAAATCCATAGTACTCTGCAGTTATTCCAAGAGCAATAAGTTCTTCTATTCTTTGAGCTCCTTTATCATCCTCTATACCGTTTAAAATTACAGTACATCCATCATTACCTAATCTTTTTGCAACTTCGTAACCGATACCACCGGTAGCTCCTGTTACTATAGCAACTTTTCCTTTTAATTTCATTTTTTTTTAAGTTTATTGTTTAATTGATTACTTTTCTAATTGGTTTTATTTTTTTGCTTTTAATGGTTCGATTTTAGGACATAAGATCCATACACTCGCTAATACTATTAAGGTCAAAACAGCTCCAACTATAAATGCAGGGGTGTAATTTCCTCCCATGGTTAAAGTGGATACTAATGCAGTAAGACCTACACCAGCAAATTTTGCTGACATTCCAGATAAACCAGCTAGGGTTCCAACTGTCTTTTTACCAAATAAGTCACTTGGTAATGTTTGAATGTTTCCAATGGCTGTTTGAAATCCAAAAAGAATAACTGCCATAATGAGTACCGCATTAACAGGGCTTCCAGGGTCAGATAGTAACCAGAAACAAGGCAACATAATTAGACAACCCAGCGTGATAACAAACTTTCTGGTTTTATTAATATTCCAACCTGCTTTAATACGATTCTGTGCTAGAAGTCCTCCAAACCATGCACCAATCATTGCACCGACATAAGGAACCCATCCATAAATGCCTATTGACTTTACATCCATATTATATACTTCTACAAGGTATGTTGGAATCCAAAAAACAAATAGCCACCAAATAGGGTCAATTGCAGCAGAAGCTATCATTACGCCCCAACTCTCTTTATGAGATAACATTTTGCCAGTAACGGGATTATAGTCATCATTTTTATTTTCGTCTTGATTTTGATCAATATTTTCTGATTTATCAAGAATATATTTTCGTTCTTTTTCTGTAAGCCATGGATGTTTTTCTGGTGGTGCTTTCATTATTAACATCCATGGAACTAACCATAGTAGTCCTATAATTCCAACGATAATGAATATCATTTGCCAACTAAAATGAATCGTCATAAAAGCAATTGCAGGAATCGAAATGATACCCCCGATAGCGGCACCTGAGTTAAAAATACCTTGAGCAAAGGCGCGTTCTTTGGATGGAAACCATTCTGCATTTCCTTTAGCAGCGCCTGGCCAGTTTCCAGCTTCAGCGACACCTAATATGGATCTAAAAATCGAAAAACTAAGAAAACCTTTTGCTAAAGCATGTAATGCGGTTGCTATAGACCAAAACCCTATTGAAAATGCAAATCCTAGACGTGTACCTATTTTATCGAAAATCTTTCCAAAAATTGCTTGACCAAAAGCATAAGAGAATAAGAAAATTGATGATATCCAACCAAAGATATCTTTTCGTTCATCCATAGATTTATCTGGATATAATTCTTCTGATATTTGTGGCCAAAGAACATTTAATGATTGCCTGTCAATATAATTGATAACGGTCGCTAAAGCTATTAACCCTATAACCCACCAGCGTAATCCTTTTAATTTCATATTGTTTTTTTTAATTCAAGAGAATCTTAATAATTAGTATTAGATACACGCAGTTATTAAAAAACATTAATGCAAACTAATCCTCATTTCATTTACTGAAAGTCATCAAAATCTTGAAGTGGTGTAAGTATATTATGTACTTATAAAAACTTGTAGTAAAATGGTTTAAGTAAGATTCCCTCCTAATATTTTTATAAGAAGATAAAATTGTGCACTTTTATCTTCTGTGTTCTTAATTTTAAATTTAGTCTTTGAGATTATAACAATATTGGTATAATATCTTAAAGTGTTTTTTCATGTTTTCTTTAGCTAATTTTGGATCTTGGTTTTTAATAGCTTCATAAATATCTGTGTGTTCTTGAATTCCTGAAAAAGCCTGATTTGTATCACATACATGATACTTTTCAAAATTGGTAATGATCTCTGGAGTAATGATTAACATAAAAGTATTCATGGTACTATTTCTACTTGCTCGAGCAATTGCTAAGTGAAATAATAAATCTTCCTGAACGGCATCTTCGCCTTTGAGTACTTTATTAGAATATGCATCTAATGCTTCTTTTAAGAGCTTTAAATCATCATCTGTTCTTCGGATAGCCGCCAACCTTGCTGTTTTTAATTCTAATAAAATACGTGTTTCAACTAAGGATTTAAATTCTGGATCATCTAATCTTAGAATATCTTCGATCATACCATTCATGGCAATAACTCCAATATTAGCGACAAAAGTTCCACTTTGTGGTATAGATTTTAATAAACCATAAAATTCTAACTTTTGAATCGCTTCTCGAATGTTACTTCTACTAACTTCAAATTTTTCAGATAAGGTTCTTTCTGAAGGTAATTTATCTCCAGGTTCCAAATTTTTATGATTAATCAAATCCCTTATATCAGAAATGATTTTCTTTTGGATTTCCTCGTTCTCATTCTTTGTTAGTATTTCTAATTTCATAGTTAAAATGTGTATTAGATAAAATTGGTTAACCAGATTGGTTTGCCAAATTTATGAAATTATTCGGTATAATAAAAATATATCAAAGAGACATGAATTAATTATTTAGAATAGTCTTTTTGGGTACTACTGGAGTCTGTCAACCCTATACAATATAGGGCTAACAAAATCCTAAAACAATACTAATTCAAATCTAAATTTTTATTTTTTTTGGTTTATAATAGATAGGGATCACGTATTTATTATTATTTAATGAAATACTTCAAGGTTATAATATTTAACTTTTGCATTAGATCCTTCATCTCTGGTTATTAAATAATTTCCTGCTTTAAAATAATTTTCAAAAATTCCCCATTTTTGGATATTTATATCATCATATACCACAGTCTCATTTTCATTAAGTATAATTTCCATTCTTCCTTCTGATACTTTTACCTCCAGGGTGAATTTTTCAAACCCTACTTCTTCTTTAAATGTATGCCCCTCGTCATCTGTCCACGCATCTGTTTTTAGTATCTCTGTCTCAGAGACATTTTGATCTTTAAGAATTTTTGTTTTTACACGAACTTTTCCTTGATTCCAGTATATTTTAAGAATAGGAGGGGCGTTATTATCATCTTCTCCTATCAAATCTCTTTGCGCATCTGTTAGTCTACCATGAATTTGCATAATGATAGCTCTATGGTATTTACCATCATTATCTTTTGTGATTTCATTCATTGCCAAAGTACCTTTCATTCGTCCTCCTTGAGCAAATGTCCAATTTGTGTTATTGCTTCCGGGAACCATTTGTTCTCTTAATTCTGTTCTTGAATAGGAAGAATTTGCGGTAGATGAACTTGGATATGTATAAAAAACTAAAGATCCATCTATAGAGTCATTATACATAAAAGGTTTTAATGTTTCATTGGTCGCATATGCTAAAATAGCTGGTGGTTTTACTTCAGTTGGATTTCCTATAGGCAAGGTAACTTTCCAATGATTCAAATCAATTTCTGGTAATTTGAAATTATCAGAGACTGGATTATTTTGATCTGTATTATCATTCTCATCAGTACTTATAGTCTCATTTTGAGGGGTTTCTGTGTCTGAATTATCTTTTTGGCAACTAGTATTAGATATTAAAAGAAATAATCCTAATAATAATTGTATACTCCAGATTTTATTAATTATCAATTTTTTTGGGAAGTACTTTGATATGTTTTTTTTCTTATTCATGATTTAGTGGCTAACATTTAATTCATAATACATCACTTTTGCAAAACCATTTTTGTCTTTAGTACCTAAATAGTTTCCGGCTTTAAAATAGTTTTCAAAAACGCCCCATCTCTTGATATTTATATCTTTGTAAACGGCAAATTCGTTGTCGTTTAACGAGATGACCATTTTTCCTTTGGTAACTTTTACTTCTAATGTGAATTTTTTAAATCCTACTTCTTCCTTAAAAGTATATCCTTTATCATCTGTCCAGGCATCGGTTCTTAGAATTTCTGTATTTGATGCATTTGGATTTTTTAATACTTTGGTTTTAACTCTAACTTTTCCATTTTTCCAATATATTTTTAATATTGGAGGAGCGTTATTATCTTTTTGACCAATTAAATCACGTTGTTCATTGGTTAGTCTACCATGAATCTGCATGATTATGGTTTTATGATATTTTCCGTTTTTGTCTCGGGAGATTTCCCCCATTTTTAATCGCCCTCGCATTTTTCCTCCTTGTTCGAATGTCCAGTTTACACTATTATCTCCAGGCACCATTTGTTCACGTAATTCTGATCTGGAATATTTAGTATTTGCGGTTTGAGATCCTGGAAAAGCGTAGAAAACTAAGGCTCCACTAGTAGAGTCATTATACATATACTTTTTAAGGACGTCATTATTTGCATAATCTAATATTTCTGGGGGACTTACTTCATCTGGTTTTCCAACAGGTAAAGTCACTTTCCAGTGACTTAAATCAATCTTTGGGAGTTTGTATTTCTTTTTGCGTTTTTTCTTTTTTTCTTTTTTAACATTCGAATCTGTAATACTACTTGTCTGAGATTGACAAGTAGCATTAACAGATAGAAATACTATTACTAAAAAAGGTAATATGTTTTTTTGAATGTTTTTCATTTTACAAATTAATTAACAGCTGTAATAGTAACAGAATCAACTCGTATTTCTTCATCTCCACTAGAATATCCGTACATAGCAAAATCGGCAGGATCTTCTGGTCCAGAATTACCAATACCTCTTATGAAGAGAGCAACACTATCATTAGCTCCAGAATTAAAGGTGAAAGCAAAAATACGGTAGTCAGAATCATTAGGATTATCTATAACCTCAATTAATAAATTATTATCAGCGTCTTCAATTTGAGCTACAGACGTGTATCCAAAACCATTTTGTGGAATTGCGGCGGTATCTGTGAAGTAAGTAGGTGTGTAACTACTTACATAACCTTCTCCTGCCAAAACTCTTATTTCTAACTGACTTGGTAAACTTCCGGCTTGATCTGATTCGAAACGTAAAGGGATTTCAATTCTGTAATCGGCATTTGGAGTAACCGCAAACTCTTGATATGCGTGGTCAGGTTCAGCGTTATCAAACTTGATAACATCAGAACCATTACCGCTGCTGGATTCGCCTTGTTCTCCAATACTTGTATTGATCCATCCAGAACAAGTACAATCAGTACCTGAAGATTTAGGAAGCCTGTCAAAATCAGCATTTAATAATACTGGATCTGGAACAGCTGGCACATCGGGTTCAATTAATTCTATTGTTTCTGAATAGGTAGAAGTTTGATTTAATGCATCTGTAACAGTTAATGTAACTGTGTAAGAACCTTCTCCTGGATAGGTATTCTGCGGATCTATTTCAGTCGAAGTATTTCCATCTCCCAAATCCCAGTTATAACTGGTTGCATTATTTGATTGGTTTGCAAAAGTAACTTGTGTAAAGGTTTCAATTTCTACACCATTTGTAAAGGTAAAGAATGCATTTGGTGGTGTCTCATCTGCAATAGAGTTTTCCTCTGGTAATTCGTCTATAAAATCACAAGAGACAAATACCGTTACAAAAACTAAAAGCATAGCCATACTAGTTTTTGATATCAATCCGTTGTTTAAAACTATTTTTCTCATAACGTTATGTTTAATTTTTTAATACCCATCGTTTTGTGTTAATACCCCTTGGCTAATAGCAATTTCTGCACCCGGAATAGGTAACAATAAATCAGTAGCTTGAAAGTCAAAACTGTTTGCTTCTGAAAAGGCAGATAAGACTTCTTGCGCTACTTTAAAACGTTTTAAGTCTAAAAAACGATGATTTTCAAAAGCTAATTCTACACGTCTTTCGTCCATCAATGCTTGCTTGGTTATACTTGTGATAGGATCAGTTATGCCTGCTCTTTCTCTAACCGCTTGAAAAGATGTAATTGCTGCAGGAGCACTAGTTTCTTGACCACCTGCAAGAATAGCTTCAACATGTAGTAGTAATACATCTGCATATCGTGTGACAATCCAGTCATTACCAGCGATTCTTGGATTAGCAGGGGCGGATGTTACACCTACATCTGCGTCAGCTATTGGTAAGTATTTTACTGTTTGGAATAAACCTGGATTTCCTGGATCTTCTCTAAAAGTAAATTGCCCTCTATTACCTCCAAAAGTACTGAAAGCTGCTACGAGTTCAGCTGTTGCATAATTTGAACCTGTACCACGACCTACAGCGTCTAAAAATTCTGCAGAAAAACCTTGACTATCATCAACTATAGTATCATCAAAACCAATTGAAAATATTGTCTCCTCATTAGCTTCGGTATAAAAAATATCAAGGAAATTAGGTTCAAGACTATAGTCACCGCTGTCAATTACAGCTTCCAACAAGCGTTGCGCTTCTAAATAATTAGTTCCTAAGGTAAGATATACTTTGGCAAGAAAGGTTTGAGCTGCAGCCTTTGATGCTCTTGTCCTAAAGCTATTATCCAAATCACTGTCTACAGCAAACTGAAGATCACTGATAATTAAATCATAAATTAGATTTTCATCAACCCTGGTAAAAGAAGTTTCTATATCTTCTGCCACAGCAGATTCAAGGACTCTGTCAACTAAGGGAACATCACCATAAAAACGTACCAAATTAAAATAAGCATAAGCTCTTAAAAAACGTGCTTCTGCTTCAAACCTGTTTGCGTTTTCACTGGAGGCATTTTCTAGGTTCTCCAAAACGACATTAGCAGAAAAGATAATTCTGTACATACTTCGGTAATATGTAGTTACTGCTGCTGTTTGTGGAGTAACCGTAAAGGTTTCAAAATCGAAACCTTGCGGGGATCCACTTTTCGTTCTTGAATTATCGCTTAAGGTCTCAGCCATTTGATATTCTATTTGAATAGCTAAATGTGGGTTGTTAAAACCACCGTCACCTTCGAGAGGGTTGCTTCCTTGCAAAGCATCATAGATATTTATGATCCCCGCCGTTATTTCGTCATCATTTCTAAAAAACTCATCAACAATACCAGCGGAAGTTGGCACCGGATCTAAATCGCATGACCAAAATAAAAGGGTCAGGCAAAACAATGAATATATTTTTGTTAGTTTCATAACTTTTGTTTTTGGTATGTTAAAATTCAACATTTACTCCTAAGGTTATTGTTTGTTGTATTGGCGTACCACCTCTTTGATAACCAAAGGTTAAAGGCGTTAATTCACGCACATGTTCTGGGTTCCAACCTGTATAATCATCAGCTGTGATGAATAATAGGTTTTGACCGGTAGCATACAATCTAAGACTGGTCAAATTCAATTTAGAAGTAACATCTTTAGGAAAATTGTATCCCAAACTTACCGTACGCAAAGCTAGATAACCTGCATTCTGCACCAATTGGTCTGTAAATATACGCTGCACCAAAAACTCTTGATCAGGTGTGCTAGCTCTATCAAAATCTACAGTATTACTATTAAAAAAGTCAAAAACATATTGATCTCCTAAGTTATAAGTCTTGGCTCCATGACTACCTTGAAATAAGAAACTAAAATCCATATTTCCATATCTAAAATTGTTGCTAAGACTCCAAACTACATCTGGATAAGGATCACCTAAAATAGTTTTATCATCTTCGTCTATTAAACCATCACCGTTCAAATCTTTTGCATAAGCGAATTGAGTTCTGTTACCTACTTGTCTAAAAGGATCGTTTAGAAATTCAAAATCAATATCCCTATCATATACATAACCATAAAAGGATGAAATAGGCTGACCTACTAAGTTGATCCATTCAACTAATCTACTACCGTCATTAGTATTCACTACTTGACCGTTTGAATCACCAAAATCAACCAAAGTATTTTCATTAAATGAACCTATTACGGTCGCATCCCATCTGAATTTTTCTGTACTTACTAATCGTGCACGTAATTCTACTTCAAATCCTTCATTTTCAACGGTACCAAGATTCACAAGTGCAGAAGTAAACCCTGTGGTTCCAGCTACTGGATTATCCAAAAGTAATTCATCACTGGTTCTTTTATAGTAATCAAATGAACCAGAAATTGCATTGTTAAAGAAACCAAAGTCAACCCCTGGATTAATTTCTTCTGATTGTTCCCATTGTAATAAAGCGTTAGGAATATTAGCTGGATTGAAGCCATTGGTTATAGTACCATCAACAACAGCACTGGATCCTTCTAATAAGGCTAGAGAAGGGTAGTTGTCGGTTAAGAAAGAACCGGTATCAAGAGCATTAGTACCTGTAATACCATAACTAACTCTGAATTTAAGTTGATTAACCCAGTCTGCATTATCCATGAATTGTTCGTTTGAAACCACCCAACCAGCGGATACTGCGGGGAAGTTACCGTATTTTACGTCTCGTCCAAAAACAGAACTACCATCTCGTCTAATACTGGCGTTAAACAAATATTTATCGTCATAAGAATAAATAACTCTGGCTAAGAAACCATTTAAAAAGTTTTCATACTCAAATGCAGTTGCATCATTAATAATAGAACCTCCACCAACATTTGGGATCAAATCTGAAGTAAATCCACTGGTCTCTATTTGAGACTCTTCAAAAAATCTATTTTCTAAAGAAACACCAGCAATCGCATTGATCGCATGTTTTCCTATTGTTTTGTTATAGCTTATTATATTATCAGAAATTAAAGCATATCTGCTACGTGTATCATATGAGGAGTTTGCTGCGGCAGCACCATTTCTTGATGAATTAACACCGCGGTAGTCTGTGCTTATTCTGTTTTCATAAGTAGCAGTGAATGTTGATTTAAAACTTAAGTCATCTGTGAATTTATAATCTGCGTATAGGTTACCATAAAAATTATACCTATTTTCAAAACGTTCACGTTCAAGTAATTTTGCCAATGGATTGGTATTACTTGTATTACTAATATCTACACCACTACCCACAGGGACTCCTTGAAAATTACCAGCACTATCAAAAATACTTGTTGCTCCAGTAGGGTATTCGAAATCGTCAAACATTCTTTGTAATGCATAGTCTCCAATCTGTGCATCAGCATATCTACCTCCATCTCTAACACGATTCACAAAACCGATGTTACTCTCATCCAAACGAGTAGGTACCCAAGAAGGTTGTCTTATAACATCGTAAACACCAGTTGCACTAAATCGTCTTCGTTTTGAGTAAGAAGGAGAGAAACTCGCTCCTATTTTTAGTTTATCGGTTACTTCTGTACTAAGCTTAAGTTGTGCTTGGTATCTTTCAAAACTATCTGTTAACAATACACCATCATCAGAAACATAACTTAAGTTAACATTGTATTTTGTTTTTTTAGTACCTCCTCTTATGCTAAAACTATGACTTTGGATTATACCTCCGTCTATAACGATGTCTTGCCAGTCGTTTTCGGCATTTATCAATTGTCTGAATTGACTTCCTAAAGAAAGTCCACCTGTTATTTGCCTCTCTCGCTCCAGTTCGCCTTCAAAATCAATGTCATATGCATCACTTCGTCGACCTTTCTTAATTCCTGTAAAGGTATTATACGTAAATTTTGCTTTACCCTCTTTACCTTGTTTGGTTGTAATTTGAATTACACCATTAGAACCTCTAGAACCAAAAATGGCAGCAGACGCAGCATCTTTTAATACTTCAAAAGATTCTACGTTGTTCATATCAATGTTGGTTAAAAAATCAGAATCAACAACAGCACCATCAACTACGACTAAAGGTCCGTTATTTGAAGATATTGATCCAATACCACGTATACGAATTGTGGGTGCAGAACCAGCTTCACCCTCAGAATTTCTGATGTTTACCCCAGAAACTTGACCAATTAAGGCTTCATCTACCCTGGATACCGCTATTTGATCCAAATCTTCATTAACAACTTTTGAAATTGCTCCGGTTAGTAAAGATTTCTTCTGGGTACCATATCCAATTACTACAACTTGCTCTAGCTCTGCAGCATCTTCGTCTAATTGAATATCTATAACTGTTTGTCCAGTTATTACGACACTTTTTGTTTTAAAGCCTACATATAAGAATTCGAGAATATCTCCTTCTTTGACT
Source organism: Aquimarina algiphila (assembly GCF_007489275.1). Classification (GTDB taxonomy): domain Bacteria; phylum Bacteroidota; class Bacteroidia; order Flavobacteriales; family Flavobacteriaceae; genus Aquimarina; species Aquimarina algiphila. The sequence continues at coordinate 75,325 of NZ_VLNR01000012.1, forward strand.
TTGATTGAGTATTTACCATCAAAATCAGTTGAAACTCCTTTTTGTGTCCCTTTGATAATAATATTTACCCCAGGTAGAGGAGTTTGTACTTTTAAATCTGTGACTGTTCCTGTAACGGTATAATTACCATCCTGTGCAAACAAAGAAATTTGAAAAACAATCAGGATAATAAATACTAATTTACCTTTAAAATTCATTTTGATTATGTTATGTTCCTTACAATTTAGTTTGATATCTTATGTAGATATCCTAATGAAGAATAAATGAGTATTTCTTATTCTCCCTTTTAATTAATCACATATCATAACAGTGTAAACGAAATTTCGTATTTTTGTTAAGCATGTGATCTATAAAGTGCATGCGTGTTAAGTATTACTTCCCTCCGAAAGAAGTAATTTCTAAAAGGATAGGTGTGCACCTGTCCTTTTTTTGTTTTCTAGTAATCAATTAGTTTCATGTTGTTTGTGATTTGAAAATGAGTAAAAGATTTGATGTTTTTTTGGTAAACCAAACTGGAAAACCAATTTGGTTTACCAAATATATGTTATTTTAATGTTAAACAAAAAATTATTACAATATTTAATGTTAAAATTTTTGAGATTCTTTATTTGACATATAAAATGGTTGAGATATTCTCTTTTTGAAGTGATAAATACGAATTTAATAATAACACTTACTCCATAAAATCTTCTCGTATAGGACTAAATACATCAATAAGGAAACCAGATTCTAAACAAATCGCACCGTGCATTACATTTGGAGGTATATAAAAAGAATCCCCACTTTTTAATATTTTGGTTTCGTTACCAATGGTAACTTCAAACTCTCCACTCTTTACATAAGTAACTTGAGAATGATAATGTTTATGCATAACACCAATTCCTCCTTTGTCAAATTTTACATTGACTAGCATAATCTTGTCGTCATATCCCATAATTTGGCGTTGTACTCCTTCACCAACAGTTTCCCATTCAATTTCTTTTCCGATGATAAATTCTTTGCTTGATCCAAAACTTTTCATTTGATAATTATTAAGATGTAAAAATTAATTTTCTTTAGTATATGAGTAGGGGCCAGACCATGTATAGGTTTTACCATTTAGACTCAAATTATGTGTGCTCTTTTTATTTGTGTCAGAAGTGCATAAAATAAAGGTGTGTGTGTTCCCTTTTTTGGTAATGATCGCCCAGGCTATGTATTTTTCATTTTGAATTGAAAATTTAGTAATTCCTTTAATATTACTATATGCATTATTTGCTATTTCAGTAACAGGGTCATATAGACCATGCGTTTCGATAACACTAATAAAAGCTCCGTTTTTAGTTTTAGGTTTTCTTACAATAAAAGAAGGGTCTCTACGTAGATTAAATTTAGGATCATTGGCACCAATTCTGGCAAATAAAAATTCATCTTTTGCCTTGATTATAGTGGATAATGTATAAAATGTGTTTTTTGATAACCAGGTGACTTGAGTGGTTTCATCATTTTGAAATTCTTTTTTTCCTTCTAACCATAAATGTTGATATCCATTTTTATTTCCCAATACTTCAAGGCTACTTGGGGTGATATATTCAAAATTTGTATCTATAATTTGTCCATTGTAGTAAAAGGGTAGATCAAATTGATGTATTGTGTTAGAGTCAAACTGCATAACATCAATGAGTATTGGCTTTTCAAAATCTTCATCCTCCAGCATAATCATAGTCCTATGTAATTTTGTATCTGGATAGGCGTTTTGATCTTTTGCACTTACCACTTGTAATTTTGGATTTGAACTATCAAAAAGATACTTTTCTGAATGATGTTTACTGCCTATTTCAAATTTACCTCCAAAGTGAGATGTTTCATCTTGAATAATAGTATTATGAGCAATAGTTTGCTTAGCCCATGTTTTATTTTCCTTTAGATATCCTCCTCCATTTTTTTGTTCAATATTTACAAACCTTGCCAGACCATAATCCTGAAATATTTCTGTGTCTTTGTTGTAATAGGAAAAAGATAATTTGTCATAATGACCATGACTTAGACCTTGCGCAGTATATTTCATGAGTAATTCTAAATGTTGATCCTTTGAGCGTAAAATCCCCACACTACCTTCTGAACCATCAGAACCATCTCTGAGTTCTATTGATTTTTTTATAAACTCAGTCGTTTTTCCTTGTTGGATTCCTAAAGCAATAGCAAGACCAGTGTCATCTAATTGAACTTTGTTTTGTTTTTTAGCAATACTTAATAATGAGGCATCGTTTCCGCCAAAATGATATGCAATATCTACTGCGGATACTAGCTCTCTAGAATAATATGACATTCCTTTTTGACCATCATTTAGTGGGAAGAATTCACCATTGGTTTTGGTTAAATTTAGTAATGCATACACTGCTTTTATTAATACACCATCTTTATATTCGAAAATTTTTAATTCTGGCTTTACATTTTGTAATGCTTCTGCAAATACCATAAAAGGATACATGGCATAACGTTGATAATAGGGACCTTCTGTATAATATCCATCTGGAGAAAAGGGTTCATCTAAATTTGCTAAAAACCCTGTTTTTTGACCTTTAGCTTTAATAAAACCACCGTCGTTATCTTTTTGGTTAGGATCAATGTTGTCACTCTTTAATCCATATAAAGCATTATTAATTAGTTTTTCATTATTCATTACAAGACCAATCATACCAACGGCTACATTTCCCCAGGTACTATGGTTGTGGATGCGATTAAAAAATTGAGGACTCCCTTCTGAAAGGAAATTTGCATATGGTACGAATAAATTTTTCTCTAAATATTCACGTTCTTGTTTTGATAAATATGTATAGATGCAATCATAAGCCTGACTTACATAGACCAACCAATTAGCGTCATTTAAACATTGCCAAAATATTTTCCCTCGAGCATATGATCTTGTCTGAGGGTGCAGTGGAAGTGTAGGATACATTGCTGCATAGGCTTTAAGGACATCATGTACGTAAATAGCATATTTTTCATCTTCAAGAAGCTGATAAAGGATACCTGCTTTTTGGAGTATTAACCAATTTTTTTTATGCCTGTCATGAGTATAACCCCCTGCCATGTCTTTGGGAATAGGGACGTGAATACCTGAAGCGATTTCTGCATCAACTTCTTTTTTGGTGGCAGCTAATGTTTGATCAAAAATAGGGATTTGCCCTAAGTGTTTTCGAATATCGGTTACTCCTTTTTTTGTTAAAATAAGATTTGGATGATGTTCTTGAGCATAACCATGCAAACAGAACATGATAGCGAAGACAACAAAAAACTGTTGTAAAATTCTTATTGACAAGTGTGGGATTAATTTTTGCATACCTATTTATTAATGACGCCAAGATTTTGTCCATCATCTGCTTTTTCTTTAAGACTTGAATTTTCTTCCAATTTGTATGTGGTGTCATTTTCAAATTTTGGATCTAAAGACCAAATAGAGCTAACCTCGTATTTCTGATCACCTGTAACAGTAACTTTTTCTGAATTAAAAAAGTTTGTGTGATGTACTTTTGCTATTGGTCCACCTACGACCAAATGTATTTGAATTCCTTTACTGTTATTAAAGATGCTATTCTTAATGTTAGCATTTTGGACTCCGATTAAAGAGATAGCTTTCTTGTTTTTATTTCTTTTCCCGTTACCTACATTGTCAACAATATTATGATCGAAGGTCAGAAAAGGTCCAAAAGTACTCTCATCTCGTCCGTCTCTTACAAGATTAAGTATTGCCCCGTCTATGTTAGAGAAGATATTGTTTTTTAAGACTACAAATTCAGCATTAAAGATTCCGTTTTCTCCAATTTCTTTATCTAATGAAAGTACATTACCTGATATATTGTTAAAAGTTGAATTTTCAATTCGAATTATATCTGCCATTGTGTTTTTAGAAACCTTTACCACATCATAAGAATGATTAATGTTTAGGTTTTTAAAATCACAATTATCTACAATCAATTTGTAATTCTTGTTCATAGAATATTTACTTGTTCTTATTACAGAATTACCAGAATAGTCCGGAGCTTCTTTTCCATCAAAGATCAAATTTTTTAATTGAAGACTCCCTCCGTTTAAAATGTCAAAAAGTGATTTTTTCTCAAAAGTAATTATCGATTTTCCTGAAGCAGATTTTACTGTGACAGGGTGATTGATATCAATGGTTTTTGTAACTAAATATTCATTAGGAGAAGTAAGTTCTATGATGTCTCCGGGAGCAGAATTTTTTATGGCATCAAATAGTGTATTGATCCCAGGAGATACTTGAATGTTTTTACCAGAATTAAACTCTGCTACTTTATCTATTTTGGGATACCAGGAAGTTCCTGTACTTTCTTTAGTAGGGATTTCTCCTTTGATTACAGCACCGGCAGTAAGGTCTTTTTGCGAAGGAACTAATAATCCGGCAGTATTATTTGATAACTCTAATTTTTGTTGAATAAATCCTTTGTCAGTAATAGGTTTTGTATTTGGGCTTATGATATTATTGTTAAAACGAATTCCATTAATATCATCATAAACTGTGAATGTATCATTCTTTTCTGGGTTGTAAAAAATGTTATTTTCCATGACTGAGTTTATCGGAGTTGCGCTTCTCTCTGCATCACTACCAGCACATAATTGAATATAATCACAGTTGATGAATGTATTATTTTTGATTTTTGCATCAGTAACCTGAAAATACCGATTTAAAGGAGAATTTGGTACTCCGTTCATAACCACCAATGCTCCACCAAAACGATACCCTGTGAGTCCAATAGCATAGTTGTTTTCTACGGTTTGTTTTCCGTTAATTACACGTATTCCCCCAGTGCTTGGGACACCATTTCCAATAAATACATTATTATTTACATTAGTTTCATTACCATGGCGCATGGTTAAAGTTCCTCTGCATTCAAAAAACACATTATTGCGATAAGTGTTTTGACATGATTTACTTGAGATTATTTCTAATTCACCACTGCAGCGATCAAAATAATTATGTTCTACAATAGTATTTGAATTGCTTAAAGAATGGTGACTTGTTCCTATTCTTAATGTTTCACCTCCATTTGATCCTAAAGTTTGTCTGGGACCAAAATAATTATGATCAATTTGATGATGGTTTTCAATAAATTGTTCTGAATTTAAGCGGACAGCCATTGTAACTCCAAGGTTGCTTTTTCCTTCGATATGGTTGTGATCAATGCGATTGTTTTTTCCATAAATACCAATCCAATAATCTTGTTCTCTTCGTTCTGGATTACTATAATTATCGATTACACATTCTGTTAATCGACAATTTGAAGCAAAGTTATCTTTGTCCTTTTTGAAAGAAATAACCTCAGAAGTAGGGGTAAAGCCATTTTTAAATACTAAGCCACTAACTATAAGGTGTTCTCCTGCGATACGTAAATAAGAAGCTCCTTCAAATGTTGTAGCTCCTTTTTCTTCTACCGTCAATGTAATTGGTAACTCTTTGGTTCCTTTAGCTTCGAATAATAGTTCGGCATCTTTCCATATGCCTTTAGCTAATATTATAGAATCTCCTGGTTGTGCAGCTTTAACCGCTTCGTTAAAGGCATCAATAGTTTCAATTGTGCTAACGTATTCTTTTTTCGTTTGATTATTACAAGAGTATAACGAAATTAAAATAAGTATAAGATAAAATACTTTTCTTTCCATGAATGAATTTGGTTTACCAGTTTGGTTAACCAAAAATAAACATATAAATTAATATTCAAAGAAAGTATCTCTATTTTTTAAAGAAATCTTTAAAAAACCTTTTAAGACTATACATTTTCTTTAAAGAAAATCCAATAAAATTGTCTATTACATAATAATGAATAAACAGCATGATGATATTATGAAGTTTAGGTTTTTATAAAAACCTGCTTCAATTAATGTTTTTTTGAATGAATAAGAGTGAACTACTGTTTATTACAATACTTGTAAAGTTCTTTAAAGTGGTCATTTAAACTGGCAACTGCTTTATCCGCATTTTTTTCTTCAATAGCATCTACTATAGCCTGATGCTCTTTAATCAAAAGAAAATTCTCCTCCTTATCGCATATTTTATTTTTTACAAAATGAGCAATAATTTCGGGAGTTATAATAAGCATTAGAGAATTGATCACGCTATTATTACTTGCTTCAGCTAATTTTATATGAAACATTAGATCTTCTTCTATGGCATCAAGTCCTTGTATCGCTTTTTCACTATACGCTTCATGCGCTTTTTTTATTTGGTGAATTTGTGATTCTGTCCTTCTGGTAGCGGCTAGACGTACTGCGTTTTTTTCTAAAATTATTCGGGTTTCTACCAAAGATTTGAAATCAGGATTTTGTAGTTGCAAGATATCTGACATCATTCCGTTTAATGCGGTTACTCCAATGTTTGAAATACGAGTACCACTCTGAGGATATTTTTTGACAAGTCCATAAAATTCTAATTTTTGAATAGCTTGTCGCAATTGATTACGGCTTACACCAAATCGTTCAGCGAGGTCTCTTTCTGCGGGAAGCCTGTCTCCAGGTTCTAAATGTTTAGAAACAATAAGTTCCCTGATTTTAGAAATAATTACCTCTTCGACATTTTCTTTGTCTTCTGGTAATTTTTCAATCTTTTCTAGTCCATTTAACTTCATATCAATTTTAATTAGCTGATTGATGAATATGTTTTTAAACATATTTTCAAAAACGTAACACTAAAATTATTAATATAAATCTAAAAAGACTGGATTTTTCTAAAAAAACAAAGCTATTCAGAAAATCACTGGATAGCTTTGTTTACGATGTGTACTTTTTTAGGTATTAATGAAACACCTCTAACTTATTGATTGCTACCCTACCATAGTCAGAACTTTTATAGCTTTTTCCTTTCATGGATTGCAAATAATTTCCTGCTTTAAAGTAATTTTGTTTGGCTGGCGCGCTCTGAGAAGTGAATATGGTATTTACTCGATTACCACTACTATTTAGTTCATATAGTTTTACTATACTATTTTTATATGTTAATTCGAAATACAGTTCTTCTCCTAAGTTAAAATTGCCTACAGTTTTACCACCGCCTTCGAGTTCTTCGGTTACATAACCATTAATTCTTAATTTTACACTTCCGCTGGTTTGGTTGGCACTTCCTTGACATTGTACTCTAACTACATCATCAAAAAAATCAGTTTTATCATGAATTTGTCCAAAACAAACTTTTCCAGAACTGGGTAAACGGTCCACTCTAACCTTCCATTTCATTCTATGTTCTTTGCTGGTTGTACCATCCCAGAAAATATTGTTGTTACCATTAGCGGTTAATTCTCTAAGTTCCATTCTTGGATTGCCAGAACCAGAAGATGTGTCGCTACCTGCCCATACCTGAAATATTGCCCAATTGTTTTCTACAAAAAACCAATTGTTATTAGTATAATTACTTAAGTTTGGGATTGCATCTACATAATCATTATTAGATGGAGATCCTGATAAGCCATTCAATTTCCAATTTTGAAGACCAAGAAGATCGTATGGCGTATTTCCTGATGGTGGAGGTGGAGGGTTGCCACCGTCAGTATTACCATAAATTTCGGTTTCTGTGAGACTATTCCAACTATTGCTAGAGTTGCCAAAACAAGATATACGAACATATCGGGCGCTTACTTCGCTAAAATTATAGGTTTCTAGTTGAGTTGTGGATCCACTACTTCCACTTGATTTTTTATCGACAACAGTAGATAGACTTGAAGTAGAGTTTCCAACCCTAATTTTAAAAAATGCTTTTCGTTGATTCCCCTTATACCAGGCTAATTTTACACTAGAGATTTTCTTTGAAGAACCTAAATCGTAAGTGATGTATTTTCCTGTTGCTCCATTTGAAGACCATCTGGTGTTCAAATTTCCATCTAAAGTATTGGCAGGAACATTACCGTCATCTCCATTTGCAGAGACAGATGAAACTGATAATTCAGTTAATGCCTTTAAGGTGTTCTGTTGTTCAATTAGACTAGGATCGTCTAAAGATTCTGTTTCGGTAGTACAATTGGATAACAATCCAATAGATACAATTGCCAAGAGATGGCAAAATAATTTAGTAGTTTTCATCGTTTTGTTGTTGAATTTATGTGTTGATAAAATTGGTCAACCAATTTGGTTGACCAATTTAAGATAAATTCTTAAAAAAAACTAATTAAAATAATATATTTATCATTTTTATTGTTAAAAAAATAAGAATTACAAAGTTTAGGTAAAGTATGGTAAGAAGTATGCTTTTTGAATTTTATAGTATACATAGGGATTTGTAGAAATGATATATAGCTATTGCTAAGTAAGCCTTACTTTTTATAAATCAAGAAAAATATTTATCAAATCTCTAAATCAAGAGGCGTAATTTTATCAAAATGACATTTTTATTAAATTTTGTGAATTGTTTTGCAATCGATATTTAGTTTTTATGTATTATTGCACTATCTAGTTAACGAAAGGGGCTACGGCCGACGATTTAGAGTTACTATTATGAAAACGGCAAATTACATTTTTACAGAAGTTAGAGTTCAGTTATTGAACACATTAGATAATACAATTATTCCTGTACGCCGCTTTCGTCGCCCCTTGGGGGTCTAATTTTCTTCTGAAGCAGGTGCGTCCTACTTCCCCTATAAACATCGAATCCATTTAATGAAATCCAAATTCTAAGAATTACTTTTATAAGTATATTTATTTTTTTGGGAGATATAACTTCATGGTTACTTCAGTTTTATCCGGATTCAAAACAATCAACTAGTATTCAATTTCAAAGCTTCTTTAATAAGCGTAATTCGTTTATGAAAAAAGTAGATATCATAATTGCTGGCGAAAGCCATCTTAGATACGCACAAGAAATATGTGAAGTAATATCAGAATCTGCCAAAGTCAGAGGGACAGGTATTGCTAGACGTACGCCAGAGTATGTGCAAACCAAAATGCAAAATGGTAATGCAATTATAGCATTATCCGGAGACCAATTTGCTGGATTTTGCTATATCGAGGTTTGGGGACATGAAAAATATGTAGCACATTCTGGGTTAATAGTTCATCCTGATTTTAGAAATAGAGGGTTAGCTAAAAAAATCAAAGAGTTTACATTTCATCATTCTTTAAATAAATACCCAACAGCAAAGGTGTTTGGAATTACTACAGGACTGGCAGTAATGAAGATAAATTCAGACTTAGGTTATAAACCTGTTACATTTTCAGAACTGACAGATGATCCAAAGTTTTGGGCCGGGTGTAAAACATGTACCAATTTTGAAATTTTAACATCTAAGGATCACAAAATGTGCTTATGTACAGGAATGCTATACGATCCTACACAAAAAGTTAAGAAAAAAGAAAAATGGTTCAATAAAAAAGTATTAAAAAGATTAAAAAAAATCAAGCAATCTATGCTTGAAAATAATAAACAATTATTAGTATGGAAAAAGTAGTATTAGCATATAGCGGAGGTTTAGATACTTCATACTGCGTAAAATACCTTATTCATGAGAAAAATCTTGAAGTACATACCATCTTGGTAAATACAGGAGGTTTTTCAGAAAAAGAATTAGAAGAAACCGAAAAGAGAGCATACGAGCTAGGTAGTAAGGATCATGTTAATAAAACAATATTGGATGATTTTTATAATAAAGCAATTAAGTATTTGATTTTTGGAAATGTATTAAAAAATAACACCTATCCTTTGTCAGTTAGTGCTGAACGAATTTTTCAGGCTATAGAAGTAATTAACTATGCAAAAAAGGTAGGAGCAAAATACATTGCTCACGGAAGTACAGGAGCAGGAAATGATCAAATCAGATTTGATGTAATTTTTCAAACATTAGCTCCAGAGATTGAAATTATTACTCCGATAAGAGATCTAAAACTTTCTAGACAAGAAGAAGTAACCTATCTGGAAAAACATGGAGTGCACTATAGCTGGGAAAAGGCACAATACTCTATTAACAAAGGAATATGGGGGACTAGTGTAGGAGGAAAAGAAACATTAACATCTCATAGTGCATTACCTGATACAGCATATCCAAGCCAATTAAAAAAGGAAAAAGAAGAAACAATTACCCTTCATTTTGAAAAAGGCGAACTTACCGGGCTTGATGGAGTACAAGATACTCCCGTAAAAAATATTCAAAAACTGGAAGAGTTAGCAAGTGCATTTGCTATCGGAAGAGATATCCATGTCGGTGATACTATAATTGGAATTAAAGGAAGGGTTGGGTTTGAAGCCGCTGCACCAATGATTATTATAAAAGCGCATCATTTATTAGAAAAACATGTATTAACCAAATGGCAACAGTATTGGAAAGAACAATTGGCTAATTGGTATGGAATGTTATTGCATGAAGGGAATTATTTGGATCCTGTGATGAGAAATATTGAAGTATTTATGGAAGATGCTCAAAAATCAGTAACAGGAGATGTAAAGGTGAAGTTAAAACCTTATCACTTTATTTTAGAGGGTATAGAATCTGATTATGATATGATGAAATCAGATTTTGGGCAATATGGAGAAATGAATAATTCATGGACGTCTGATGATGCCAAAGGTTTTATCAAAATTTATGGTAATGCCAATAAAATATATCATAATGTAAATCCAAATGAATTATGATACAGGTAGGGATTATAGGAGGATCAGGATATACAGCAGGAGAATTACTAAGATTATTGGTGCATCATCCTGAGGTGAAATTAGACTTTGTATATAGTACAACCAATGCAGGTCTTTCAATTTATAAACAACATCCTGATTTGATTGGAGAATTAGATCTGGAATTTACAGATACAATACATCCAGATGTAGACGTATTGTTTTTATGCCTTGGTCACGGAAGGTCTAGATCATTTTTAGAAACACATACATTTTCTTCAACCACAAAAGTGATTGATCTGGGTAATGACTTTAGATTAACAAAAGATAAACAATTCTTAGGAAGAGATTTTGTGTATGGCTTACCTGAGTTACAAAAGGAAAAGATTAAATCTTCAAAGAATATTGCTAATCCAGGATGTTTTGCTACGGCTATCCAGTTGGCATTACTTCCTTTGGTTTCTGAGGGGAAACTTACTGATGCGGTACATATAAATGCTACCACTGGGAGCACAGGGGCAGGAGTAATGCCAGGAGGAACAACCCATTTTAGTTGGAGAGATAATAATTTCTCTAGCTATAAAGTGTTTACTCATCAGCATCTGGATGAGATTGAGCAAAGTCTGAAGCAGTTGCAAACCGATTTTGACTTTCCTTTATTTTTTATTCCGAATAGAGGGAATTTCAGTAAAGGGATTTATGCCACAATATATACAAGATATGATGGAAGTGAATCCGATGCTAAAACACTGTATAAATCATTTTATTCTGACGCAAAATTCACGGTAATTTCTGATGAAGAGATTCATTTAAAACAAGTGGTAAATACAAATAAATGTATTCTGCATGTATGCAAGAAAGATGGAATGTTATTGATTACATCAGTGATTGATAATTTGATAAAAGGAGCTTCTGGACAGGCTATTCATAACATGAATTTGATGTTTGGATTAGAAGAAAAAACAGGATTAGAATTAAAAGCAAGCGCATTTTAAAGATGAATAAAATAACGATCATAGGAGGCGGAAATTTAGGTAAATCAATCATATCAGGATTAGCGGGTAGCGATTTGTTTGAAGCTAAGAATATTACCGTAGTTGATAAGTCCATATATAACCTAAAAGAAGTTGAAGATAAATTAGGAGTATCAACTTCACAAAATATAGCGGAGTCTATAGAAAATGTGAAATGGGTAATTCTTTGTGTACAACCTAGGCAATTAGATGCGGTATTAGAAAAAATCAAAGATATAGTGACTACTGACCAAATATTGATTTCGACTGTAACAGGGACATCTATTACAGAAATTAATGAGATTGTTCCAAGCAATAAAGTAGTTAGGGTTATGCCAAATACTGGTGCAGCAAAGAAACTTTCTATGACATGTATTGCAGCAAATGATGATGTAAAAGAAGAATTAGAGATAGTGAAAAAAATGTTTGATACTATAGGAGAAACCTTAATTATCGAAGAACGATTAATGCAGGCTGCAACAGTTTTAGGAGCGAGCGGTATTGCATTCTTTTTAAGGTTTCTAAGAGCTATGATCCAAGGAGGAATTCAAATGGGATTCCATCCTCATGAAGCGCAAATTATAGCAGTACAAACTGCTATAGGAGCAGCAACATTAGTAGCAGAAAATGGTACTCACCCCGAGCGAGAGATCGATAAAGTGACAACACCTCAAGGGTGTACAATAGAAGGGTTAAATGAAATGGAGCACCAGGGGTTAAGTTCCTCTGTAATAAAAGGAGTAATGGCTTCTTATGAGAAAATTAATACCATAAAATAAAGAAGATGAAACTATTTGATGTATATCCCCTTTATGATGTAGAACCAATTAATGCTTATGACTGTATCGTAGTCGATAAAAACGGAATTGAGTACTTAGATATGTATGGGGGTCACGCCGTCATTTCGGTTGGGCATTCTCACCCTCATTATGTAAAAAAACTTAAAGAACAAATAGAAAAAATAGGCTTTTATTCTAATGCAGTTCAAAATAGTTTGCAATCAAGATTAGCAAAAAAACTAGGGGAGTTGTCTGGATACGACGAGTATCAGTTATTTCTTTGTAATTCTGGAGCAGAAGCAAATGAAAATGCGCTGAAATTAGCCTCTTTTTATACAGGAAAATCAAGAGTTATTGCTTTTAATAATGGTTTTCACGGAAGAACTTCAGCAGCAGTTGCAACAACAGATAATACTAAAATTATTTCGCCCTTAAATGCTCAGCAAGACGTCACCTTTTTACCGTTAAACGAAATTGAGTTGGTAAAGACTGAATTAGAAAAAGGTGATGTTTGTGCTGTTATTGTTGAACCTATTCAAGGAGTGGGAGGATTAGATGAAGGGACAACAGAATTCTTCACAGCATTAGAAACTTTATGTCATGAATTTGGAGCGGTTTTGATTTTAGATGAAGTCCAATCCGGATTTGGACGAAGTGGAAAATTCTTTGCGCATCAATACCATGGGATTACTCCTGATATTATTTCTATAGCAAAAGGTATGGGAAATGGTTTTCCTATAGGAGGAATTATGATCGCACCACATATAGAACCAAACTACGGAATGTTAGGAACTACTTTTGGAGGGAATCATCTCGCTTGTATTGCAGCATTATCAGTTCTAGAAGTAATCGAAACCGAAAACCTAATAGATAATACCAGGTTAACCGGAGAATATTTCTTATCACAAGTACAGCAGATTCCGGGATTACAAAAAGTAAAAGGAAAAGGATTGATGCTGGGATTAGAGTTCGATTTTGAAGTTAGTGAACTGAGAAAAAAAATGATCTATGATGAACATATTTTTACAGGAGGAGCAATGAATAAAAAACTATTAAGAATACTTCCTCCATTAACTATAGGTAGAAAAGAAATTGACCAATTCATTAAAGCTTTACACAATGTTTTGGTTGAAGAAAAAGTTGGGTTATGAGTAGTATAACATTAAACATATCACAAAGAAATTTGGTTTTAGAGAAAATGGCAATTCTTGTAGATCAAAATAGAACATCGATTATTCAGGCGAATATTAGAGATATGGACGGATATTCTGGTAATGATCTGGCGATGAGAGACCGACTTAAGGTTGATGAGCATAAAATTGACGGTATGATTACCTCGCTTCAACAATTGGCAGGTCAGGAGGACCCAGTGGGTGTAGAGCGATTTAGGTTTCATCATGATAACGGGATGGAAATATTTAATAAAACTGCTTCTTTTGGGACGGTATTGATTATCTATGAATCTAGACCTGATGTGACTATAGAAGCAGCTGGAATTGCTTTCAAATCTGGTAATAAAATATTACTTAAAGGAGGAAAAGAATCATTACATTCTAATCTGGCTATTGTAAAACTTTGGCACCAGGCACTTTTAGAAAATGATATTACAACAGATTGGGTCGAATATTTGAATTATGATAGACAGAAAACACAGGTATTTCTAGAAAAACCAACGCAAAAAGTAGATTTAATTGTTCCTCGCGGGGGAGAAAAATTAATTGAATTTGTAAAAGCTCATGCATCCTGCCCGGTCATTGTAAGTGGTAGAGGTAATAACTTTGTATATGTACACAAAGAAGCCGATAAAGCATTAGCGTTGGATAATATCATTAATGGAAAAACAGATAAGATTTCTGCCTGTAATGCTGTAGATAAAGTTTTAATAGATAAAAATCTTCCTAATAAAGAAGATTTTGTAAAAAACCTTATTGCAACACTTCATGGATATAATGTAGAAATTTTAGGGGATGAATCTCTATCTCAATATGAAGAAGTAAAGCCAATACAAAAAAATACAGTTTGGTTTGAAGAATTTTTGGATTACAAAATTGTTATTGGAGAGACCGAAAACATTCCCGAAGCAATTTCCAAAATCAATAGATTTAGTGGGGGACACTCTGCAGCTATAATCACCAAGGATAAATCTGCGGCAGAAGTATTTATGTCTTCAGTCGATTGTGCAGCCGTATATCATAATGCATCTACTCGATTCACCGATGGTTTCCAATTAGGCCTTGGAGGAGAACTAGCTATAAGTACAGATAAATTACATCAAAGAGGCCCGATCGGTTTACAACATTTGGTAACTAATAAATGGTATATACATGGAGATGGGCAGACGAGATAAAAAAAGAATTGTACTCAAGGTAGGATCAAATGTCTTAACCAAAGGAACAGATCATATTTCTAGAGGAAAGATTGAAGATATAGGTCGACAAATAGTGGCACTTCAGGATACATATGAATTTGTTATTGTGAGTTCTGGAGCAATTGCTGTAGCCAAACAATTTGTAAACCTGGAGAGTAATGGAGTAGCAATAGACGTAAAACAAGCCTTAGCGTCTATAGGGCAACCACATTTAATGCGAATATTTCAGGAAAGCTTTAGGGATCTTGGATTGCTAACCTCTCAATGTTTGTTGTCCTATTCAGATTTTGAAAGAGAGCAATCCAAAAAGAATATTATAAATACAATTAATGTATTAGTTGCCAATAATTATATCCCGATCATTAATGAGAATGATACTGTAGCCACCGATGAGATTCAATTTGGTGATAATGATAAACTAGCCGCATTGACAGCTTCTTTACTTAATGCAGATCTGTTGGTTATTGCAACAAATACGAATGGAATATGCACTAAAGAATCGGTAGAAAATAATACTTATCAAACAATTGATGAAGTAAATGATATTGAGATGTTAGAAAATGAAATTGTTGCAGAGATTTCTAGTCATGGTACGGGAGGTATGAAATCGAAAATAGAAGCAGCAAGAATAGCTCAAAATGCAGATATAGAAACTTGGGTTATCAATGGATTGAAAGATAATTTTGTAATCAATGCAATCCAAAATAAAACTTTATTTACCAAAATAGTTAAAGCAGTATATAATGAATAATTACTTTTCTATAGAAGATATAGATTCACTACCTGATTGGGTAAGTGAAGCTATAGAAATGAAGAAAACTCCAATGTCGAATAAAACTTTGGGAGTGGATAAAACTATTGGACTTTTGTTTTTTAATCCTAGTCTTCGTACGCGTTTGAGTACACAAAAAGCAGCTTTAAACCTGGGGATGAATGTAATTGTTATGAACTTTACAGGAGAAGGATGGTCTTTAGAGTATGGTGATGGTACTGTTATGGATCAGGGTAGTTCAGAACATGTTAAAGAAGCAGCACAAGTAGTTTCTCAATACTGTGATGTATTGGCAATACGGGCCTTTGCAAAGTTAGAAAATAGAGAAGATGACTATAGCGAGAAGGTCCTTAAAAGTTTTATACAATATGCCTCTATTCCTGTAATTAATATGGAAAGCGCTACAGGGCATCCATTACAAGCATTAACAGATGCAATAACGATAACAGAACATAAAAAAATAGATAAACCCAAAGTTGTACTATCATGGGCACCGCATCCAAAAGCCTTACCACAGGCAGTTGCTAATTCTTTTGTAGAGATGATGCAAAGAATGGACGCAAATTTTGTAATTACCCATCCTGTGGGATTTGAGTTAGCCAGTCAGATTACTAAAGAGGTGCCCATTGATTACAATCAAGAGAATGCACTAAAAGATGCAGATTTTGTTTATGTCAAGAATTGGAGCGCTTATGAGGATTATGGTAAAACATTGACAGATGATCCTTCATGGAAAATTTCTCAAGAGAAGATGAACCTGACCAATGATGCTAAATTTATGCACTGTTTACCTGTAAGAAGGAATGTTGTTGTTGATGATGATGTCATCGACAGTGAGAATTCTATTGTTATTGAACAAGCAAACAATAGAACATATGCAGCACAATTGGTGTTAAAGAAGATTTTACAAAATAATTGAAAACTTTAAGTCTTTGCATTTTTTGCAAAAACTTAAAAAGGTAGATATGGAAAAACAGAAGTTATTGGTTGCCAAAATTGGTGGAAATATAATAGAAGATGAGGTTGCTTTGCAATCCTTTCTAGAGAATTTTTCAAAGATAAAAGAACCTAAGATTCTGATTCATGGAGGAGGGAAGTCAGCGACACAACTTGCTGCTAAGCTTGGAGTAAAGACAGAAATGATTGATGGACGAAGAATTACATCAGCAGAAAACTTAGATATTGTTGTGATGACATATGCTGGATTGTTAAATAAAAGAATTGTTTCAGGATTACAAAAGTATAACTGTAATGCTATGGGATTAACAGGAGCAGATGCTAATGTGATTAGAGCAGAGAAAAGACCTGTTCAGTTTATAGATTACGGGTATGTTGGAGATGTAGTAGAAGTGAATGATACAATAATAAAAGGCTTTTTGAATCAAAAAATAACTCCAGTTTTTTGTGCAGTAACACATGATTCAAATGGACAATTGTTTAATACAAATGCTGATACAATAGCATCTGAAATTGCTTCTGCGATGAGCCCTCATTATGAAGTTTCATTGTTTTATTGCTTTGAATTAAAGGGTGTTCTAGAAAATATAAAAGATAAAGATTCTGTAATCGAACATATAAACTTAGAAAAATATAACGAATTACGGGATGCTCAGGTGATTGCAGATGGTATGTTGCCTAAACTTCAAAACTGTTTTGAAGCATTACAAAAGAAAGTGAGTAAGGTACATATAGCAAATGCAGATTTTATAAAAGATAATACAACTAAACATACGACTTTGAGTCTATAAACAATGGTAGAACAACTAACAAATCAGGCAATAGAGCTTTTGCATAACCTAATAGAAACCCCATCTTTTTCTTCAGAAGAGGATAAGACGGCTAAGTTGATAGAACATTGGTTTGTCAAAAATGATATTCCTTTCGAAAGAGAGAATAATAATATCTGGGCTTATAATGCTCATTTTGATGAATCAAAGCCTACTATTTTATTAAACTCACATCATGATACGGTAAAACCTAATGGAAATTATACTAATGACCCTTTTAAGGCTTTTGTAGAAGATGGAAAATTATATGGATTAGGGAGTAATGATGCTGGTGGATGTTTGGTGTCATTACTAGCCACATTTACTTACTTTTATAAGAAGGATGGTTTAAAATACAATTTTGTGATCGTGGCCTCAGCAGAAGAAGAGAGCAGCGGACCATTGGGATTAAAAAGCGTATTAAAATATCTAAAGAATGTAGAATTTGGGATTGTAGGAGAACCTACTTTGATGCAATTGGCAGTCGCAGAAAAAGGATTATTGGTTTTAGATGTATCAGTAAAAGGAACTGCAAGTCATGCTGCACATCCAAATGACGATAATGCTATTTATAATGCCTTGCAGGTTATACAATGGTTTGAAACCTATGTATTTGATAAAAATTCAGAAGCTTTGGGAAAAGTAAAGATGACTGTAACACAAATAAATGCAGGAAATCAACATAATGTAGTACCAGCGAGTTGTGATCTGGTAGTGGATATCAGAGTAAATGATAAGTATAAAAATGAAGAGATTTTGGAACTGGTAAAACGGGCAATGCCAGAACAGGTTGAGGTTCGTCCAAGATCATTACATCTAGGATCTTCATCGATACCTGTAGATCATCCAGTGGTAGAATCAGGCATAGCACTAGGAAGAACAACATATGGATCACCAACATTATCAGATCAATCAGTATTAAGCTGCCCATCTTTAAAACTAGGGCCGGGAGATTCAACACGATCGCATTCTGCTAATGAATTTATTTACGTGAATGAGATTAAAGAAGGAGTAGAACTATATATAAAGATTTTAGAAGGAATTGTATAGAAAATTATGATTCTATACTTAATTTGTTAAATTTAA
This sequence comes from Aquimarina algiphila, assembly GCF_007489275.1. Classification (GTDB taxonomy): domain Bacteria; phylum Bacteroidota; class Bacteroidia; order Flavobacteriales; family Flavobacteriaceae; genus Aquimarina; species Aquimarina algiphila. The sequence goes on from NZ_VLNR01000012.1 coordinate 93,694, forward strand.
AATAATAATTTAAAATGTAGCTTCAATATGTATTGGAAATGCATTAAGGAATAAAAATTATAATAATGTTATGAAGCTTTGGGATAAAGGATTACCAACAGACCAGAAAATAGATATGTTTACCGTAGGTAACGATAGACAACTAGATTTGGTAATCGCCAAATATGATGTAAGAGCTACATTGGTACACGCCAAAATGTTGCATAAAATAGGTTTACTCTCTGATGATGATATTGCTGGGATAGAGAAAGAGTTAGATGTACTTGCAAAGGAGATAGAAGAGGGTGTGTTTCTAATAGAAGATCAGTTTGAGGATGTTCATTCTAAGATAGAGTTTGAACTAACCAAAAGAATAGGAGATGCTGGTAAACGAATCCATACGGCAAGATCACGTAATGATCAGGTTTTAGTAGCAATGCATTTGTATTTAAAGGATGAATTGCTACAAATTAAATCACAAGTCAAAGAATTATCGTCTAACCTGCTAACCACAGCAGAAAAATATAAGGATGTTCTTTTACCAGGATACACACATTTACAGATCGCAATGCCATCTTCTTTTGGGTTATGGTTTTCTGCATATGCAGAAAGTTTTATAGATGATCTTCATTTTGTGAACGCTGCTCTCAAAGTGGTCGATCAAAACCCGCTGGGTAGTGCGGCAGGATATGGTAGCTCATTTCCTATAGATAGAGAGTTCACAACCAAAGAACTAGAATTCGAAACATTAAAGTATAATGTAGTAGCTGCTCAAATGAGTAGAGGTAAATCAGAGAAATCAACTGCTTTTGCAATGAGCAGTGTTGCAGGAACTTTATCAAAGTTGGCAATGGATGTATGTTTGTATATGAGTCAGAATTTTGATTTTATGAGTATACCTTCAGAATTTACTACAGGATCTAGTATTATGCCTCATAAAAAGAATCCTGATGTTTTCGAATTGATTAGAGGGAAATGCAATAAAATTCAAGCATTACCATATGAGTTAAGTCTATTGACAAACAATTTACCTAGCGGATATCACCGCGATTTACAGTTACTTAAAGAAGGAGTTGTGCCTGCTATCCAGGATTTAAAAGCTTCTTTAGAAATGGCGATATATGCATTAAAAAATGTTACTTTAAATAAAAATATTCTTAATGATAATAAATATGACTACCTTTTTAGTGTAGATACATTAAATGAATTGGTAATGCAGGGAATGTCATTTAGAGACGCATATGTGAAAATCGGTTTAGATATCGAAAATGGAGATTATAAACCAGAAAAGAATACAAAACATAGTCACATAGGTAGTATTAATAACCTGTGTCTGAATAAAATTGAAGAGAAGCTGAAGCAAGTTTAATTGAGTGTAAGTTGAGTTAGTTTAATTTTATCGCTTCGGCCTAGACCCTCAGAGGAGTTGTTAACCACTGAGGGTTGTTTTCAATATACACGAATAATACATTGTGTATAATCAGTCGTATTAATTATCCAAAATTTCATAATAAGTATATTAAAAAGAGCAGGCAGATATATAAATTAAAACCAATATCTAATGAAAATCACTTGTTTTGGAGAAGTACTTTGGGATATTTTTCCAAAGCATAAAAAAATAGGAGGAGCTCCTCTTAATGTAGCCTTACGATTAAAATCTATGGGTATAGATTCCTGTGTTGTTTCAAGAGTTGGAGATGATGATTTGGGTAAGGACATCATGAAGTATGTTGCAGAAAGACAATTACCATTAGATACATTTCAGATTGATCATCAATACAAAACAGGAGAGGTTGAAGTAACTCTGGATGAAGAAAACACAGCTACTTACAACATTAACCACCCTGTGGCTTGGGACTTTATTGAATATACAGAAGAGGTTATACAAGTAGTAGCGCAATCTGATGCTATTATTTTTGGCAGTTTAGCAAGTAGAAATGAAACATCAAGAGCTACATTGCTAAGAGCTCTAGACAAAGCTAAATTTAAGATTTTGGATGTTAATCTCAGACCTCCGCATTATGATGCTGAATTATTATTGGAATTAATGAAAAATACGGATTTCATAAAACTCAATGATGAGGAATTGGATGAAATTTGTACGATATTCAAAATCGAAGAGAAATCTATTGAAAATAAAATCAAAGCTGTTGTAAAACATTGTGATACAGATCAAATTTGTATAACCAAAGGAGGAAAAGGAGCAATATTATGGTATAAAGGCACATTTTACCATAATGAAGGATATAAAATAAAAGTTGTAGATACCGTAGGTGCCGGGGATTCTTTTTTGGCTACTTTAATTTCGGGACTACTTCAGCAAGAAACCCCTCAGGTGGCGATTGATAATGCATGTGCTGTAGGTGCTATGGTAGCAGCTAGAGAAGGAGCTAATCCTGTTTTTAGCACCAGTGAAATCAGAAATTTTGTTAGAAGCCAAGTAAAGTATTAAATCAATAATCAGAATATTTATTATTATAAATTATTATCTTTAATAAGATCATATCATCATTCTTTTAGTCATGGCAAGAGATAAAATCAATCGTAGACAAGCAGTTAAAAATATATCACTAAGTATTGGGGCTATAGGGTTAAGCGGATCAATAGTTGCAAATTGTGTAGAAGACCAAAAAACTAACATTCAAGAAGATTTAAAAGGAAACATAAATCATTCGGCATGCAGGTGGTGTTACCAAGATATTCCTTTACAGGAATTTGCAAGAAAAGGAAAGGAAATGGGACTTAAGGCAATTGATTTATTAAAGCCGGATGAATGGAAAATAGTAAGAGAGGCTGGATTAGAATGTTCTCTGGCAACTGATACATTTGCAAGTATAACAGACGGCTTTAATGACCCTAAAAATCATGAAGCACTACAAAAACAATATCTTACCCTAATTTCAGAAGCTTCTAATGCAGGTATAAAACAAGTTATCGTTTTCTCTGGTAATCGAAATGGTATTTCTGATGAAGAGGGTTGGGAACAGTGTGCTAAAGGTTTGGATGTGTTAGTTAAACATGCCGAAAAAAATAATGTTACCCTTATTATGGAATTGCTAAATAGCAAAGTGGACCATAAAGATTATCAATGTGATTTGACTCCATGGGGAGTTGGTTTAGTTGATAAAATAGGGTCATCTAATTTTAAATTACTCTACGATATCTATCATATGCAAATTATGGAGGGCGATATTATTGCAACGATAAGAAAGTATACTGAATATATTGCACATTATCATACGGGTGGAGTACCTGGCCGCCATGAGATTAATAGGAGTCAGGAACTTAATTACCCAGCCATAATGCAAGCTGTATTAACCACTGGTTTTAAAGGGTATGTAGCTCAGGAATTTATCCCGACTTATGATGATAAATTAAGTGCTCTACAAGAAGGAATTATGATTTGTGATGTCTAAAAGAATATATTATCCTGAAATTAATGCTTTTAAGTCATTAATAACATTGATGTTATGCCTAAGGTTAGCATAAAGAATAAATAGAATAATTATGGCGACAATAAAGCCAAGCAACATTCCATTATTTCTACTCGATAGTTTTTTGGAAGTTTTTAAATACACTTTTGACAATTTTTTTGCATAACTCGTTACCAAAGCAAAAGCGGGCGCAAAAATTAGTACGACAACTAACATGTCTATCAGAACAAGAAGATACCCTTGTTGATCAATATGTCTCTTTACATATTTTAAAATGAACCCGTTAATTAGAGCAGCCGATAAAACAGCAACTGCATAAATAGCATATTTGGTAGATTGTCTATTATTACTCATGGAGGCTAGTTTCTTATTTTGGAGTTGAAATCTAATAAAAAATTATGATTTATCACAAACGAATCAAGGTCATAATTTTCTTTGTTATCATAAGTATATAGATTGTTTTATTGCTTTTTCGGATATACAACCCAGTTTATGTAAGTGATACAGGATCAATAAATCGAATAGTATTATGAAGTAAATAAAAATAGATTAATATCAATTATTCAATATATGGCTGTTTGTTTTAGAAATTGTTTATTTTTTTAACATTTTGCCTTTCTAGTTGATATAATGTTTTATCTTTATAAGAATTAAATTGGTCAACCAATTTAATTTTAACTGATTTTACACAAATTCAATCTTCAAAATGAAAACTTTTACGTATTCCAAACTATTACTTTTTTTATGTACATGTTGTTATCTTAGTACTTATGCACAAACTACTGTAAGTGATGATAAAGAACTTAGAGACCTGGTTAATTCTGCTTCTGCGGGTTCAGTTTTTATAATTCCGAATGGAACATATAGAGACTTCGAAGCGCGTTTTTCTGATGCAAAAGGAACTCCGGGAAATCCAATTATTATCAAAGCCGAAACGATAGGTGGAGTAACATTTACCAAAGAATCGGTTTTTTCTTTAAAACGGTGTGAACATATTGTTTTAGAAGGGTTTGTTTTTGATTGTGAAGGCGAAAATACGCTTGTAAAACTCGAAGGATCTAATAATATTCGAATAACGAGAAATGTTTTCGAATTAAAAACTACTGTACCTATAAAATGGGTTTTTATTGGTGGTATTTATAATGACTATACTTTTCAACATACAAGCCACCATAATAGGATAGATCATAATATTTTTCAAAATAAGACAACTCCCGGACATTATATTACTATAGATGGGACGAGTAATCAGGATGAAAGTGATTCTAGACAATCCCAGTATGATAGAATAGATCATAATTATTTTAAGAACAATTCACCAAGAGCTAAAAATGAACAAGAATCTATACGTATTGGTTGGAGTCAAATGTCAAAATCTAGCGGATTTACTATTGTAGAACACAATTTATTCGAAGATTGTGATGGGGACCCAGAAATAGTGTCTGTAAAATCATGTGATAACATTATTAGACATAATACTTTTAGAAAAAGTTATGGAACATTATCATTTAGACATGGTAATAGAAACAGAGCAGAAGGGAATTATTTCTTTGGAGATAATAAACCTAATGGAACTTTTGAATCATCCACAATACATACTGGAGGGATACGTATATATGGTACCGATCATGTTATTGTAAATAACTATATGGAAGGGTTAAAAGGAACTATTTGGAATGCTCCAATTGCATTAACCCAAGGGGATGCGATAGATGGAAACAGTACAAATCTTACTAAACATTTTAGAGCAGAGCGTGTCACTATCGCATACAACACTCTCGTAAATAATACATATGGTATTGAGATTGGTTATGATAAACCAGGAAGAAACCCTTATAATGTAAAGTTAAAAGATATTACTATTGCCAATAATATTGTGACTGGATCAACAAATAGTATGATTAGTTATATCAATGGTAATGACCAGGGAGGAGAAGTAAAATTCTTTAATAATATTATGTATCCAACAGGTAGCGCAAATCTTACTAGTGATGGATCAACATTTGCCGCTAATCAGGTTAATGAAATAAACCCAGGTTTAACCTTTGACGGTACTGTATGAAGGTCTACAGATTCTTCACCAACCATTAGTTGTGCTATTGCGGGCTTAAATATTGATGAAGATATAGAAGGACAACCCAGGCCAGGTACCAGTAATGCTGGTGCAGATCATTTTAGTACTGCCTCTGTAAGATATAAGCCTTTAACACCTAGTGATGTTGGACCAAATGCTGGTGAAGATCCCAATCCACCAACTAACACGCTTACTGTAGGCACAATTAGCGATTTTGCGGATAGTAAAACGTTATCAATAATGTCTAATGTAAATTGGTCAGTTTCTGATAATCAAAACTGGATATCAATTAGCCCTAATAATGGATCAAATAATGGTACAGTAGAAATTACGGTAACTGAAAATACAGAAACAACAGCGCGTACAGGAGTTGTTACAGTATCAGGAGGATTAATAACAAGAACTATAAATATAACTCAAAATGGAGTGGCTCAACAACAAGATGAGTTAACTGTTTCTAATTCTACGATTTCTTTTGGCTCATCTATAGATAATAGTACATTTACTATTAATTCTAACCTCAATTGGACAGTTTCTGATAACCAGAATTGGTTAAGTACATCGCCATCATCAGGAAGTAATAACGCAACAGTTACAGTAAATGTAAATGCTAATGCCACTACAAATACCAGAACAGGAATAATAACAATCACAGGAGGAGCAATAACCAAAACAATTAGTGTTTCACAAAGTGGAACGAATCCAGGCACCGGTAATGATATGTTATTAAACGTTTCTAGTGTAAACGCAAGTACTTTTCAATCTGGTAATGGTCCAGAAAAAACTTTAGATAAAGATTTAAGCACAAGATGGTCTGCCCAAGGTATAGGAGAAACAATAACATATGATTTGGGAATTGTATATGATATTAATACAATTAAAATAGCATTTTTTAAAGGAGATCAAAGAACTACAACTTTTGATATTGCTATATCAGAGGACGGAACCAATTTTGCAACCCTCATATCAAATCAATCAAGTAGCGGTAATTCTAATGATCTGGAAGATTTTGCCTTGAGTGGGCAAGCAAGATACGTTAGAATTATTGGAAAAGGGAATTCATCAGGGAACAACTGGAATAGTTTAACTGAGGTTGAAATCTGGGGAAAAGAAATGAGCACAGGAACTGTAACCGAATCTACTTTAATTCCAACTATAGATACGTATATAAGAGGAGGAAGTTTTGATGCTGTAAATTATAATACGAGTACTGATCTTTGGGTAAAAGAACCTAATTCTGATGATTACAAAAGAAGAGCATTATTCAAATTTGATATTTCTGCGCTTAGCGGAAACATAACTTCTGCAAAATTAATGTTAACTCCTGTTCAAGTGGGAAGCACAGCTTCAGATTTAACAACTCATGTATATGAATCTGATGATTTTAATTCAAATGTAACATATAGTCAAACTCCAGGAATATCAAAGCTTTTAGATACTAAAACTGGTGGATATGTAGTTGGAGAACCAAGCGTGTATGATATTACAGACCTTGTTAATGATGGTGTTTTGAATAGTTTAAATCAAATCTCAATTCATGTGAGATCAAATGGAGGAGATGCAAGTAAGACATATGTTAAATTTGCCTCTAAAGAAAACTCTACTATTTCCTACCAACCAAAGCTTATGATAACAGCTACTAATGCAGTTAATCGATCTTTAGGTGAAGTGTTAACTCTTAATAATAACCAAGAAATAATGCTATATCCTTTACCAGTAAAAGATATGCTGCAAGTAAAAGGAATTACAAAAGGATATGATAAAGTTATTATTTTTAATTTGACCGGGCAGATCATGTATGAGTACAAAGTAGATAATGATAAGGAAGTAATACCAATGAGTAACCTAAAACAAGGTATCTATATTATTAAAATAACCGGAGATAATGTATCGAATATCACTAGGAAAGTGGTAGTGAAAAGATGATATAATCTTTTCTATTACAAATAATAATTCCATGTTTAAGATTACAAAAAACCTCAATTACAATTGGGGTTTTTGTATTTAACCCATTTACATGCAATCAAAAAGAGAATTGCGCTTGAGGCCCTTTTAATGTAGAAGGTTTACCTATTCAATTTTTAAATTATTATACAAATGATAAATGGACCGAAAGGGGAGAACCTATCCAAAATGAATTTGTAGAAAAATAAATACATCAATGCTGATCAATGTAAATTGATTGTAATTTAAAGTAAAGTATCACTTGCTAAAAATGAGTTAATTAGGTTTTCTTTATGATATCTGAAATAACAATGATTGAGGGAATTTTGTTAGTTTTATGTATTCTGTTTTTTTATTCTAAAATTTTCGATATGCTCAGAAAGACAAAAAGCATCATCTATGTATTGTGTATACCCATAGTATTACTTTCATGCAAAGTTAAAGAGGAAAGCTTATCTGGTCAAAGTATAATTGAGCAAAGTATTACTAAACATGACCCCAATGCTTCATGGGATACGATAGATTTAAAAATTCATATTCAGGAGCCTAGATTATCAAACCCTGGGAGATATTCGATAGTAAGTATAAATAATGCCACCAATGCGTTTAAATTGATAAGAAATAGAGATACGCACCTTGCTGAGTATAGTATTGATGACAAAGGAAATGCTCAAGTAGCATTGGATGGGATAAAAGATATAGATAAAGAATTAATCGAAAAATATAGATTGAATCCTAAAAGAAATAAAGGATACCAAGATTTTTATAGGATTATGTATGGATTACCAATGAGCCTTACTTCTGAAACGATAGAAAGTATAGGTAAGGTGAGTATAGAAACCTTTAATAAAATTGATTGTTTTAAAATAGAAATAAAATTAAAAGAAAAACTATTTTCAAAACACTGGTATGTCTTTATTTCTAAAATGGATTATGAACTTAAAGGAATAGAAATTATTTTTCCAGATGATACTACCAAAGGAGAACGACTATATTTTGATGGAAATATCGAAATAAAAAACATAAATATCCCCAGAATAAGACATTGGCATGAATATTCTGATAATGCTTACTTGGGTTCAGATATTATTGTGAAAACAATTATGGATTAGAATATTTATAATAAACACATGAAATATCCTTGTATAATAGTATTAATGATACTGTTACTTTTGTTTGGTTGTAATGTAAATAAGAGAGATTACATTCTAAAAGAAAAAGATCTTATACCAGAAGGTACTGCATTTAATACTGAAACGAATATGATTTATATTGGTAGTATTTATAAGCAGAAAGTAATTGGAATTACTTCAAAAGGAAAAATTCGCGATATGATAGGTCAAGAATCATTCGGAAGATTAAGTCCAATAGGTATGGAGATGAACGTATCTAATAAAATATTATGGATCAATATGGCAGCTGCACCTATAGTAAATCAATCTAATGTTAAAAATTGGGAAACTGCTATTATGGCCTTTGATATAGTGAATCAGAAGATTAAAAAAACATACACTATTGAAAAAAGGGAAACAAGATCATTTTTTAATGATATTACAGTAGCAACAAGTGGAGATGTATACGCTACTGAGACAATGAATGGTAAAATTTATAAAATAGATAAAAATACAGACACATTAGATATCTTTATTGATCTGGAAAAGTATACGTTTCCTAACGGAATTGTTTATTACAATCCTCTTAACTGCCTGTTTGTAGCTACAAACGAGGGAATCCTAAAAATAGAGTTGCAAAACAAGATGATCACATTACTCAATACTACTAATATTGATACTAAAGGGATTGATGGGTTGGCTATTTATGATAATTATTTTATAGGACATCAAAGCTCTAAAGTTTCTAAGTTTTATTTTAATGAAGATATTTCAGAAATAACAAAAGTAGAAGTTTTAGACTCTGGAGAAGAATTTGATTCAAGTACTACAGGAGAAATTGGAAATGGATATTATCACTTCATTGTTAATTCTCAAATTAAAAGCGGAATCAATCAAAAGGAAAAAACGATAAAACCAATCGATAGTTTAGAAAAAATAATCATTAGAAGTATAAAATTATAGTATTAGAAATGTCATAAAGAAGGAAATATTGATCATAAACGATATGTCACCTAATTTTATACCTTCATATCTTAGCTAACATCTGGTATTAAAAAATAAGAATGGAATTGAATATTCATTATGATAATTTGTGGTCAGAATCTTTAGCAAAGTTCAATCAAAATGAATTTAATATTGATCCGTTAATCGAATCAACATCTGATTTAAGAAGAGGAATCACTTTATTGGTACGACCTAATAATAAGGTCAAAAGATTAATTTCAGAATTTATTGAAGAACTTAAACATATAGATCCTAATCAATATTATTATCCGTCTACAGATATACATGTTACGGTGATGTCAATAATCTCCTGCTATCAGGGGTTTGATATCAACGCTATAGATATTTCAAAATATATAGACCAGATAACAGATAGTCTTCAAACAACATTAAGAGATAGCATTACTTTTAAAGGGATTACTGCTTCTAGTTCCTGTATTATGTTAAAAGGGTTTACTAAAAATAATAGTTTGGACACTACGCGAATGAACTTGAGGTCAAATTTTAAGAAAACAACCTTAGAACATTCTATAGATACTCGATATAAAATAAGAACAGCACATGCTACAATAGTACGATTTAAATCAGAAATTACAGATCCAAAAGAATTCATTAAAGTATTACAAAAATATAGAGATGTTGATTTTGGATCTTTCGAAATTGATACCTACGAACTGGTATATAATGATTGGTACCAAACTAAAAAGAACACTAAGGTTTTATATAAATTTGAGATCTGATTTAAGAAATATGGAAAATCTATTCGCAGTTAAAGAAATTGAGAAAAAAGATATTCAACATATAGTACAGTATTGGAGTACTATTTCTACATCCCATTTAGAATCTATGGGTATAAAAAGGGAAGAATTATATATCTATGCGAATCTAGGTGAGTATATAGAAAAACAAATTAGCCTTCCATACGAACAAAAATCTGCCTTGTTTATGATAGGGCTAATAGATGGGAAACCTTATGGGCATTGTTATGTGAATAGTATAAAATTCAGAGAAGAAGCACATATGCATTTGCACATTTGGAATTCGGATAGAAGACAGAAAGGTTTGGGTAGTCAAATGGTTAAAAGATCGATACCTTATTTCTTTAAGAACCTAGAAATAAAAAATCTTATAAGTGAACCATATTATTTAAATAGTGCTCCTAATAAAACCTTGGTAAAACTAGGCTTCCAATTTGAAAAATGTTATGTATCCAAGCCTTCTGGATGGAACTTTGAATTAAAAGTACATCGATGGAAATTGACAAAACCCGTTTTTAAGGAAAAATTTATGTGAATCTGTAATACATAGATTTATATCTTGAAGAAGTTTTTTTAACGTATATTTGTAAACAATTATAGTAGAAATAAACCGAATCAGATTTATGTCTCTATTAGATACAATACAAAACTTTATCAAAATTGAACGAACAACCCGTCAAAGTAAAAAAAAGAATTGATGTATTAGATGTTTTCCGAGGATTCGCAATTCTCGGAATTTTTGTTGTCAATATTGTAATAATGAATTCAACTTTTCTTAATCAAGATGAATTTGCGAAGCAATGGACTTCAGGTATCGACCAAATTTCCAATAAAATCTTACAACTGTTTTTTTACACAAAATTCTTTCCTATTTTCTCATTGCTTTTTGGATTAGGAATTTCAATGCAAGCCTTAAAAATGTTGGAGAAAAATAAACTCTCATTTTCATTTTTTGCAAGAAGAATGTTTATACTTTTTCTTTTTGGCGTTTTACATATTGTATTTTTATGGTCGGGGGATGTGTTAAATCTGTATGCATTACTAGGGCTTTTAACCACACTTATGTTGAAAAAGTCAAACCAATTAATTCTCATTCTATCTGTAATTTTTCTCTTTTTTCCCTTTTATGACCAACTTTTTGAATATCTATTCAACCTTTTAAATTTTAAACCAGAAATTTATTTGAGTGAGTATACAGGAGAAACAGTCAATCAAATAATAAAAAATGGAACTTATCTTGAAGGCCTACAAATGAGGTTACTAGAGTATCTGTCAAACATACCTATGTTATTTGGGTTTTTAGCACCAGTTGCTATTTCAATGTTTCTTCTGGGACTCTATCTGGGCAAAAACAAAATTTATGATTCTTTGGATGCTTTCATTCAAAAAGTAAGAATACCGATATTGATTATTGCAATTTTAACCAATGCTTATAGAGTTGTTTTCTTATTTGTATTACCTAATTATGCAATTTATTCTACGAGAACCTTTAGACCTATATTCATAAAATTAATGGTATTCTCGGATATTGCAATGGGCTTGTTTTATCTGTGGGGTATTGGTTGGCTTTGGTATAATACCAAATGGAAATTTATTTTATCCCCATTAAAATATGTGGGTAGAATGGCTCTTACAAATTACCTTATGCAAAGCCTTATAGGTTTAATTCTATTTTCATCGATTGGATTTAAACTGTATGAGACGTTAAGTCCTTCGGTAGCGTTATTTACAGCGATTGTCGTTTTTGTTTTTCAGCTAATATTGAGTAAGGTTTGGTTAAATTATTACCGATTTGGACCATTAGAATGGATTTGGAGATGCTTAACATATAAAGAGTTATTACCAATAAAGAAAAATAATGTATCTAATAAAACATAAAAACCAGGTTCTACGATAAGCGTAAAATGTAGTATTATTTACATTATATACAAACCGTTAATTGTTATATATTAAATGAATACCAGAGATCTACTCATAAAATTTATACTTAGTATAGTTCCTATAGCAAGGAACGAGGCTCAGGAAATTGCTAATACCTTTCATCCAATTAAATTGAAAAAAGGAGAGTTTCTTCTTCGAGAGAATCAAACAAGTGATGACTATTTTTATTTGGAAAAAGGATTGATGCGTACTTTTTTATTTGATTTAGAAGGGAATGAAATAACAACTGATTTTTTCACTGAAGATAATATTGTATTCGAAGTTACTTCTTTTTTTAATCGTGTACGTTCTGAAGCCAATATCCATGCAATTACCGACTGCTATGGTTTTTCTATATCTCTTATGAAGAATTAAATACTCTTTTTCATGACAGACCGGCCTTTAGGGATTTTGGGCGTGCCATTTTAGTTAAAGAATTTATGGCTTCAAAAAAGCGCAATTATGGAATGATTAATCGGACAGCAGAAGAGCGTTATCAAAATTTGTTAACTGCAAAACCACAAATTTTACAATATTCTCCGCTGAAATATATTGCATCCTATTTAGGAGTTACAGATAGTACATTAAGCAGATTAAGAAAAAAAATATAATCGTTCCATTTCTTGCCTTTTGTCAAGTAATATGTATTGATTTCATCAGAAATTTACATTTATAAATACATAACAAATGGCAGATATATCAAATTTTATAATAATAGGTTTTGTTTTAACAACAGTAATTACTTTATGGAGCTTTTTTAAAGCTTCCAAAAATAAAAAAATAATTATAGGAATTATTTTGTGGATGGTCGTTCTGAGCATTCTGGGAATATCAGGGTTTTATAAAAACGCGAATGCAATTCCTCCTCGATTACTATTTTTATTAGGACCAGGTATTTTTTTCGTACTGATCGTTTTTTTTACTCGTAAAGGGAGAAGGTTTTCTGATAATCTTAATTTAAAATGGCTTACATTATTACATACGATAAGAATTCCGGTAGAGATTATTCTTTTCTACATTTTTGTAGAAGGATTAATACCTGATCTCATGACATTTGAAGGGTTAAATTTTGATATTCTTTCAGGGATTTCTGCTCCGATTATATATTATTTGGTTTTTATAAAAAAATGGATAGGTAACAAAGGACTTTTGATTTGGAATTTTATCTGTTTAGGGTTACTCATAAACATTCTAGCGATAGCAGTGTTAAGTGCCCAAACTCCTTTACAAATAATGGCATTTGACCAACCAAATATAGGAGTAACTTACTTCCCTTTTATATGGCTTCCAGCAGTAATTGTACCTATTGTTTTGTTTTCTCATTTGGCAAGCATAAGGCAATTGTTATCTTCAAGAAAATAAAAGAAGGTTAGGGAGTATAGTTTTAGATTTGAAGGTTTATGCTAAGCTTTTATTCGTCTACCCAGTATATAAAACAAAATATTTATATTTGACTTAGTATCGATTTTAAACATATTGTTGATCTATCATTTTGTTTTTCAGATATTTCTAAAACTGTAATAAAAAAAACATGAGAAAAATAATGTATTTGACTGCAGTTGGTCTGATCTTCTTTTCATGTAAGAGTGAAAAACCTGTTGAAGATAACAAACTAAATAAAGAAATTGAAGTTGTCAATGATAGTCTATCTGATGATGTACAAAAGAACCTTCAGAAACCTGAGGTTACTAATGAACCGATAGTAAAAGATACTATACCAACCCATGTTTTTAAATCAGGAGAAACTTTGTGGTATTTATGCAGGACATATTATGGAAACAGACATTATTCTTCGATTTTGTCAATATATAATGAAATCGAAAATGTTAACGATATTAAGAATGGTACAATTTTAAAAGTACCATCAATGCATAATCTACTTAAAGATCCTAAATTGAAACTTGATCCAATAATTCGAGTAGAAATTGAAAAAGTTTTGGAAGCAAGAGAAAAGTTCATGAAACATGAAAAGACACTTGGTGAGTCAAGAAAAAATGTTGAAGGAAGGGCACCAATCAAACTATCACAAAATACCAAAGTAGATCTTCAAAGTGCTATTGATTTGATTGATGAATCGATAAGCACCCTTGCAGAAGTGAAATCTGATTCAATTAATGCACCAATAAAAATGATTGGTCAATTAAAAAGCCTTTCAGCTAACCTTACTAATTTATCTAAAGGAAATCATGATGGGCCTTACCAATATGATTTGGATATGGTGCATCAAAGATTAGTTCACGCTATAAGAAATGCAATAACTTGGGCACAAAACAATTATCAATGAATAATTCTTGACAAAATATAAATAAGCCAATTCTCTTTTACCATATTTATTTTTAGCATATGAAAGATAAAATCGAAATAGAATTAAGTAAGAAAAAAATATTTCTATTAACCCGTTGTGCATTTAGAAAAAGTTGCGCAAACTGCTAAAAGGCAGTAAATTGTAGTTACGACACTATAATTCATATGCACAACTTTCAAGCAAATTACGATAAAATACTCAAGGTTTTAAA
>NZ_VLNR01000120.1 GCF_007489275.1 Aquimarina algiphila
AAACTCCTCTATTTTCGCCTCCAACCTCACGAACCCCCACTTGAGAATCATACAATTCTTTTACACATTGTCTTAGTTCCTCTTCACTTATACTTGAATATTGTGTTACAGTGTTCTGGCTAAAAAGGTGACTGCAAATAAGAATGCAAAGAATATAAACGTAGATAACTTTAGTTTTTGCCATGGTGTTATGGTTTTAAAATCGTTTCTAAACTGATGGTCCAGATAGTCTTCTGAAGTAGGCCAGATAAGTTTCATGAGTATCCGTACAATCCCATGAAGGATAAAAATGCCAATAATGGCAAAGAGGTATACTTGAAAGATACCTGCATCATAAGTTCCTGCTGTTGGATCAATCCAATGCAAAAAAGCTGCACTATGCACCCATAGGATCAGTCCTACGGCTAAAGAGGATAATTCTCTCCATACTTTAAGGTATCCCCATATTGGAAGATCACTGTCAAAAATCCGTTTAAACCAATTGATTATTTTTTTCATGTTTTTACTTTTACATTTTTTATTTTTCGGTTTTACATTTATAAAGAGGATAGATTGGCAGTAGGAGCAAATACAGTTTCTCCTGACTGTGTTAGAATTCGTGTCCTTCCATTCTCCATTCCTGTAATATAACCCACTACGGTATCGGGAGCTAATACCGGAACAATAAAGGATCCATCGGTTGCCTGAAGTAATGTAGGTCGTTCTATAACAGCAAGGTTCCACTCTTGGGTGATTTGATTATCTATACGATCAAACGATCCAATAGTTCCTATCCCCGGAATAAACCATACGCCTTGAGTGTTTTGTTTAAGTCCCATTCTTCTAAATTCAGCCCTGATCTTCACTTTCTCCAGTTCTTTGTTTTTAAAAGCCACACTCAGTAAAGCATTGACCAATGAAGTTACCCGTGTCCCCAAAATCCTTACATTCTGGAAAAACGTACTAACCTTTTTGTACTGACTAACAGAACTTATTTTCTTCAATCCATTTAGAACGCCAAATAGATTTTGTTTGTTGGCGGAAGCTATGATATCATTAGCAACAGCCCCCCAACCCCCAAAGGGGGAGTTTCCACGCTTACCTACTAATGATGTAAACTGGCTTTGTGTAATCACTGAAGGAAATCCTGCAGCACGTAATGCCCGTTCTGTTCCTTTACCAAATACTCCATCTACTTTACCATTTCTAAAGCTCGTTTCTTTAATGATCAAGGCAGGCTTTCCTCCTTTGGCAAGGAGCGCTTCTTGTACCATCTGTACAAGTGATCCTCTAGCTCCTCTTTTTAATGGAAATTTGTCGCTAGCGACTCTTGGGAGAATAGGTTTGGTAATTATGGTTCCGGGAGGTATTGGAGGTATTGGCTTTTGTATACTTCTTTGATTGGCTGCCCGGTTACTGAAATACGTATAGGCTAGATATCCCAACCCTAATACCAATCCTCCTCCTAAACCATACATCAATACTTTCTTCCTAGAGAGTGGTTTTTGAGTTGCTTTATTTTTCAGCTGTCGTTTTGCGACTGTTTTAGATTCCATCGTTTTTTTCATGTTTTTGAATTGATAATTTCCTGAGCGATTGCAAATTCTTCTGTCGAAAGCTCACTCATTAGGTCCGCAGATAAATTGTTTCCGTATAAATCTTTATAGGCACGTTCTACCTTTCTCATCATAGATGCATTGGGGATTTGTTCTATGGTATCAAATACCACCTCTTCATCTGTTCCCCAACCAAAGGCATTGTCATTCTCAAATGCCATCTTCAGTCGGATAGCAAAGTTTGCAGGATTGCCAGGTTGTAAAGCATGCCTCTCCCGGTTGTTCCGTTTAAACTTTCTTACCAAAGCCCGGACAGCAAAGAACACTCCAATACCCAGTCCACTGGCCAGTAAGACTGTAGTTACATCCTTGCTTACAGATATTTTCGGTCTGTTTTTTATAGCTTCTACTGCTAGAGTTGCCGCTGGTAATGCCATGTTATCTTTTGTTTATTTTCATTTTAACTAGGTTCCTGATAAAGGCATCATTTAGGAATAGCTTTTCCATATGAATAATCCCTTTGGCCCCAAAATGCTTGTTCATAGTCTCAAAAGCCTTTTTGACCTGGTGCGCTTCTGTTTTGTCTTTTACTGTTAATCCTATGGTAACTTGTGCTTGCATGATCTTTTATGTTTCTGAGTTTTATATAGTATCTAAGAAGTCTTAACTACTTAGACTCTTCACCTTTTTGTTCTTTCTTTTGTTGTAATTGATTGAGATAATACACTAGTTTCTGGATAAGTCCTTGATCCTCCTTAATCTGTTCTCCTAGCTGTATCATCAGTTGTACTACTTGTTCGAATTGCTCTTCAGTAAACAGTTCTTGCAAGTATTCTGCTATCTGTAACAAATGCTGTTGATCTTCATTTTTAATATCCGCTGTATCCGGAATACCTAACCTTCCCAGAGTGCCTGCGATCCCCTGCATTTGTTTGGGGTATTGTTTGGCCAGTCCGGAGATCGCTCCGGGAAGGAGGGCTTTTCCTAGTTCTACAAATCCTAATTTCTTGACCAAATCTTCGATTTCTTGCTGTTTAGCATCTGTTTCCTTTTTAGCTTTTTTCAAAGCTTCTTCCAGTTCCTTTACTTGCCCCTCGCGCTGCGAGTGCGACTTTTTAAGCTCTTCAAAATCCCGTTTTTGTAATTCTTCTTGTAACAAGGAATGTACCTTATGATGTACCCCATTTAAGGTCTCTTCATTGTTTCTACTTATCTCTTCGAGCCTCTCCTGGAGCTTTCGGTTTTCTATGGATAAGTGTTGTATAGTCAGTTGATCTTCTACCATTTCATTGCGGAACCCTTTTTTGTTTACAATGGGTAATGATCTTACCTGGTTATCAGGAAGTGGTGTTTTTAATACCTCGAGCTTCGACTGGCCTTGTTCCATTTTGTATTTCACATAGGCGCTCTCACTTTCAAACCCCATTCTTTCCATCTCTGCATATTGCGTATCATTTAATCGAACTGATCCGGGTTTTCTATGTCTTGCTTCCATCATCATTTGTTTTTAAAATCACTTGTAAAAAGCGGATTTTACGTTGGTACTTCCTGGTGTTGATA
The DNA here is from genome assembly GCF_007489275.1 of Aquimarina algiphila. Classification (GTDB taxonomy): domain Bacteria; phylum Bacteroidota; class Bacteroidia; order Flavobacteriales; family Flavobacteriaceae; genus Aquimarina; species Aquimarina algiphila. The sequence goes on from NZ_VLNR01000120.1 coordinate 3,096, forward strand.
ATCTCAATTCGATCTGCATGTTCATGTATATTTTCCCTGATCTCCTTGGTATACCAATTATCATACCGCCCATAGTCTGATTTAACCATCAGTCCCCAATCAATCCAGGTGACTAACCAGATTTCATTATACCCCTGAAATTTTAGCATTCCCATAGCAGGGATAATAAATTCCCGGTATACAATACGGTAGGATTCGTATCCTTTTTCTTTAGCTCTTCTTTCTGCATACTGCAGTGCAAATTCCTCATGCATCACACATTGTGTGTTTTGGCCTCTCACTCATGCGAAAATGCCTTATTAATAATTCATTTTTAAATCTTTTCAGGGACCTCTTCTACTAATAGCCATACTGTAACTTCATATGGATATTCGGCTTTTCCGTCATCTTCAAAAGTGGCATGAATATAATCTGTTGTCCCTGATTCGGATACTGGAGTAATTTGAGACTTTTCAGGAATGTCTGAAAGCGTTAATTCCTCATCTGGTGTTAATGCCGAATTAATCGTTGCTGAAAATTTATCTTCAGAAGTGAGTTGATGTTCTTTATAAAAAATTCCTCTTTTCTGAAATAGCGATAGTGTTCCCAGGATCATCTTTTTTAGTTTTAGTTACGGTATAGGTGGGTTGAACGAGATAAAAGCATACCCATAAAAAGGGTAGCTCCACAGGTAATATTTTTCCGGAGTGCATTGCCCTAGTTGCAAGACATCAATAATGATTGGAGTTCTAGGTGTTGCCGGAATATCCCCTGAAACAATAAAAGGAAAGGTATCTGTCACCTGATGCGCATAATACCACCATCCTCCTGCTTGCTCTTCTATGGTAACATTCCGGGGGTAGTTTGTTGTATATGTTGTTCCGGGATTGAGCTCCAAAAAAGAGGTATCTTCAATTTTGGTAGGCGATATTCCATAATACAAACGGGATGTTCCAGGAATATCACTACATTTTTTCTGAACATTGGATGTAGTCAATATTCCGATAACAGCATTGGTGGTAAAAGGAAGTTTGGCCTCTGCGTTTAGAAATTGATTTTCCCTGTGAATAGTAAGTTTTATTGGGACAAACTTCCTCCGTATTACTAACCCGTTAGCATCCTGTTTATTGCCTGAATGAATTAAACACTTCATAATTATCTATTTTAAATATCCATTATGGATTTTTTGCTGTCGTCATACGGATTCTTCAATGAGTATGATCAGGCTCACTTTATAGCCTTGTCCAAAAGCAGCATTACTATGGTCTTTATCCTGGTAACGAACCTTTACCGAAAGATCACCGGGTAATACATCTCCTAATTCAAAGAAACGCTCCCTTGGAGCAACACTGAGTGAGGACATTAGTATTTTGCTATCAAATCCATCAGGAAAGAGTTCCTCTCCAGCAATTTCAATACGTTGGCTTCCCCGATAGTACAACCGATCCGGGTATTCTGATATCAGTTGTAATCCCTTAACCAATTTCGTATGTTTTGGGAGTTCCAGATTATCAATGGTGAACAGCCCATTTGCCTTATCTACTTTAAAGGAAAAGGTGAGCCTGGTCTCTTTGGTTTTTGGTTTTTCTTCGTTATTCATCTAAAGTGATATTTCATTATTATTTTAAATGTCGATTATCGACCAACCTATGCAGGGACAGTTGCCGTTCCTGCCAGTACTACTTTGATAAGGGCCTTCTCAGGAGCATCATCACCCAGTTCGATATTGAATTCGAATTCTTCATCATCACGGATAAAGCGGGGGCTTTCTAAAAAGTAGGTCCCGATATTGATGGTGGTATTGCCATCGGTGGCAAAATCCTGCATCGGACGCTCATCGATGATGATTTTTTTATTGGCAATCAGGGAAAACACTCCATTTTGTAATCCACCTACTTTTTTGATACTGTCAAAATTAGTTTGTTTGATCACTTTCTTGAGTTCTGAATCACTCCCGGGAAGGTCCCCTTCAATTTCTGAGGCCAGTAAGATGATACGGTTACATAAAAACAAGCGATCCTTCTGAAGCTTGGCCTGGGTGACATTGGTAATCCCAATCTCCTTAGCATCCTGTGTCTCGAACATATCGATATTGGCTTTGTTCCCTGCAAACTTGATCGAATAATAAGCGGTATCTGCTAATTGTAATCTTCCTTCTTTAATCCCCGTAGCCACTTTAACCATAGCTGGATCAAACTTTTTGGCCTGATCCCGAAGCGAGATATGGGCATTCACAATTTCTAAAAACTGTGATCTTGAACTTTTTTTCATCGTATTCATTTTATATTGTATTTATTGCTACTGATTTGTTTTTAAAGGCACCCTATGGGTGCTATGCTACGGCATTGAGTTCGGAGATATCTTCAGCTCCATTGAGCTGGGTAATATCAATACTTCCAAAATCTGCCTCTCCCATTTCATCGTCTACACCTTCTACAAAATCCTCTTGTATATCAGCCGTTGGGATAGGTTCCCCAGCTTCAATCTTTTGAATAATCTCATCCACTTCGCTGGTATCAAAATCGCCCTGATCTGCTACCTCAGATCCCATAAAGACTAAAGGGCGATCTTCAAGATTTCCAAGAGATAACTTTTGTGCCATGGAAGGGGATAATTTATCCAGGTATAATTTTTTACCAATGGCTTTTAAGGAAGTAACGGCCCGATCTTTGGCTTCATCAAGATTGTCCTTAATCCCGTCAATACCATTGGTGGTCTCTGCTTTTTTTCCAAAACCATTGGAGAATGCCATTCCCACTCCTGCAGAAGTGATCCAGTCTTTACCGTAGTAGGCTCCTCCAAATATGGTGAGTGCACCCAGTGCAAGGGAATATCTTCCTACTGCCGATCCGGCTACCATTCCTAATACTCCTGTAGTAAGGTGTTTGCCTACTTCCAGGAGGCTATCTTTTGTATTTGCTTTTGATTTCATAATAAAACTTGTTTTTATGGCTTCCGTCAAAGCGGAAATCTCTTTTGTGATCTGATTTTTACAATAATGCCTTCGGAATTAGTTTTTCCGGGGCTTTCCTTTTGGTGGCTGTTCGTTTTCTACGCTTGGAACTATTTCCTTTGGTAAACCTCCCTAATTCATCCCTTTGTGTTAGGTTTCGTTTGCCTTGTCCCATCCGTTTTTTCGGTGTCCCTGAAATCGGTTTTGCTGTTTTCTTCTTGTTTGAATTCACAGCAATGGCAATTCCGGTTCCTACTACTGCCAATCCTCCTAAGACCAGCAAGGTTGTTTTATGCTTTTGTAAAAAACCCTGCTTTTCTACAGGTGATGTATTAGTTACAGCCCTGTTCCTGGAGATCACCGAAGGTGTAGCGCTACCTCTTGAAAATGGGGAGGGACGAAAACTGGATGTCCTAGGGATACTCCTGGGGATTGGAGGTGGAAGTTGTCGAACAGGTCGTGCAGGTTTTTGAAATAAAGTCTGTGCACTTTGCTTTACTTTATTCGCTGCGCCAAAAATGTTGCCTATTTTACTAAGGATTCCTGCAATTCCTGCTACAGCACCACTGGCAGCAGCGGTAGCAGTTCCTGTAGCCACTGCACCAAGTCCATCCACCTCAAACTCATTATTCATAAAAGCTTCAATGGTATCGATATCTGCCTCCACCACAAATTTTTCAAAAGGATCATTATACATATCAGGTTCATTATCAATACTTCCGATAGTAAAACCACTTAAGGGTACTTTGCGATCTTTGTTCCCTTTACCTCTTAGAATAGCTTTTCTGAGATTTCTTCCCCTTCCCCCGGCAGTACGATAAATCTTCTCTGCCTTTTTAACAGTTTTTTTAAGTTTTGAGAATTTTCTCATGTCAATTCCCATCTTCCTGGCTTGTGCATCACTCAGGTATCCAAAACGTAACCTACTGGCAACTTTAAACATATTGATCTTCATGGCCAGTAAAAATCCGTTACGAAGTAAGATGGTTGCCGGGTTTAGAAAACGGTTAAACGTTCTCACTACCGGTCGGATCACTTTTTTACCTACTTTTTTGGCAAACTTCTTTAGTCCGCGTCCTATCTTTTTAAAGAAGCCCTGCAGGCCATCAATAACATAAATATTCTCTTCTGCATCGGCATACAGAATCACATTACCATCTTCATCCAATATCTCATAAGCAATATCCGGGGTGGAGTCAGAGACTCCATTTATATATGAACTTGTATCCCTGATATCTGTGTTATCTAATCCAGTAGCATCAAATCCATCTAATCGGTGTAATTCCATAGTTGTATTATTTTGGGGTTGTATCCCCGGTTTATTATTGTTTAGCATTGAGTTGTTGATTCCTTTTTCGAGAGGCTTTTGTCTTTTTGGTAAATAATCGTAATACTCCAATTCCTGCAGCAACCGATATCCCTGAAATGATCAAAAAATTGAGCAGATCAAAATCATCTTTCTTTTTCATATTGCTATGGGTGTACATATCATCAAATCGGAATGGGGATACGATCTTACCCGGTATCGTACTCTTTTTAGATGTATTTGGTACTGTAGCCCTAACCGTACATCCGGGTGTTTGTGCTGGTTGCACCATCGTTCTTAAAGGAAGTTTTGGTTGTTGTAAAGCATCCAGACTAATAGCTGCGATATCCACTCCGCTGAGTCCGGATATTTCCTCTACAAGGATATTTCCCTTTGGATCAATATCTTTCTTTTCGGAATAGGGGACTTCATAATTAAACCGGTCTGCCACACAATCGATAGTAATATGACCTCCCTTAAAAGGGACAATCGGATATATATGCTGAAAGTGCTTTTTACCTCCGTATTTTGTGATCCTCATCTGGTATGGAATCCCTAAATTGGTGAGAATGCTTCCTATAAAAACGGTATAACAATCACAGTCTACCCCTGTGGTCCGATCTGCCCATGTACGTGAAGGTCTGCGGACCTGCTCAATACCTGTAGTATCCATTGTATACTGGATATGACCATAGACGAAATTCCAGATGTTCCTACACACCTCATAGCGGTTTTTAGCATTTAGTTTCTTTGCTAATACTACTGTATCATCAAGAGTTTCTGCAATGACTTTTTGCATTAATTGTAGGGTATCCTGTAATCTTGCTTTACCAGCACCTACAATGACAGTATCGTTTTGGATACTTTTAGGAAAGAATGTAGTATACTGAACCCCGGAATTGATATGTCTTTTCGTCTGTGCCTGCATTAGAGTTTTAGTATGATGTTATCAAACTGCTCGTAGGGTAAACCATTGACCCTGGTGATAATTTGTGTTTGAATCTTGAGTTCAATAGGGTTTGCAGATCGGATATCACTGACCACTTTGGTGCCTAATATCTGGATCAGGGTTAACCACCCTGCGGATTGTATCCTTAAATCAAAATCCTTTTGACTGTTCTCTGGAATTTCGATGATCGAGTTTTCAATAGATGAACTTCCCAGTAGTTTATCTTTAAACAAGATTTTGACAAAAGGGTGTTGCAGTTTTAAAGTTACCGGGTTAGGGTTCTGTATTTGGACTGCTGCTTTTAATTCTATTCCGGTTAGGTTGACCTTATGGATGCTTACCCGGATCCGGGAAGTAATATTAGTACTGGCCCGTTGCAACCGGGATAAGTACCGAATCGAAAAAAAAGCAGCCAAACCACCTACAATCCATTTGAACATAACTTCCTTGTTTTTTATCAAAGGAATGTCAAAAAAAAGAAGGGTCAAAACTGGTTTTACACCTTGGAAAATAAAAGTTGTTTTTAATAAAAATAGTAGTAAATTAAGGGTGTACGAGAGGTAACTATGACTAATTTAAGTTGTTGTGACTCCCTATCACACTAATGCACAGTAATACATTTTAAATCACAATACGATATGAGGTTTACCTTTAAAACAAAACAGGAATTAAGCACTTTTTTTGGCATCAGCAGACAGACATTACGCAGAAAAATGAAAGAAATTGATGGATTGGACACTGGAAGACGACAATTATTATACCCCTATGAGGTACGATTGATCTTTGAAGCTTTCGGTGTTGATCATTAAATTATGTCAGAATTAAGACTGTTTACAAAAATATGTTCTGAGTATATATACTCCTTTTCTATATATATAAGGGTTTACCAGGCTTATACCTCTTGGTAAACCCTTGGAATGATATTGTTTACAGCAATTGTTTACTCCTAAAACAAACGGATTCCATTATTGTATTTGGCAATTTCTTTTCCATTGGGCTGGTTTTCATAAATAATAGCAGTCTCCCACAAGCCTTTAAAACGAACATTCAACATTTTCTCTAACCTTCGAATTCCTAATGCTTGATTGGGTTTGGCACGTTTGTGGGTTTTATCCAGGGAATAAAATGTCCTGGAATTTCCATCATGAAAATATACAATACATTTGCAGAGTGATATACTCGGTAAGTTTGGCGAAATCATATAGCAATAGGTTTTAGAAGGGTTCGTTGCAG
>NZ_VLNR01000121.1 GCF_007489275.1 Aquimarina algiphila
AGAACCGAAATTAACTCGACTCAATTTACATTGGCACAATTCGAACTGTAAAAAGTGGCACAGTTTGAACTGAAATTACTGGCACTATAGCTCCGAAATCAGTGGCACAAATCAAACCGAATTATCCAAGGTAATGTAATTGAGCGTTTAGATACCCTTTATGGAGAAGATTATGAGTTTAGTATTACTAATCAAAATGATATTGGAGTAGTTACTATAATTAAAATCACTGTTTAAATACATTTTACAAGCATTAGTTGTTCTTATAGGATAATCTGTGTTGTTTGTCTATAAAAAGGTGTTGTTTATTAGATAAGTTTAGTATCAAAAAAAATCTTCCTTATTTTCCTGATTCCCTTCAAATCCTATTTAATTCTAAGCATCATGTTTAAGAAGATATATGTAATCGTTTTGATATTAATATATAGTAGTTGCTCAAAAAATGAAACAGAGATAACAAAAGCGATAAACAAAGAACAGAATACCTCATTATTCGAAACAATTTCTGAGAGTCATAGTAAGGTTCATTTTAAAAATAAAATGGAAGAAACCTTGTATTTCAACTTTCTCAATTATTCATATATCTATAATGGAGGAGGAGTAGCTGTAGGTGATATCAATAAAGATGGATTAGAAGATTTATATTTTAGTTCAAATCAAGGAAGTAATGCACTCTATCTTAATAAAGGCGATTTTGTTTTTGAGGACATTACAAAAACTGCTGGAGTAATGGATAAGGAGGGGTGGTCTACTGGTGTCTCTATGATAGATATCAATGCAGATGGCTGGTTGGATATTTATGTTTGTAAATCAGGATCATTAAAAAATCAGAAACAGAGAAAGAATAAACTATACGTAAATCAAAAAGATGGTACTTTTTTAGAACAAGGTGATCAATACGGGCTTGCTTCTACAGCATTTTCTACTCAGGCATATTACCTGGATTTTGATAAAGACGGGGATCTTGATGTATACTTGGTAAATCATCGACCTGATTTTAATAATAATGTAACTATTGATCCCAAAATTCAATCAAGTTTTCTTCCTGAAAGTACAGATCAACTTTTTGAAAATAATAATGGAACATTTTATGAGATCACTCAAAAATCGGGAGTGCTAAATAAAACCTGGGGATTAAGTGCTTCTATTGGAGATTTTAATGGAGATAACTGGCCAGATATTTATGTTGCTAATGATTTCTTAGAACCAGACTTTCTTTATCTGAATAATAAAAATGGAACTTTTACCAATTCAATTCTTGAAACTTTTGATCATATCTCTGTAAATAGTATGGGTTCTGATTATGCCGACATTAATAATGATTTAAAACCTGATCTAGTGGTATTAGATATGTTATCTGATGATCATAAAAGAGGTAAAGAAAATATGGCTTCAATGAGTACAGAAAACTTTAACCTTTTAGTAGCAGCAGGGTATCATCATCAATATATGTCAAACATGCTACAACTTAACCTGGGAGATGGAGTCTATAGTGAGATAGGGCAATTAACAGGTGTTGCAAAAACAGACTGGAGCTGGGCTCCTTTATTGGCAGATTTTAATAATGATGGATATAATGATCTTTTTGTAACCAATGGTATTCTTCATGACCTGTCTAATCAGGATTTTAGACATCGAATGAAAGCAAATATTATACGACGTAAAAAAGTAACGCTTGATGAAGCCATTAGTATGATGCCTTCTACCAAATTGAGTAATAAGGCTTTTTTAAATTCTGGTAATCTAACTTTTTTTCCTGTAACCAAAGAGTGGGGGTTAGAAAAAGAAATAAATTCTAATGGCGTAGCATATGCAGATCTTGATAATGATGGGGATTTGGATTTGATCCTTAATAATCAGATGGAAACCGCAAGTATCTATAAAAATAATCAAGACAATAATTTTATTTCTATTGCACTCCTATATGAAGAGAATAACCCAAATGGGATAGGAACAAAAGTCAATATTTACACAAAAAATCAACAACAGTCAAAAGAATTATATCCCGTTAGAGGGTTTCAGTCTTCAGTAAGTCAGCGATTACATTTTGGATTAAATGACATCAAAATTATTGATAGTATACGTATAGAATGGCCCAATGGGAGATATAGTATTATAAAACAAGTCAAAACGAATCAATTACTTACGATACAATCTAAAGATTCAAAAAAACAGATTAAACATTCTCAGAATAAGAATGTAGATACATTTAAAAGTATAGATGGTAAGCAGTTTGGTATTGATTATATGAATAAAGAACGTGATTTTGACGATTATAAACTACAATTGTTACTACCTCAGAAACAGAGTGAAAAAGGAGCCGCATTAGCAGTAGCAGATGTAAATAATGATGGTAGAGATGATTTTTTTATCGGAAATGCCAAAGGAGCACAAGGAGCAGTCTACATTCAAAAAGAAGATGGAATGTTTAGAAATTCAAGTAGTGCTACGTTTCAAAAAGATATTGATTTTGAAGATAATACTGCTTTGTTTTTTGATATGGATAATGATGGTGATCAAGATCTTTATGTAGGGAGTGGAAGTTATGAAGATGTGGATAATAGTGTCTGGCTTCAGGACCGGATGTATATTAATGATGGAAATGGTAATTTTACAAGAAGTCATGGTTTACCCAATATTAGATCCGTTTCCTCTACAGTTTCAACATCTGATTTTGATAAGGATGGAGATCTTGATCTCTTTATAGGAGGTGGAGTTCTACCAGGTAAATATCCAATGTCTTCTCCATCGTATCTTTTAAAAAATGATAAAGGAACGTTTATAGATGTAACTGATGATTTGGGTAAAGATTTAAACAACCTAAATATGGTTAATGATGTAGTATTTTCAGATTATGATCAAGATGGTGATGATGATCTTATCGTAGTAGGTGAGTGGATGCCAGTTATCATCTTCAAAAACGAGAACGGTACTTTTACCTATAAACAAGATAAAATATTAGAAAATACCTCAGGATGGTATTTTACAATCCAGCCAACAGATGTTGATAGAGATGGAGATATGGATTACCTGTTAGGAAATATAGGAGAAAACACTAAGTTTCATCCAACTATTGATGCACCATTGCATATTTATGCGAGAGATTTTGATGAAAATAAAAGCTTGGATATTATTTTGAGTAAAGAATCGAAAACAGGACTATTATTACCTGTTCGGGGAAAAGAATGTTCATCAGAACAAATTCCTAAGTTAAAAGATAAGTTCAAAACATATAGTGCTTTTGCTAATGCATCATTGTCTGAGATATATGGAGATAAAAACCTTCAAGAAGCCATTCATTTTACAGCTACTAATTTTAGCACAATCATACTGGTAAATAATGGTGAAGGTGATTTTGAGATACAACCCTTACCCATACAAGCTCAGTTTGGGCCTACTACCAATTTTATCATCGCAGATTTTGATAATGATACTATTGATGAAATATTGGGGGTAGGTTCTTTATATGATGCCGAAGTAGAGACCATAAGATACGATGCAAATAAAGGATATATTCTTCAGTTGGATAAAGAGAAATTATTTAAATATTATAAGACAATAACAGGACTACAAGGATTACAGATAAAGGCATCAGAAAATATCATAATTAAAGATAAAAAATACATTCTTCTTCAATGTAAAAATGAAGCATTAAAACTTTTATCTACAGGTTTCTAACCTAAGATGAGTAAAGAAAAATAAATATTCCATTTTCTTACTAAATTGCATTGTTTTCAATCTAATTATCATTGAATAAAGGATTCATGTAAAGTTCATAGAAAAAATAAATGAAAAACATCTGGAATAAAATAGCTTTAGAAGCTAAAAATTTTGCTAATAAAGAAGCGATTATAGAAAGAATAATTATTAAAAATATTAATGATAAAAAAGATTTTTGGCATGCAATTTCTGACATATTGGGAGATAAGCTTAAAACTGATGATTTCACTCGATCTGAATTACAAAAAGTTATTGTTAAAGAAATAGAAGAAGATCCTGACTTACAAGAAAAAATTATAGCTGATCTAAAAGCATATGTTGATCGGGATTTTGCTATAGAAACGTATTTAGAAGTGATTCTTTTTTCCAGAGGTTTTCAAGGAATTACCGCATATCGGGTAGCTAGAAGGTTTCTTCTGAAAAACCAGAAACTAACAGCAAAGTTTTTTCAAAATAGGATTTTCGAAGTGTATGCAATTGATATTCATCCAAATGCCAAATTAGGACAAGGAATAGTAATTGATCATGGGATTGGGTTAGTTATTGGAGAAACAGCCGAAATAGGGGATAATGTATTTATTTTTCATAATGTAACTTTGGGAGGTACGGGCCATCAAGGAGGAGATAGACACCCCAAAATAAAAAATAATGTATTTATAGGAGCAGGAGCTACAATTCTCGGAAATATTACTATTAATAATGGTGTCAATATCGCTGCAAGTAGTGTCGTTACCAAAAGTGTAGAAGAAGGGATGACGGTTGCAGGAATACCAGCAAAAGTGATAGGAAAAGCAAAAAAAATACAATAAGAATAAAAAGTGATTGGGTTTCTGTAAAAAATACATCAATACTCTGCGTGATTAATATATGAAACTCATTTATTAGCATCTCAATATTAATATACGACGATTCAAAAGAAAAATATAAATAGACTCTATAGTTTATTAGAATTTGCAATAGTCAAATCATAAAAAAAACAGATTATGCAAACAAGAACCTTATGTATCTTAGGACTAATATTTTTTGTAACCAGTTATATATTTTTTTCTCAAGGATCACTGAGTGAACAAAAACATATAGATTTAGCTCATTGGTTTAATTTGATTGGAGCAGTATTATTATTTTCTTTTAATCATGTATTTTCTAAAAATAAACTTAATTCTATAGCATCTGTTTTAACAACCTTAGGAATTATTGCTCATGTTGGACTTTGTACTATTGATTTTATGATGTGGAGCTTTGGTAGTAACGATATCGGAAGAAATGAATTAAGAGAACAAATAAATAATACACCATTAATTTTATACCCTTTTGTAATCATTGGACCATCGTTACTATTTATTGGGCTAGCCACCCATGCTTTGAATTTTATCAAAACTAACCCTATAAGTTCTCTTATGGTCATAATTGGTGGACCATTTGTCGGACTTTCATATTTTATTTGGAATAGCGGAATTTTAATGTTGGTTAGTTGCATTATTTTTGCATCTGGACTGGCGATACTGTTATATAGAAATGAAATAAGAAACATGATGAATAAAAACTCTCTAATCAAATCTTGATTTTGAGATTTTTTGATATAAGAAATAATTTTTATCAATATTAATCTATGACTTGTATAGTATACAATATCTATATTTAGGTAAGAAAAATGTTTATAGGTGATGATAGGTTGTCCAACTCAATTAAAAATTCTCATTATACTCTAGTGAATTCTAATATTCTAAACTGATATTCTAATACTCGGTTAAGTTCATTTTTATATGCCATACATTTAAATGAACTATACTAGTAAAAGGGATATGAAATTATGGAATTAAACTTTTTGAAGGTAAAGAAAATAGGTTTCAAAATAGGGTTGTTTTTCTTCTTCTTATTGATAGGAACTGCCAGTAACGCTCAGATATTTGATAAAGTATTGAAGAAGGTAAGAAATGTTACAGGTAAAAGAATGCCTTTTGAAAAAACTAAAGCAATATCAACCTCGATACAGGATACACTCTATGGTATTGATTGGTTTGATGAAGATATGTTTATACCAGAAATGGCAGAACCAATTGGAAGCTCTACTCTTGGACCAGGCTATTATAGATCGACTGTGAGATCATATTGTTTAAAAGCCGGGGTATATGGTCCAACCAAAGGAGATGGGTACCAAATAGCTAAACTGAAAGGGAGAAAAGCTAAAGTAATACATTCCATTCTTAAAAAATCAGTCATATATCCAGATATTCCTCAATACCACGTGCAAACTCTTATTTGGGGAATAGAAGTAGGGACTAAGTTTTCCAGCTACCCTCTTGAATTTCAGAATACAGTAAGACCATTGTTAACAAAAAAGGAGATGTTATCAATGGAGGTGAGTTTTGATAAGATAAAGTACAAATTACTTCCCGAAAAGGTTAAATCCCTTATGAACACCTATGCTTCACTCCGAACAAAAATGCAGTCTGCTCAAATAAAGTACGATGAGATAGAAGCGATTGCCGTAAAAAAAGGAGTAGCTCCATTAGGAGCGGGGAGTAAAGAAATAAAAAAAGGACTTTGGTCTTACATTGGAAATGGTTTTTTTATGCGTGCTTTTCCTAAGGTATATTCAACCACAGAAGTAGAATTATACAGGCCAGCTAAACTGGATATCATAAAAGATGATAAGGGAAGAATAAAAACAATTCTTGATAGAGGAAAATCAATAGAGATTGTTTATGATGATAGTATGGGATCAGATACTTTTGATTATGGAAATACAAAGGTACCTATATGGAAAATAAAGAAAATTCATTTACAAGGTAACCAAAAGGATCAAGATACCGTTATTGAAATCAATCAGTGGATATTTAGAGGTTCTCAACAGCAATTGGATTTAGTCATGCAAAAGCATCAAAATTCGATTGAAATCAATCAGTTTGAAAAAACTAAAAGAGGAGGACCTTTTCCTGAGGAAATAAATTTTGCCAGGTTTGACCCAGATAAGAAAAAACCTACCTGGGAAGAAATATATGAAAGACTAAAAAAAGATAAAGAAGTATTTGATAAATACAAGAAATGGTATGATAAGTTAAAAGAGTATAAAGGATATGCAGAAGAAATAGATGAATTTGGCAGAGTACGACCAGATGAATATTATTTAAATGAAGAATTCCGGAAAAAAAGAATTCAAGACGCCATAAAAGTTGTATCTAACCCAGGAGATGCCAAAGGGAGATCAAAATGGATCAGGGAGACGTTAAAAATGACTATGGATTTAGTAGCTAATGCAATATGTGCGTTAGGAGGTTGTGGAGATAATAGACCTCTTGATCCAGATATGGAATCCTACCCTGGACAACCAGGAAATACAGCTAAACAAAGGATTGGCCTTAGTCAATATAAAAAAGAACCATAAAAAAGTGTTCTTTTTTCTATATCCATTATAATCTACATTATATTTAAAATAGATATAACCCGTTGTGCATTTAGAAAAAGTTGCGCAAACTGCTAAAAGGCAGTAAATTGTAGTTACGACACTATAATTCATATGCACAACTTTCAAGCAAATTACGATAAAATACTCAAGGTTTTAAAAGG
>NZ_VLNR01000122.1 GCF_007489275.1 Aquimarina algiphila
AGGGATTTAAAAATAGAATCTTATCAAAGATCACAGCAATGACCATTATTCAATATATCAATAGGTTTGAATTCAACAGAAATATAAACAACCTAAAAATTAATATTAACTAAATGCACAACGGGTTATTAAAATGAATATTTAACACTTATTCCCCTTAATAAACTTACTGCTAACCCTTTATCTTACAACTTTTACCACCTCTTTAAATTTTATATAATGTTATTTTCTCTTTCAACTGGTTCCTTCTCTCAAGAATTAAATACAAAAGCACTTAATACTAAAATTAAAAAGATTTTTTTCATTTGTGTGAATATTTAAGTTGAACTAAAAAATATATACTTGTTTGTATATCCCTTTTAATTGCAATTAGTTTGGTGTTTTTATCCTACATGTATTAATTCCTAACAATCGATATAAAGGACAGAAATTAACAAAACTGGTAAGTAATAGGATTCCTGCAACACCTAATAAAATAAATGCAAAAACTCCTTGAACAGTTCCTGTATAATAAAGAATAGCAATTACTGCTATAATCACTAATCTAATAATGCGATCCAGGTTACTCATATTTTTTTTCATCTTATTTTTTTTTAAATTCTGAGAATCAAAACTAATCTGTACAAAAAAGAAATACTGTGACATTTGTTACAAGTTCCAAAATAGGATATTGGTATCTTTGTTATGCAAAAGGATTTTTATGGAGAAGTATATGAATGCATTTATCGATGCATTTTTAGGAACAATACAGTGGACTTGGAATTCAATACTTTTTGAGGTTCCCTGGTATACAAATTATTTCTGGGGGATTATTATCATATCACTTTTAGTCTGGGGATTAGAAATAATATTTCCCTGGAGGAAAAATCAATCGATATTTAGAAAAGACTTTTGGATTGATGGCTTTTATATGTTTTTTAATTTCTTTATTTTTTCTATAGCCATAAGTGGTTTTTATAAATTATTGGAAGTTCTATTTAATGATATTCATATTACCTCCAAAAGTTTAGCTATAATAGAAATATCAGATTGGCCATTATGGACACAACTACTTATTTTCTTTATACTATTAGATTTTGTGCAATGGTTTACTCATATTTTATTACATAAGTATTCATTTTTATGGAAATATCATCAAGTACATCATAGTACAAAAGAAATGGGATTTGCTGCGCATTTACGTTATCATTGGATGGAAAATATCCTCTACAAACCATTAAAGACGTTTGCAGTTATGATTTTGGGTGGGTTTGAACCCGAACAGGCTTATATCGTACATTTTTTAGCAATTACTATCGGGCATTTTAATCATTCTAATATAAAAATTACATGGGGTCCGCTTAAATACCTTATTAATAATCCTGTGATGCATTTGTATCATCATTCATATAAATTACCCGAAGGCAGATTTGGAGTAAATTTTGGTATTAGCTCGAGTTTATGGGACTATATTTTTAAAACAAATTATATTCCAGAGGATAGTGGTACAATTGAATTAGGGTTTGAAGGTGAAGAGCAATTTCCTAAAAGCTTTCTTGGTCAAATTGTGCATGGTTTCTCGAACAAAAAAGCAAAATAACATTAGTTTATTTGTAAAAGCTCAATAACTCCTTGTTTTAAACGTATTACACCATTTTGTTCTAATTTTTTAAGCAATCTGGAAATCACTTCTCTAGAAGAACCTAAATCATAGGCTATATCCTTATGAGTGGTACGAAGGATATTATCCCCTTTCACTTGTGCTTCTTTTTTCAAATATTCTAGGAGTCGTTTATCTTTATTCGAAAACGTTAGTATCTCAATAACATTAATAAGTTCTTCGAATTTAAAATTAAAGAGGTCATAGATAAATTCATTCCATTTTGGGTATGCCTTAGCAATTTTCAATGCTTTATCTGCGGGAATAATAACTACTTCTGAGTCTTCTTCAATCACGGCTTTTACCCTACTTGTTTCATTTCTAACCAAAGTAGTTACAGACATCACACAACTCTCTCCAGGTTTTATATAATATAACAGAACTTCATTTCCATGTATTGGTTCTTCTTTAAAAATTTTTATCAAACCAGAAATCACTAAGGGTATTACTTTTATATATGATCCTTGTCTTAAAATTACTGTTCCCGAATTAAATTTATGTACACTGCTTATCGCTACCAATTCTGCTTTGAGTTCTGGCATAGTAGCTAGTTTAGGAAAATAGGTATCTAGAGCTTCAGCTATCAACGTTTTATCTTTTATTACTTTTGTTTCTAAGTATTGCCTGAATAGTATACTGCTATTAGGTACTCTAAGATAGACGATTAAAAAATAGAATATTTACAAATTTTCATATAATCTTTACTTCGTTCCTCTTTTCGTTTTAAAATAGTATTTGTTAACTCTCTGATTGTGTAAAAAATATTTAAGAAAAACAACTCACTAGTACCATAAACTATTTCTCTTACCATCAAACTCTTGCTTTTAAAAGGGTGTTATAACATAGTATTAATCGTATAAAACCACAACTATTCTTAGTAATACTTTAACTATTTTACTAGGACTTGGGAATGAAGTTTGATGCAATTAAAACAGTCAGTGTTTAATCTTAAAACCAAAATATATAACGAGATAAAACTATAACCCAAATGTTTTTATTTTATAAAAATTCCCCAAACTCATTGGTCCATCTAGATCAATTATACAAAAATGTAATCTTGAAGTTACCCGTTTCAAATCGAATTAAATACTGTGAATCCCTTATTTACCGAATCAAAGATGACATATCAAATACTAAGTGTAGATTTAAAAAGAGAAAATTAAAAAAACTATTAAAAGCTGCTGAATGTGAATTAAAAAACTTTTGCGTGTAAACTTTCAAATATCTGTTATCAATTATTTTATAATTGTTAGTCTTTTGAGAATGGTGTTCTCGAGCTAAAAAAACAAAACCCTGAGTAGTTCATTTATATCTTAATGTATTTTGTTTAAAATTCTAAAACCTATATCCAATTCGTAAATGTAAATTAATTGCGGTTTCATCTTTATTTTTAGGAAAACCTGCGTCCTTTCCAAAATAATGGATATAGCCAATTCCTATTCCGGTTTCATAATTAAAATGCTTCCCTATATTACGTCGAATTCCCCAAGTAGGAATTATGGATAGATTGGTTACAATTTTGGTATCTTCTTCATTATCTAAAACAATCAGTAAATCAGAATGCCGTAAACTCGTTTTTATCGAAAAGAAATTACCGCTATTACCATCTATTCTTTTGGATTTGTTTGTTCGGGTATTTAAATTGTAATACCATCTAGGTTCTACGGTAAGTACTGTTACTAATAAAAAATCAGTTTCTTCATAAAATTCATGATCCCAAATACCATCAAAACCTAACTCTCCTCGTAGTGCAATTTGATTTGATAATTTTAACTCTGTATGCGCCCATATTCCCGAAAATCCCGCTTGGATTCCGAAAACCGATTTTTCCACACTTGCTTCTTGAGAGGTAACAATTAAGGTTATCCAAAGGAAAATTAATGTCAATAGATTTTTCTTCATTTTTTGATTTTTTAAATTAAACAATGTCATTACCTTAAAAACAATGAAATTTTAATCCATATAATAAAAAGTTACTTTACTATATCTTATCCATTGCCTGATTAAAGACTTGAAGACAAATCAATAAAAATAAAACAGGCTAATCGTCCCAATAGAAGCATTGGTCTTTTTTTGATCATAAAAATTGAAGAAATCTATGACAGGCTTTTCTTGTAGGCAGAAGGCGAAAGCCCTGTTTCTTTTTTAAAGACTCTATTAAAACTAGTTTTAGATTTAAAACCACACTCATAAGAAATTCCTAAAAGGGTATAATTTTCATATTGCTCTGATTGTAGTTTTTGTTTTATTTCCTCTACTCTATATGTATTAATAAAGTCATAGAAGTTCGTATTCATATATTGATTGAGCAACGTAGATAGTTTTTTATCAGTAGTAGAAAGTTGTTGTGCTAATGTATTTAATGTCAGATTTTCGTCTAAATAAGGCTTACTATTTTCTATGATATCGTAAAGCCTATTTTTTAATACTTCAAACTCTTCTTTTTTAACATCTGATAGTGAATTAACATGAACCTCAGTATTTAGTTCATCACTATCTAACAGAAAATCGGGCAGTAATACTTTTGATTGATACACTCCATAATACCCCAAATACGCAATCCATATGACCATTGTTGCCACTGCAATAAATTCTATATTCATTTTAAAATCTCCAAAAAAGAATTCATATGTCAGAACACTAAAATTGAAACTAATAATACACAATGCCCCAATCAACATCATCTTAATCCAATTAAAATCATACAGTGTTAAATTAGAATATTTAAATTTTAACAATGCTCTATATTTTGATAACAATCGCAACGAAATCAAGAGATATCCTATCATATATATATCCTCGGTTTTAAGAATAATACGTATAAAATCTGAATGTACATATGATAACCAACCCAGAGGTATAATATCATATACAATTGTTGGAATTGCTATAAAAACAGCAAATAAGGCAGCTGGAACAAAATGTGATAATGAATTCTTTATCAGGTTTTCTTCTTTTAAAAATAACGATTTTATATACAGGAATAATAGTGGTCCTATCATTAATACACTGATATCATTTGGCACAAAACAAATTCGTATCAGCCAAATAATATGATGTAGCTGGGCATAAAAATATAGTGTAATAAAAAATAGAAGTACAAAAAACACAATCAATATTTTTTGCGATAGCTGTTTCTTTTTTGATTTTATTAACAGCCATAAAATTATAGAGATTATGATTATCCCCCCAACAAAAATAAAATCCAAAATTAAGTCCATTAATTACATTTTTGGGTATTACACTATTTAAATCTAGTCGATAAAACAACTGTTTTTTCTCTATACAAAATCTTATTCTATAGACTCATAAAGCTATGATAAAGTTACACGTTGAGTACAAATACAACATTTTATAACGCAACTTTTTTAATGTAAAAAATACAATTCTCAAAAAAATCTAAAAAAAACAGGGTATCATTTTTTTTTGTGGTAACACTAAAGGGTGAAAACAATCTCTCTTTTAATTTAAAAATGAATAAAGAGTGAGTTTTATTAATCACACAAATACATTCACATTATGAAACAGTTATCACCTATTGCACGATTCAAAATCCCTTGTCATATCATTAAACCATATAGGTACTTCGAAGGTCTTTTTTGAAACTACTCAATCAAATATCATATTAAAAAATAAAAAATAAATCATCATGAGAGTAATTAACCAATTACTACTGCACTTTTTTACACTAGACATATGAAAAAAATAATTTTTAATTTTCTATTAATTTCTGGACACCTCATTTTTTCTCAATCGGGTCCAATTGACATTCCACAAATTTTCCCTGCTTCTCCAGAAGCATCAACACTTGGAAAGTTTGGTGAGATCCCCGTAAATATGAGTATTGGAGTAGCTAATCAAAGTATTCCAATATATACCATACAAGAAGGTAATTTTCAACTACCTATAACCCTAAATTATAACTACACTGGATTATTGGTAGACGAAATTCCAGGGGCTACAGGTTTGGGTTGGTCCTTAAGCGCTGGTGGCATTATAACCCGACAATTAAGAGGAAGACCAGATGAGGAGCCTAACGGATATATAGGAACTAATAGGATTGGGTTAAACAAAGTTATCCCCTACATAAATAATCAATTATCATCTGTAGATAGACGAAGTTTTGAAGAAAATTCTGCCTTAGGAATCTGGGATACTCAGCCTGATAAGTTTATGATAAGTGTCGGGAATATTCAGGCGAGTTTTTATTTTGATGAAAACAAAAATGCAGTTATTAAACCCTATAAACCCTATAAAATCGAAGTCATCAATGGAGATTTCGCACAAGGACTTAAAGTTACTGATGATAACGGAATACAATATTTCTTTCAATCTACAGAAACTACAAAGAGAATACCTCCTATTGGGATTAATGACCTTGTTTCGACCCCTGCCTATGGATACATCTCTGGATGGAAACTCTCAAAAATACTACTAACCGATAACAGAGTGATCACCCTTAACTATACAGGTTACTATCATACTCAAAGGATATTTTCGCAATCCTATACAAAATCAATAGGACCAAGTGGATGTGGCAATAATTTAAGAAACTCTGAAGCCAGATATGGTATCTCTTCAAAAATACTCGAAAGTATATCTTTCTCATTAGGTACTGTTAATTTTGTTTCTACAAGACCAGTGACCACAGAATTAAACCAATACCTCGCACGCATAGATAAAATAAAGGTAAACGATTACTTTAGTAAAGAAATATTCAACTACGACCTCGTATATGACAATAACAATAAAACAAGAAAATTATTAACAGATATCACTATTAATAATGATCCTAGTCATCGTTATCAATTTTATTATAAGAATAGTCCTTCTGATAACATCGCTTTTACTAAACAAGATTTTTGGGGATTTGCTAACGTAAATAACACTGGGAAATTAGTAGATATTAATGATTTATATGGTCCTAGACAACCTAATTTTGATCGTTCTTCTGATGGAGCATTGCAAAAAATTATTTATCCAACAAAAGGGAGTACAGAATTTGTTTACGAGCAAAACACGTATGACCCTGGAGTAGATGGAGATGAATTTGATGATTTTTATGATCCTCTCAATTCAGCTTGTACTAACCCAAATGAAACATATAGGGCATTTGCTAATGCATCTTATCCAAATGGAGATGATGATGCTGAAGCCAAAACATTTACCATTACAGAGGTTACGGCAGCAGATATTTCTATTACTGTAACTAAAGCTGCTGTAGGAGGAAGTGTTATTGCTAAAATTGCTGAAATAAACACAACCTCTGGGCTTGCTTGTGCTGATTATAGAGAGGTGAATGATTGTGACCCTCTCACGCCATGCTATATAGCAACCCTGTCTTATGGTGGAGGTTTTTTACAACCCGGGCAAATACTTACAAATAGTTTTAACCCGTTGTGCATTTAGTTAATATTAATTTTTAGGTTGTTTATATTTCTGTTGAATTCAAACCTATTGATATATTGAATAATGGTCATTGCTGTGATCTTTGATAAGATTCTATTTTTAAA
>NZ_VLNR01000123.1 GCF_007489275.1 Aquimarina algiphila
AATTGTTCCTGGAACTGTTCCAATAATTTGGTGAACATTTCCCGATGTTCCTCCAGGAATAATAGTTGTTCTTCTAATGTGAGCATACCCGTACTGTTTACATTGTTTACCTTACAATATTCCTATTAAGGTATTCCAGGATACTTTTCTTAGAATATCGAATCACCTTTCCTGCTTTGGAATATAGAATTTCATCAAAGTCTCGTAGTTCCTGTAATTTTGTTTTGCTTTTAATTCCTAAGAGTTTCTTGGCTTCTTCAGCATCGAGCCAGTCATTAGCCGGATCCATATTGGCCATTGCTTCTTCTTTAGCTTCCCGAACAGTGATGCGGACCATGTGTAACATTTCTTTTTGTAAACTTTTGTAGGCCTCAGACTCTAGTACAATTATTTCCATTGCTCTTGATGTATTTGAATTTCTAATTGTTTCAGGAAATCTTCTCTAGAGATTAAAATGGTACTTTGACCTGAAAGAATATAATCTCCAAATGGAAGATCATTTCGTTCGGTTATATACTTTTTTAGCTCTTTTTTGGTGAACATATTTCCATTTTATTTTTTAATGGTGTAAAGAGAAACATTACGATCATACCAAAACAGTGGTAAAGGGGTTTACAATCCTTTAAGAATAAATTTAAAACATTGTTTTTCAATGTTTTAAATTGCTAAATAAAAATAGGATTCGATCAAAATAGTCTTATATTGTCTTTGGAAAGAGAGTAGTTATGTTTTAATATCAAACCCTAATGCAACCCCTTATTTTAAAAGAATCCATTGAAAAATTGGAAATAGAAGATGAACTTAAGAAGTTTATGACAACACATCGTATGACCACTCTTGAAGATCTATTGAAGATCAAAGGATCTGAATTATTAAAAATGGAAGGATTCTCTTATCGAATACTGCAAAGTTTATTGGCTTTTTTACATAAACATGATTGTTTACACCTCTTTGAAGAAGAATAGTTATAATTCAACAATACAATAGGATACTTACAATTCCCCTTCCATTTGATCTAACCGTAGTAGCATCGTTTTTAGCATTTTCTTTACCGACCTCTTAGAACTTTCGCTTATAGAATAATAATTATTGCTTAAACTTTCTGGTGAAATGATTTTGGCCTTTGGAGTAGAGAAGGTACCAGAAAGAAATGTAAATAATTCTGTTTTTGGACCTTCTACAAGTTTAGTGTCATATAATAGTTTTGTTAGTAAAGAAACCTCTGGAACAGAAATTTTAATGAGTTTCTTGTTTGAAGGTTTAAAAGATTTTGATTCTTCGAACTCCAGTTTTTTATCATAAAAATCAACCTCTTCATTAATCCAGAGCAGTAATTGCTCTTTAAGAGAAGGTAATCTGGGATTACGTTTATATGGTGATGTCACCGTGGTAGTTTTAATCTTTTTTATATACTCATGATATACCTGTAGTTTTTCTTTGGTATTATGGCAAGATTTCACTTTTCCTTTAATAATCGTAGTGATAAAGAAAAAGATTTTAAAAGTGTTATAATTCAGGCTGATAAGAACAGCATATACTTTTTCTTCACATGGTGACGATTCACTTTTGAGTAAATGATCAAATACTTTGATAAATGTAGTATAATATGCTCTTGATTCATATGTAAATCCGGAAAGCTCATTTTTCTCTATTTGTAGTAAAGGTTTACAAATAGATTTCTTTACAATTTCTGAAAGATCAAGTTTATCTATTTTTTGCTGTAAATTTTTGGCATCATCTCTATACTTACTTACAAACCATAATCGTTGTTGATAAGGAATATCCAGAGTAAGATCTATATGCTTAACAAAAGTTTGTTCTAAATACACAAGGATGTTATTCAGTGTTTTATAGATGACCTTAAAAATATCAGTATCTGATTTCTCTTCTGAAATTTGAAAAATTGAAGAGGTATCCTGTTGAGACAAGTAATTCTCCTCAATGATTTTGGTATAATTTAAAAGGAATATTTGATAGGTCTGGATTACTTTGCCAATATTGTTATTACCTTCTGAAAACAAAAACATCTTCTGATGTAAATCTCTTTTTATTTGTTTAAGAACATCAATGAGTAATTGCTCATAATAGTAATATTTGAGTTGTTGTCTGTCGTATCCTTCAATAGTAAGAGTACTCGTATTATTACTTTTAAAATAATCTAGGTACTCTGTTTTGGTTTTTTGGTTGGTCAATGGATGCAAATCTTCATGAAATATCCGGTAGAATACATTCATAGGTTCCATAGACGATTGGTT
This sequence comes from Aquimarina algiphila, assembly GCF_007489275.1. Lineage (GTDB taxonomy): Bacteria > Bacteroidota > Bacteroidia > Flavobacteriales > Flavobacteriaceae > Aquimarina > Aquimarina algiphila. The sequence continues at coordinate 2,256 of NZ_VLNR01000123.1, forward strand.
TTGGTTTGTTTTCTTTTGAAGTAGTTATTTTATCATAGAAGTTTTTTATGAAATGAGATTAAAACAGTTACAGGATTAAAAACCTGTAACTGTTTGTTATTAATTCTTAGTGTTTTCCTTTTGTTTCTGATATAGTGTTCATAGATTATCGATAGCGGGGAGGGAAATCAATTTGCCATAATCTAAACCAAATAATAATTTAGACATAGTCTTTTCAAAATCCCCACCGATATACATTTTATTTGTTAATTCTATATATATATACATAATACCTTCATTATTCATAAAGATAATTATATTTCCATGATGAGCTAATCCAACTTGAACCACTTCTCCAATAATAGTTACCCAATAATCTTCTAAATCTGATTTAAGAGGGCTTTTTAAAAAAGTAATATTTGATTTCGCCTGTTCTTCTCCTTGACCAACTTCACCAATTTCCATCTCCCCATATATTTCTAATAATAAATTCGGTAATTCATAATTAGTAATAGATTCAAGGTTAGGATTTTTAAAATCTAATCCAGATTCTTTTAAAAGGTTACAAAGTTTCCATCTATAAAAATCATCTATATTAATAATTCTTTTTACTAGTTGTAATATTTCTGTAAACTGTGATTTATCCTCATAATTATAGCTAAGCAAATCGATATATAAATCTTTTTCAAGTATATCTTCTAGATTTGATAATTTATAAACTTCTTTTTCAAATTCTATTAAATTGGATTTACCTTCTAATAATTGATAGAAAGGTGTTTTCCAATCTTCAAAATCTCTACAAATCAAAAGATTTTTTAGTTTATTCATTTATAAGTTATTTTAAAGTTGATATATATTGAATTACGTCATTACAGCCTGCACATATTGGTTTTATACTACCTGTTACTTTACCAAATTTACCTCCAACATTATATGCATTAAAAGTTCCTTGTGAAATCTGCCCCCAAGAATACCCAGCAGCTCTCGCTTTTTGAATATTTGCAATTTCTCCACAAGCACCTAACCAATCAACTCTATTACCTTTCTGCACTCCCATTAATATCCCTAACATTTCATCTGTTAGTTTTGGAGAACCAGTACTAAGCGAGACGAAAGTTTTTCCATTAGGCATAATCAATTCGACTGCAGCTCCTCCTCTTTTTCCTGCATTGAAGGCAGCAATAGCAGCTTTATAGCCAGATGGAGATGAACCTAAAAATGAAGTTGCTACAGCTCTCAAAGAAGCTAACATAAATACAGGAGAATCAAAATCCATAGCAATTATATTACCTCTAGCTAAAGGAGTTTCTCCTCCATAATAATCATATGCCTGAATTGCCCATCCAATCATAGCTGTCAACACTTCATCTGTAAAACCATAATTATGAAGTGACTCGATAGAAGCTCTTCCCTGACCAATCGCTCTAATTGTTGGCCTAAAAAGTTCGAAATACTTTTTTTGTGAATACCATCCTGCTCCTGCATCTCTGAATTTTCCGCCTCCTCCTGCATGATAATATTGAGTTTCAGAACCTAGTGGACCATCAACACCTAATTGCGGACCAGGCACTTGTTTTGTTTGCCCTTCTTTTGGACAATCATCACAAAAACCGCCCTTCCCATTAGAGTTCCAAGTAGTACTCCCATTTGATCCAGTAGCATCCCAGGCTTCTTGAATTGAATTCACTGTAGTAGTTCCAGAAGGATCAGCAAAATATACAGGGTTGCTATCAAACGCATTATAAGTAGACATATTAAAATGAGTAACTGGATCTATAGATGTCCAACGAGCAATAGAAGGGTCATAATTTCTAGCTTCAAAATCTAACCATTCTAATCCAAGTTCATTTTGTTCTTCTTTTCCTCCAAACTTTAATAATTGTGCTGTTGAGTTTCCTAAAGAAGATATAGTGTTATTATATCCTTCATGTTCGAGTCCAAAGGGATAGTAGTTATTCTCCTCAATAATCTCAAGATTACCCGTATCATTTTTGGTATAACTTAAACGAACATTGTCCAGATGATCTTTAAATTGATAGACATACTTATACCCATCAGCTTCTTTCTCTACATAGCCTTCAGGATGGTTAAAGAACTCTAGATTTCCATTCTTATAGATATAATTTCCAGCATACTCTGTTTCTGTGAATGAACCTCCACTTGGAGCAATTTTCTTGAGTTTTGCTCCAGTAGCGTCGTAAATATAAGTAATATTTCCTGTTCCTTGTGCATTGGATATAGAAACTGTTTTGGGTAGGTTGAGATGATTGTAGGTAATATTTGTAATGCCTTTATTACGATCTATGGTCACATTACCATTATCATCATAGGTAAAATCATCATTGGTATTGGTACCATCTTTAAATCCAAAGGTTTTGTTTGCTGTATCTGCAACTTTTAAAAGTTTGTTTCCTGCATTATAAGTGTAAGATAACACGTCCATATCTCCAAAAGATGTGGCATTTGTATTAAGATGTCCTGTTCTGTTTAAAGATAAAATATTCCCTATTTTGTCATAGGACACATTTGATAAATTATACTTGCCATCGTTACTAATTCCTGTGATGATTCGGTTAAGCTCATCATACGTATAATTATAACTTCTGTTTACATTATCATTTGCTGTTTGCCAAGATGTTGCAGAAATATTACCATTATATAATGGGTTTGTCCCTGTGTTATAATCTAGAGCAAAGCCAAACAAATCTCCATTGACTGTTGTGCCTTCGTTTATGGTTTTTAGCCAACCTCTAACATTATATTTGTAGTTTACGTTTTGTAGTGGGGAGTTTGCTTCACTGGCGTTCGCAACACCTCCCACATCTTTTTGTTTGAGTTGCCCAAGGGCATCATAGGTATTACTTACAATCTGCTCGGTATCCTGTGCATTGATCTTTTGGGTTTGGGTAAGAAGCCTCCCTATATGATCATACTCAAATTTGTTAATGATTACAATGGCTGTATTGCTACCTTTAGTATGTGTAGTTTTGGTTTCTTCTACTTTACCGACAAAGTCCAGTTTACTTTCTATGATATCTATGGTATTAAGATATTCATTTTTACTGGCTACATATATCGGTCTTGATTTATCATCATAATAGGTAACTGTAGTAATCCAATCATTGCTATCCAATACCCTTACTTTAATTCCTGTGGGAAGAGATTTGGTATTGGTGTCTATAGTCCTTCCATATACAGTTCCCGGATTGGTTAATCCATCGATATCAAAGGTATAATCATCATAATAATTAATAGTGAGCACTTTGTAAATACTCACTGGGTATGCATCCTTAGTATAATATATAGGTGTTCCTGCAATAGTTGTTGGGCTTGTTGTTTTGGTTTCGTAAGTTTCATAAGTAGATGAACTGGTTTTGTTTCGTAGCAAAGCCTCTGTACTTCCATTCTCGATCAATCCTGTATACGCCACTCTACCAAAAACATCATACTTAGTGAACAACCATCTACTTTTTGCTCTTAGATTTGCATCTTGAGTAAGTACAGGTTGATCCAGAGTATTATAAATGATATATTCTTTTCCTTTACCTGGTATTTTCTTTTCGATCAATCGATTCCTATGATCGTATGTGTACTGGTAACAAAGTTCAGAAAGTTCAGTGTTCGATATTCCATCTGCTGTGGTTACTTTTGGTGGAATCACATAGGTAAGATTACCATAACTATCATAAACATAATAGGTATCATGTGCTTCTGATGTTGCTGAGGGTGTCGAAGCATAGGTTCTCTTTAATACTACACGCCCTTGTTTGTCTTTATACTCTTTGGTAGTATGTAAACCTCCATCTGTTGGGGTCCAATTTTCATCTTTGATGATGGTCACGTACAATTTATTGGGAGCATAGTGATTGTTTTGTACTAGTTCTGGTTTTTGGGTATCACCTCCTGTAAAATTCACTGTAAAATTCACCACTTCATTAGCTATATTAGTACCCCAGTCAAATTTGATCGTATGATCGGTATCGCTGTTGGGATCAGCTTTCCATGCTTTTCCGGGTGCACCTTGTTCTGTAACTCTATTTAGAGGAGAAGCCTCAAACACACTTTCGCTATAGGCATTAACATCTCCCAAATTGGTCGTAATCCCAGGAAAGTCATCTGAATACGTATTTTTATAATACGCATTGATATCGGTATTGACATCTACGGTTTTATAACTCCCAACAGTATTATTCGCCTCAAAAGGAAGATATTGTTTGTCTTGTCTGCCATAGGCATCATACTGCATATGGGTCACAATATCCTTACCTGTTGGAGAGGCTTTAATGGCTCTTTGCTGTATAGGTCTTCCCAGGCCATCATAATAGGTGACACTCTCTATAGTATTATCTATATCATTGGCATTGGCACAACTCACATTTTCCATATCAGTAATGGTTACTGCAGTTTGAGGAACAGTGGTATGCACATAATTCTTATCGGATAACACTACCTGGGCCTGTATCTGTAATCCCATAAGTAGCATCACTATGCTATATATAATTTGTTTTTTCATCTTGTTTTATTCTTTATGAGATTAATGTTGTGGTCCACAATTTGGGCAATCTTCATCAGAAATACTGGATATGACTACCATAAGCCTTGTGACCTCTTTACCTGTTAGATTATCTTTTACCTTAGCCGTAATATTATACTCATGAGTCCCTGTTGCAAAATTGGAAAAACTGAACTGTGTCCCAGTACCTGAGCCAGCAGTTTGTGATGGACTAACAGCTTTAAAGGCTCTCCATGTGGTTTGACGTGATCCTGATCCCCCAGAAATGCTTGTTACATTAAACGATACGCTTGCACTAGAACCTGAGACCGAGGTAGCAGACTGGCTTGTACTGACAACCATTTTAGGATATACTTTTAAGACGGGGCTATTAGCTCCCCATTTAGTATTTGCATTCTGTATGGTTAAGTCCACTACTTTAAATTTAATAGTATAGGTTCCTGAAGTAGGAAAATGATAAGAGTATGATGTCCCTGTAGCACTTTGCTTTACATTATTCACATACCATTCATACCTTCGAGATCCTGAACCCCCACCTATATTAGAAGCTGTAAATGTTGTAGTTGTTCCTCGCTCTATATGTGCTTTTGAGGCACTTACATTGGGGGTATTTAAAGGAT
>NZ_VLNR01000124.1 GCF_007489275.1 Aquimarina algiphila
AATAAAATTATATATAGCATAGTGATGCTACTTATGGGATTGCAGGTACAGGCCCAGGTAGTGTTGTCTGATAAGAATTATGTCCATACCACTGTTCCTCAAACTGCAGTAAAGATTGCTGATATGGAGAATGTGAGTTGTGCCAATGCTAATGATGTAGATAACACCATCGAGAGTGTCACCTACTATGATGGTCTGGGAAGACCCATACAGCAAAGAGCCATCAAAGCCTCTCCAACAGGTAAAGATATTGTGACCCATATGCAATATGATGCTTATGGTAGACAAGACAAACAATATCTTCCTTTTGAGGCGAACAATACTGTTGGAAGTTATAAAACCGTAGATGTCAATATTGATATCAATGCGTATTATAAAAATACGTATTCAGACGACTTTCCTGGGATTACGACCAATCTGGGAGATGTTAATGCTTATAGTGAAAGTGTGTTTGAGGCCTCCCCTTTAAACAGGGTTACAGAACAAGGTGCACCCGGAAAAGCATGGAAAGCTGATCCCAACAGTGATACCGATCATACCATCAAATTTGATTGGGGTATCAATGCAAGTAATGAAGTAGTGAATTTTACTGTAAGCTTTACAGGAGGTGATACCGAAAAGCCAGAACTGGTACAAAACAATCATTATGCTCCCAATCAATTAGTGGTAACCATCACCAAAGACGAGAACTGGACACCCGCAGATGGAGACTTACATACGACCAAAGAATATAAAGACAAACAAGGTAGAGTAATCCTGAAGAGAACCTATGCATCGACACCTTCAGCACCCTCAGAAGCACATGATACCTATTATGTCTATGATCGTTTCGGGAATCTTACTTATGTGATTCCACCAAAAGTGATCACCGCAGATGAAGTAAGTACCACAGAGCTTTCCGAATTATGTTACCAATACACATACGATCACAGAAATAGATTAATAGAAAAGAAAATCCCGGGAAAAGGAAAGGAATATATTATCTATAACACATTAGATCAACCTGTACTTACCCAGGATGCAAATCTAAGAGCAAAAAACAGATGGCTATTCACTAAATATGATGCTTTTGGGAGAGTAGTCTATACCGGATTAATAGAAAATGGAAGTACAGTAGCTTTACTACGTAGTCGAGTGAGTTCATCTACTTATGAAACTTACGAAACCAAAACAACAAGCCCAATCACCATTGCAGGGACACCAGTATATTATACCAAAGATGCATATCCTGTAAGTATATATAAAGTACTTACTATTAATTATTATGATGATTATACTTTTGATATCGATGGATTAACAAATCCCGGAACTGTATATGGAAAAACGATTGATACCAATATCAAATCTTTACCTACTGGAAGCAAAGTGAGGATATTAGACACCAATGATTGGATTACCACAGTAACCTATTATGACAATAAAGCAAGACCTATATATGTAGGGAGTAAAAATGACTATCTAAACACGACGGATATCATAGAGAGCAAACTGGATTTTGTCGGTAAAATAGAAGAAACCACTACCCGACATACCAAAGGTAGTAATGCTACGATTGTAACCATTGACAAATTTGAGTATGATCATATGGGGAGACTTCTTACGCAAACCCAACAGATCAATGCACAGGATACCGAGCAGATTGTAAATAATACCTATGATGCCCTTGGACAACTGAAACAAAAAGATGTGGGAGGCACTTCGACTCCGCTCAGTGGCAGCAATGGAACCCTGAGCGTAGTCGAAGGGTTACAGAATGTTGACTACACCTACAACATAAGAGGATGGCTAAAAACCATAAACGAAGGCACAACGGCTAATGGAGATTTGTTTGGCTTTAAGATCGATTATAATGAAGGTACAAATCCACTGTATAATGGCAATATCGCTGGAACTTCTTGGCAAACCGCTAATGACAATATAAATAGAAGTTATAATTATACGTATGATGTTCTTAACCGAATCATCACAGGAATTAGTAACGATGGAAACTATAACCTGAGTAATATATCTTATGATAAAATGGGAAATATCCTATCCCTAAACCGAACAGGACATCTTAATGAAGCGGCTACTTCTTTTGGAGTAATGGATAATCTGGGATATACCTATGATGCAGGAAACAGACTCTTAAAAGTTGCAGATACAGGAAATACCACCTTTGGATTTAAAGATGGTACCAATACCAATGATGATTTTACTTATGATGATAATGGCAATATGATCACTGATCAAAACAAAGGCATTACCGGGATTACGTATAACCATTTGAACCTACCCAAAACAGTTTTTATAAGTAATAGCGTAGGAACAGGAAATATTACTTATATTTACGACGCTACTGGAGCAAAATTAAAGAAAATAGCTCCAAGTGGAAGTTCTTTAATAGAAACGGAATATGCTGGGAATTATATCTATAAGAATGACCAATTACAGTATATGTCTACGCCTGAAGGATATGCAACACCAGAAGGTACTGGATACCGATATGTGTACCAGTTCAAGGATCACCTTGGCAATACTCGTTTAAGTTATACTAAAAATGNAACTACCAATTATGTAAAGATAGCTTGGAGCATGCGGCTGGCATTAAAGACTAAATTACTATTTTAGCATGGCTGACAGATAGATGACCGATCGAACGTTCTTATTTTTTGCTTTGTAGCAAGGCAACCGCTTGAAAAAAGGGTATACCGCTTGTTTTTTTGCGTAACTGATTATACAGGGAATTATATCTATAAGAATGACCAATTACAGTATATGTCTACGCCTGAAGGATATGCAACACCAGAAGGTACTGGATACCGATATGTGTACCAGTTCAAGGATCACCTTGGCAATACTCGTTTAAGTTATACTAAAAATGATAGTGGAAATCTTGAGATTATAGAAGAGAATAATTACTATCCATTTGGTCTTACTCATAAAGGATATAACAATATTGTATCTTCACTTGGTAACTCTACTGCACAAAATTATAAATACCAAAGTCAGGAATTAAACGAAAACCTTGGTTACAATATGTATGAGTTTGAACTCAGACATTATGATGCTACTATTGGAAGATTTGTAACTACTGATCCATACGAACAATTTATGTCTCCATATTTGGCAATGGGTAATAATCCTATTGTTTCTTTTGATCCAGATGGAGGGTATTGTGTTGATGCCAATGGTAATCAAATAGCTTGTCCTGAAGGTGCAGGGGATCTTTATGATGATGTAAGGGATAGTGAAACAAACCATATTGAGATTTTAGACGAAGCTCAAGTTGGTGGAGGAAGTAGTGAAGAAGAATCTTCTTCTGAAACTGCAAGCTACGGTGGAAGTAAAGGACAAAAAGTTTTACCTGCTATAGGAGATTTAAGTGGTTTTTCTAAGTTCAGGGCAGAGTTTCAAGAAAATATCTTAGATGGTAGATCAACTAATATTGATGGAATAACTTATCCAGTTGATGCAAGTGGTCGTATTAGTGGTATAGGAATTATTGAAGCTACTGCAAATTTACCTTTTGGACCAGGTGGAGCAAAAAACCTTGCTAATCTTAGACCTAAAAGTATAAGTCTACCATCCTTGAAAAAAATAAATATAGATATGGATCATATAATAAGTGGCCATACCATAGGAGGTTCTAGAGCTTCAAGTATAAAAACTTTATTTGGACAGAACTCATCACCAAAGCAAATTGAAAGAATGATTAAGACTGCATATTCGAATGCTAAAAAAATCAAAACACAAGGGAACAGAGTTAAGTTAAGAGGAACTTCTAGTGATGGTACTATTATTGAAATTTGGCTTAATAAAGTAACTAGAACTATAGAAACCGCCTATCCTTTAAAACACTAATGTTAAATGGAATTACTTATAGAGGTAGATACAATATCCACAAACAACAACTCAATATTCGGAATAGTCTATTTTAAAGAGAATGACTTTGTTTTCCCTGATAAGAGTTGGAATGATTTTGTTGTGGTAACAACAGGATGGTGGTGTTCAAACATTCTTAAATTACTCAATAATGAATCTATTTGTGAAGATTTGTCCTTTATGGATGGTCCTTATACACTTAGAGCTAAATATGTTGAAGAAGGGGTTTTTGAATTAGTTTGTATTGAACAAGACGATATTGTTTTAGAAGTATTCAAAGTTGCTATTAATGAATTTGTTACAGATTTTCTAAAGAAAGTAAATTCACTAATTAGACAGCTTCAAGTTATGAAAATAAAAAATGAGGATGTAAAGCAACTTGAAGACAACTATACAAACCTTCAAAGAATTTTCAATGGTTACCAAGTAAGAGCATTATAATTATTAATATATCTATACTAGTTCGAGTTTTTAACTCGGACTTCCATAAGAGTAAGAAATAAATGATAAGAAACAGTCATCTAGAAATAGGTGGCTGTTTTTTTATGCATAAGTGTTACGAGCTTTTGCATCCCGTATCAGCGCATTGATAGTAGTTATGATATGTTGATGATCTTCATTTTTAAGTTTTTGTAGACTTGTAATGATATCAACGGTATTTTTATCGAGTTCTACATCAGAGAGACCAGTTAAGTAATCTAATGATACTTCTAAAGCTTCTGCAATCTTAGTAGCAATCTCTACAGATGGTTTTACTTCATCACGCTCATAGCGTCCAATTATTGGAGCATGAGCACCAATCTTCTTGGCAAGTTCATCTTGTGAAATCTTTTTCTTTTTACGGGTGCTTAATAAACGTTCTCCAAACAACATAAGTTCTAATTAGATCAATAAAATCAAGTATTAAGCAAATATATAAAACATAAATTATCTATGTAAATGAAATATTGTTTGATTAGTTAGAACATATTTTATACTTTTGAACAATATATGTTCTACAATAAACTTTTCAACAATGTTAGATACGACCAACCCGCATAACTACAGTTACATCACAAAAGAGTTAGAAATCCATATTCTAGGCGGGATCAAGTTTACTAATCTAGAACGTATGCGTGTCACATTAAGCATACAAAAACCAAATAATCACAATGTACTGCGGCATAGTATTGACTTGTATAATGACAATACGATAGAACGATTAGTCAGAAAAGTAGCAGAACGTATAGAAATCGGCACATCCATAGTGAGACAATGCCTCCAAGAGCTTACCGCAGCACTAGAACAATACAGAATCGATCAACTAGCCAAAGAGAATGAAGCAAACCAGATACAATTAAAAGTATTATCTACAAAAGAGCAACAAGCAGCAGAAACCTTCCTAAAATCAAAAGACTTACTAAAAAACACCAATGAACTCATTGGTAAATCTGGTGTGATTGGAGAAGAAACCAACCGATTATTAATGTACCTGATCTTTACCAGTCGTAAAACTAGTAATCCATTACATTGTATAAGCCTTGGTAGTTCAGGAGTTGGTAAAACACATTTACAAAGTAAAGTTGCAGAACTCATCCCCGATGAAGACAAAGTAGAAATTACCGTACTCTCTGCTAATGCATTTTACTATTTTAATCGTACAGAATTACAACATAAGTTAATCTTAATCGAAGATTTAGACGGTGCAGAAAGTGTACTCTACCCTTTACGGGAGTTACAATCTAAAAAGAGGATTACAAAAACCGTAGTTCATAAAGATAAAAAAGGAACAACTAAAACCATACATCTAACCGTAGAAGGTCCTGTATCTGTTGCAGGCTGTACCACACAAGAAAGCATATACGAAGATAACAGCAACAGAAGCTTCCTGCTCTATATCGATGAATCTAGCCAGCAAGATAAAAAGATCATGCATTATCAAAGGTTATTATCGGCAGGCAAAGTAAATAATGATGATGAATTTATCGCAGCTAGGTTTTTACGGGATGTACAACGAATCTTACAACCTATCAAAGTGATTAATCCGTATGCAGAATACTTAGAGCTTCCCGAATCTGTATTTAAACCTAGAAGAACCAATAGCCACTATTTACAGTTTATTGAAGCTGTTACTTTTTACTGCCAGTATCAGCGACCAAAAAAATATGATGAGCAAACAGGTGAAGAATATATAGAAACCACCATCGAAGATATACAGCAAGCTAATGAACTGATCAAAGAAACATTGCTACGTAAAAGTGATGAAATCACAGGAGTATGCCGTAATTATCTGGAAGAACTTAAAAAATACCTACATCAGAATACACAAACCACTTTTACAGCTTTAGAAATCCGCAGAAGGTTAAAAGTAAAAAAGACTACACAATGGAGGTATCACCAGCAGTTGCAAGATAATTACTACATCAAAAAACAACGTAAGAAAAAAGGGGAAACGATTATAAGGTACGAAATCACTAACCCTAATGAATATAAAGAACTAGAACAACAGATATCCAAAGCATTACAAGAATGTATTACTAATATAGATCGTTCCACTGTTCCAGAGTGTTCCACTACTAAAACGGAACAAGCAACTAAAACAAAGAGAGCAAGTTAAACTACCTTTTACCTCTCGTTCCGCAAAATCCTAAAAAACACATACCGTATGAAAAAATTAAAGCTACAAAACGATAGCTACAAGATACTATTGTCTGATTTTAAGGACTGGTTAGACATCTTAGGTTATAACGAAAGGACAGTATATTATACCCCAATCTTTATACGAGAGTTCTTCCATTGGTTAGAAAGTCATGATATCCAACGCTTAGAACAAATTACTATCGATACTGTAAAAGCCTATTATAAATACTTAGGAGAACGCAGTAATCAACGTACAAGTGGAGGACTAAGCAAAGCCTATCTTAACAAACATCAAAATGCCCTTAGAAAATTTAGGGAATACCTAAAAAAGCATGGAGCCAGAACCTTTAAAATACACCTCCGGTTAGAAAAGAAAGAAAGTGCTATCAAAGATATCCTTACCCAGTCAGAAGTCAAACAACTCTTTGAAGTGACCAGTTACAGTAGTAAACATGAACGAACACGATTACGGGACAAAGCTATCCTTGTACTATTATACAGTTGTGGGTTACGAAGAAAAGAAGCGGTCAGCCTTGATATTGGTGATATCCTTTTTGATGCAGGACGTGTTTTTGTTAGACAAGGTAAAAACTATAAAGAGCGTTACATACCCATCAACAAACATAACTTACGAATCTTAGAAGACTATATCTATGAAGCACGACCCATGTATAACGGTAGTCATGGTACAGAAGCTTTGCTTATCAACAAATACGGGAATAGATTAAGAGGTAATTGTCTGGCAAAAAGATTACATCATCTATTAACCCTTGTAGATGATCAAACTTTAAGAGAAAAACATATTACTCCACATTGTCTTAGGCATAGTATTGCAACCCATCTGTTACAACAAGGCATGCGTATAGAAGATATACAACAGTTTTTAGGGCATAGCTCTTTAAAATCCACACAGATATACACACACTTACTCGAATTATTATGAAAGATTATTATACCTATTTAGAGGAATTACAACATAGTGAGCGAACCATCAAAACCAACGTTTACAATATTGATAAACTTAAACAATGGTGCAAATCCAAACGTACCAAACCAGAAAACCTAACTTATAAGCAATTACTCAACTATATCAATCATCTAAAAACTACGAATCAACCCCAAACCATCAATAGGCATATCTGGGCAATCAAACATTATTGTAACTACCTGATAGAACAAGGGTATCAAACAGATAACATTGCAGATGATCTTAAAATACGAGGAGAACGTAAAAAAGTGTTCCATAACTTGCTGACCAGTGATGAACTCGAAGACCTGTTTTACAGTTATGAAACCGATAAGATATGGAAGGATAATTTTTATTACAAAGCCACTGCAAAACGTAATAAAATGGTAGTGGGATTACTCGTCTATCAAGGATTATTAAGCAATAACTTTAAATCGTTAGAAGTACAGCACGTAGACCTACGCAAAGGAACTATCTATATCCCAAGTACAAGGAAAAATGCATGGAGAAAACTAGCCTTAAAACCCTGGCAAATTATAGAACTAAAAGAATACATAGAAGAAGTACGACCTATCCTGCAAGATCATATCGGTACAAATGATGAAAAGCTGTTCCCTTTAAATACACCACAGTTCAATACCATTTTACATCCGATCCTAAAAAAGCTAAAAACCTACAATCAAAAGGTCACTAACAATACTCATATCAGGGCAAGTGTGATTGTAAACTGGTTGGGACAGTATAATATTAGAAAAGTACAACAAATGGCAGGGCATAGACATATTAGCTCTACAGAATCCTACAAACAGGATAATCTAGAAAGCCTGCATGAAGCTATTAATCAGTTCCATCCTTTAAGTTAAACTACAAAATCCATCCTTATGAAAATAGAACTTATCATTACTGACAAAGAAGAATTAAGTTATTTACAAAGTTCATTAGCCGCAGCGATACATGAGTTAACTGTATCAGAAAAGAACCATGAAGATAGTATTTATTGGTTATCACAAATCTTGCTTTTATCATACGAGTAGTATAATAACCAAGTGACTCCTTACAGTCGAATCATTATTATGGGCGCAGACAAAAAAGTCTTTGCCCATAAGCTGTTATAAGGTGTTCCTTCGTCACGCCGCAAGCTATTTTTTGTTATTCCACAAGTGCAGAAAAAAGCACTTGTTCCATACCATTACAACTTCCTCACCTTCGGTCGTCAGTCTCCACTACAAACAAATAGCCTTGCTCTGTTCCTCTCTCACCCGTAGCTCTTTTTTTGTATGATTAATGAACGCTAACGCTATGAATTTACATATACAAAACCGCTACTTCATGGGCTACGCCGCTTGGTCGCTGCCTAGCCAATTATTTATGTTGAAGTTAATATCTGATAAAGAAGAAAACATAAAAATCGTCTGGCACACAAACCACTATGTTCTCTTTTGTGTGTCGGCTGCTCCTCTCCGCTTCGGCTACGCCTTTGTTCTGCACGCATGCAGCTTATCTTCAATCGCCAGATGGCTATGATTAATCTTAAAGCTGAAGGTCAACCGCAACTGCCGTTGCGCACTTCAACTTCAACAATAATCGTTCTTACTCGAAACGGAAACATATTTTAAGAAAAAGCGGAATGCGGTGGCTAAAGCTGCTGGTCTTCCGCTTTTTATTAAAATACTAGCCTTAATGGCGATTGAATGACCCCACAACGCTTGGGATCACGTCTACGACACGATAATAGTGGTATAATATTATAATATTGACTTAAAAGATAGCCTGTTAGAAGTCAAAATCTTCAATGTTAGCAGTTGGTGTGCGGCTATTTTATATAATTGCGTTATAGACCCTGAGTATGCGAAGAGCGGCTATAACTACCAATTATGTAAAGATAGCTTGGAGCATGCGGCTGGCATTAAAGACTAAATTACTATTTTAGCATGGCTGACAGATAGATGACCGATCGAACGTTCTTATTTTTTGCTTTGTAGCAAGGCAACCGCTTGAAAAAAGGGTATACCGCTTGTTTTTTTGCGTAACTGATTATACAGGTAATTACATCTATAAGAATGGGCAACTTGAGTTCTTTAACCACCCAGAAGGGTATGTAGAGAAAGAAGCGGATGGATATAAGTATGTGTATCAGTACAAAGATCATCTTGGTAATATTAGATTATCTTATAAAGATGCTGATAAAGATGGTACAATCACTACTTCAGAGATCGTAGAGGAAAAGAATTATTACCCTTTTGGACTACAACATAAAGGATATAATAATACTGTGTTATCAGAGCATCCATATGGGTATAATGGTAAAGAAGAGAATGATGAATTAGGTCTTGGAACTTTAGACTTTGGTGCTCGTAATTACAATCCAGATTTAGGTAGATGGATGAATATTGATCCATTGGCAGCTCGTTATGATGCTTATTCTCCTTATTCTTTTACAATTAATAACCCTATATATTTTGTTGATCCTGATGGAAAACAAATAATTATATATTATAATTATGGTGGTAAAGAAAGAGAGTATGAGTATAGCTACAAAGAAGGCAGAAGTACTAAGGGCTTACCTAAGTTTTTAGCAAATGCTCTAACCGCATTAGATGGTTTATACGAAGCTTCAAATATTGATACTACTGGTGATGGTGAAAATGATACCAATGTATTAGATGCTTTGATCGAAAGCGATAAAGAGCTTTCTATAGTTGACAGCAAAGGGAAAAGTTCTAAATTTGCTAAAGGTAGAAGTCAAAAAGGAAGAAATAGACAAATAGGAACTATAAGATTTAACCCTAACGAAGGGGTTTTGTTTGACGATGTTAATGATAGTACTTCTGATGTTTTGCAAGAACAGTTGAATAGTAATTCTCTTCCCGAAACGGCGAAAGTAAATTCTCCTACCTCATTATTAGGTCACGAATCATTACATGCTTGGAATTTTTTGACAAGAGAACAAACAACTACTAGTGATGGTAGTTATAGTAATAGTTACCGAGATCGACAAAGTGATAAATCGACACAAAATGAAACACCTGCTTTTAGTAACGGTGAAGAAAAGAGAGCGACTACTTTATCTAAACAAATAAACAGAAACTTAGGAGAAAATCCGAGGAATAATTACCGAGGAATAGGAGTACCTGTTCAAGGAGTAAGAAGTAATAAAATTAAAAAAGATAAATAACTATGCGTAAATATAAAATTACAGGGATTCTTCTCATATCTATAATTTTGATTACTTGTGTTTCTTTTAATCTGAATAAGAATAAGCAAACAGAAAGTCCTAATAATGTTATTGAAGTGTATAAGTTTTTAGGTTTAGATACCTATCCTTTTTCTATAACTGAGGAGATGTTTTGGGAAAATAAAAATTTGGAACATGTTAAAATGAATATGCCAGATATTTTTATTGAAGGTATTGTAAAAGATGTACAAAAAACAGAGCAAATAAAACACAATGGATTAAGCGAAGACTTTGATTTTGCTTTTGTTACTACAAATAATCAAGATACAATCTACGCCTCGTTAATCAAAAATTTATGGACTTTAAAGAAGAATGGGAAAATTGAATATTATAGAGATAATGATGAAGACTTAAAAAAAACATTACAAGAATATTCTTCTTTTTTCTCTAATTGTTGGTAATCAAATATTATATTTTATAAGAGATCAGCAAAATCCAGATAGCTCGGATTTTCAATCATAAGTGTTCGAAACCTTTATGTTGAGTTTATTATTTCATTAATTTTATTAGGATCTCCGCCACATTTTAGGATGATATCTTTGATTATTAATACTTCCAGTTCATTTGCAAATTTTAATTTTGGA
>NZ_VLNR01000125.1 GCF_007489275.1 Aquimarina algiphila
AGAATTTTGATAAATTGCTTTTTCATTGTTTTAAGAGTTAGAATTCAAGTTTTGCAAGTATTTTGCAAGTATTCTCTGAAACAACCGATTAAAACACTGATAACAAAATCATTAAAAAAATTTACTTTTTAATGTTACGTTAAAAAATAATGAGATAATAACTCTTAGAATTGAAAACTATAAAAAAGCAATTTACCCAAATCAAAATATGCCACCCAGTTTATCGTTTCATTTATTAGTGTCAATTATAATAAACACTTATTTCTTATTTACCTCATAATAAATCTATGGAACCATGAAAAACAAAGTCTTTCTATTTCTTATCCTGATGACCTTTACCTGCATGGCTCAAGAGAAAGAATTTAATTCTGCAATAGTTAAAATAAACAAGTTTTTAGAAGGTTCTTTGGTAACACCCTATTCTGATCAGGACGTCCCCTTGGTTATTTTTATAATGGATTCTGGTGCTATTAATAGAGATGGCAACGATAGAATGTCCAAAAATGATACATTTAAGCGATTGGCGTATGAATTAGCTAAGTCAGGAATAGCAACCTATCGATATGACAAAAGACTTTTTAGAATAGACGCTCTAGGCATCCGGGAGCATGAAATCTCTCTTGATCATTATATTGAAGATGCTAAATCTGTGGTGAACTATTTTACCAAAAACAAGAACTATAAGAAAATTATTCTTTTGGGTCATGGTCAAGGTTCACTAGTAGGAATGATAGCTGCTCAAACTAATGTTGATGGTTTCATTTCGATTGCTGGTAATGCTTTATCTATCGATCAGGTAATTATAGAACAAATAGCAAGACAAGCACCTGGATTAGATAAAAGTGCATCTGTAGCATTTAAGCAATTAAAAGAAAACGGAAGAGCTACAGGTTATGATCCTGCTCTAGAATCTATTTTTGGATATAATCTACAACCTTTTATGAGATCATGGATACAATATGATCCGTCAGAAGAAATTTCAAAATTAGAAATACCAATATTAATTATTCATGGAGATAAAGATATACAAGTAGAATTATCACAAGCAGAAAAATTAAAAGAATCTGCTCCCCAGGCAGAGTATACTATTGTAGAGAACATGAATCATATTTTAAAAGAAATTAAAGGAAATAGATTAGAAAATCATAAATCTTATAATGAATCCTGGCGAAAAATTATGCCCGAAGTTATCAGCAGTATCGCTAACTTTGTAAATCAATAGTGTATTAGAAAATTATTTAACCAAATCCCAAAACGCTTAATGCCACATCGCATTGTATTCTCTGATATTGATGGAACGTTATTAAACGCTGAAAGAGAACTTTCAGAATTCACGATTTCAGAAATTAAAAGAATTAAAGACACAATACCTGTAATACTGATTTCTTCTCGTATGCCCAGCGCAATGATTCATCTACAACAAGAATTAGATATTACAACAGAACCTATAATATGTTATAATGGTGGTTTAATCTTAGTTGATCATAAACCTATTCATTCAACTTTTATCACACCAGATATTATTGAAAAGCTTAATGATTTTAATAGCGAGCAAAAATTTCATATTAGTTTATATCACAATGATGATTGGTATGTTCCCGAAATGGATTTTTGGGCTAATCGAGAAGCAAATAATACAAAAGTCAATCCCACTGTAAAACCTACAAAAAGTGTAATTCGGGAATGGAAAGATCATAATATAGGCGCACATAAAATTATGTGTATGGGTGAAGAAACTTACATTGACGAAGCGTATTTGTTTTTAGAACAAAATTTTGGAGATATATTACATCTCTATCGTTCTAAAGCTACATACATTGAAATAGCACATAAAAGTATTTCAAAACTAACAGCAATTGAAATTTTGCTCAACTCTCATTTTAATATCCCTATCGCAGATACAGTTGCATTTGGAGATAATTATAATGATATTGCTATGCTTAAAGCAGTAGGTACTGGTGTGGCTGTGGCAAATGCAAAACCAGAAACATTACAAATAGCAGATAGTATTACCCTTTCTGGAAAAGAAGATGGAGTGGCAACCTATATTAAAAAAAATATTCTATAACTGTGCAAAGAACGATTGAAAAAATAACAACACTAGTATTTGCATTTGCTATATTTAACCTGTCCTCGGGCTGTAAAACAACAGAGCAGCCTATAGCCCAAATAAATACTTTGCCCATTATTGCTTCAATAGATCTTATTAATGTAGTAGATGATAAAGTAAAAGTAGAAATCAAAGTAAACAATCTGGATGCAGATACTTTAAGCTACTATCTTCCAAAAATCGTTCCCGGGACTTATCAAAATAATAGCTATGGAAAATATGTTGAAGATTTCAAAGCCTATGATGCTTTAGGTAATCCAATATATACACAAAAATTTGGTGATAATCGTTGGAAAATAAATAATGCAAGTAAACTTAGCAAAATAACATATTGGGTCAATGATACTTTTGATTCTGAAACTACTCACGATGTTTTCTCGCCTACAGGTTCTAATATTTTGAAAGACAAAAATTTCATTTTAAATCTGTACGCATTCATTGGTTATTTTGATGGAATGAAAGAAAACAAATACAACTTATTTATAAAACACCCTGAATCTTTAAAGGCTTCTACTTCACTTGAAAAAAACATCATAAAAAATGCTGAAGCTAACCCAGCTTCAGATAAGATTGATTTCTTTAGTTTTGACCGATATGCAGAAGTTGCAGATCATCCAATTATGTATTCTAATGCAGAGAATACAGTTACATTTACTGTAAATGGAATAAACGTATTACTAAGCGTCTACTCTAATAATTCGACTCATAAAGCAGAGAGATTAATGCCCCAGATCGAACGTGTGATCAGGGCACAAAAGAATTTTCTTGGCAATATTAATTCGACCCAAAAATATAGTATTTTACTGTATCTTTCTTCTTCAAAATCAAATGATGCGAGAGGTTTTGGAGCATTAGAACACAATACATCTACAGTGGTTGTCCTTCCTGAGTCGCTTTCATATGATAGACTTAATAAATCCCTTACCGATGTCGTGTCACATGAGTTTTTTCATATTGTAACACCCTTGACTATACATTCTAAGGAAATTCGTGATTTTGATTATAATACACCTAAAATGTCTAAACATTTATGGCTATACGAGGGCACCACAGAATACTTCTCTATATTATTTCAAATTTCGCAAGGCCTAATCTCCAAAGAAGACTTTTTTGAAAGGATCTATGAGAAAATAGAAGCTTCTAAAGCATTTGATAACACCATGTCTTTTACTACAATGAGTAAAAACATTCTTAAAGATCCGTATCGTAAAAATTATAGGAATGTATATGAAAAAGGCGCATTAATCTCTATGTGTATTGATATTATCATGCGCGAAAAAAGTAATGGTTCTTATGGTATATTAGATTTGATCAAAAATCTATCGACTACATATGGTATTGATGTTCCATTTGATGATGATGAATTGATCAAAACCATAGAAAAAGTATCTTACCCAGAAATTAGTGCATTTTTACAGCAACACGTTGTGGGAAACACTCCTATTGATTATGAATTCTATTTGAAAAAAGCTGGGGTAAAATACGGAATAAGAAATATCCCATCTTCCTATTTCATCTTTGAACAACAGCCATTTGTAACAGGATTGGAAGCGACCAAGGAAGTTATTTTTACTTCAGACACCCCTTTTAATAGTTTTTTAAAAGGGCTTGGAGTTACTCAAGGCGATGTTTTACTAAGTATTAATAAGAAAAAATATAAGCTTAAGAATATCTATGACTTATTTGGTGATTCTAATAAATGGAAAATAGGGGATCAAATAACGTTTAAGATCAAAAGGAATGAGGAGGTCATAATTCTTAAATCCAAAGTAATCGAACCTACCGTAGAAAAAATTATAATTGAGCTCAACCCAAACGCTTCTGAACAACAAAAAATAGTATTAAAGAAATGGATTAATGACTAAAAGTTATAATTTCTAAATTAATCTGTTTCATAAACAATATCATTTAAAATTAAATACCTCATAATGGAGAATTCACCTTTTTTTACAGATGACACTATTGTTTTTGGAATTATAATGCTTTGTTTAGGGTTGGTATTTTACACCTCTTCTATTAAAACAAAATTCTGGACCATATTCTATAAATTTGTTCCTACAGTGCTATTATGTTATTTACTTCCTGCAATTTTTAATTCATTAGGTATCATCTCTTCAGACTGGAAGGAATTAGATGCAAATGGAGATTTAGTCGAAAAGTCTTCTAATGTATACTACATCGCCAGTAGATATTTGCTCCCTGCTTCATTGGTATTAATGACATTAAGTATAGATCTTAAAAGTATCTTTAACTTAGGTCCAAAAGCATTAATTATGTTCTTTACAGGAACAATTGGTATTATCATTGGAGGCCCTTTGGCTATACTACTCATCTCTATATTCTCGCCAGAAACTGTAGGTGGAGCAGGGTTTGATGCAGTGTGGAGAGGTTTATCTACGCTTGCTGGCAGTTGGATTGGTGGTGGTGCTAACCAAGCGGCAATGCTAGAAATTTATGAATACAATCCCGACAAGTATGGAGGTATGGTATTAGTAGATATTGTGGTAGCTAATATATGGATGGCTATTCTATTAATTGGTATCGGAAAAAGTAATCGCATAGATCGTTGGTTAAAGGCAGACAATAGTGCTATTGAAGCTCTTAAACAAAAAGTATCAACCTATGCTGATAGTATTACAAGAAACCCATCCTTAACGGATTATATGATTATGCTTTCTATAGCATTTGTGACTGTAGGACTAGCACACTGGGGAGCTGACGGAATATCTAATCTCTTATCTAATAACTTTGAAATCTTTAATGATAGAACCTCTGCATTAGCTTCATTCACTTCTAAATTTTTCTGGATGATTACAATTGCAACGGCTATTGGTATTGTATTATCATTTACCAAAGCCAAGGAATATGAAGGTGCAGGAGCTAGTAAATTAGGTAGTATTTGTATTTATATTTTGGTAGCTACAATTGGTATGAAAATGGATTTAGGTATGATTTTCGAAAACCCAGGACTTATTGCCATTGGTTTAGTGTGGATGACTATTCATGCTGTACTACTTATAGGTGTAGCCAAATTGATAAAAGCTCCCTACTTTTTCCTTGCAGTTGGTAGTCAGGCTAACGTGGGAGGAGCCGCTTCCGCTCCAGTAGTTGCCGCTGCATTTCATCCTTCATTAGCAACTGTTGGTGTACTATTAGCCGTTTTTGGATATGTAGTAGGTACTTATGGTGCTATTTTATGTACAATATTGATGCAAATCGCTTCTGGAAGTTAGTATTTCAATCTAAATTGTAGCATATTTGTGATCCCAATTAAAAAACCAAAAAATTATAAATGAAGTATTTTTCGATCATATTATTTTCATTCATTTTCTTAATGAATTGTAGTTCTCCTAAAAAAGGAAACGTTACCATTACAGGTAATATAAAAGGGTTAAAAAAAGGTACTATTTACTTACAGAGAATCCAGGATACAATTTTAGTAAATATAGATTCTATTGTAATAGAAGGAAATTCTGAGTTTATGTTTACATCTGAAATAGAAGAACCAGAAATTCATTATCTATATCTTGACAAAGATGATGGAGCACAATATAATGACCGTATTGATTTCTTTGCAGAACCTGGAGAGATTACCATTACTACTTCTCTCAATGATTTTGAAAATGATATAAAAATAACTGGTGGTAAAAATCAGATGAAATTTCTTGAGTATAAAAAAATGCTTAAACGATTTAATGAACGAAATCTAAGGCTAATTAAAGAGGATTTTGAAGCTAGTAAGCAAAAAGACGAGGAAAAACTAATGGAAAATGATGAGGCATACAAAAAGTTAGTACGCCAAAAGTATCTATATACCATTAATTTTGCTGTAAACAACAGAAAACTAGAAGTAGCTCCTTATATAACGCTTAATGAGGTTTATGATGCTAATATAAAATTCTTGGATACTATTGCAAAATCACTAAGTCCAAAAGTAAAGAAATCACTTTATGGGAAGCAATTGATCAAATATATCAAAGATCGAAAAGCAAAAGAAGCATTGATTGAAGCTCAAAACGATTCATTAAAATAATAATCCAATTTAATTTCTGAAACCTTTTTTTAAGTAAATTTTATAAGTCTTTGTTATAAATTGTTAATTGAGGTATTCCAGTATCTCATTGATCACTTTTTTTCTTAATTTAACATTGAAACTTAAAACCTAAGAATCATGTTAAAAACCATTTTAAATTTAGAAGGAACAAAAAAACTGAAAAAGGATCAGCAAAAAGCCATTAATGGAGGTCTTAGACCAATACTTCGAAGATGTTGTGACCCGGCATTACAATGCTGTACAACAACTCATGTTGCATTAAACAACCCTAGTTGTGGAGCTACTTATACTCCAGGGTGTTCATATCACGCATCAAACGGTTGCTGTATTTAAAAAATGTTTAGAATTTCACTTTGTTTTTTTGACATTGAGTTTTCCTAAAACAGAGAAATCTAAAGATCAATCGGATAAAAAAAGTCCTGAATACATATATTCAGGACTTTTTTATATAGAACTAACCCTTCGACTGCGCTTAGGTTAGACTTCTCGTCCTCAAAAGCAGATAGTTTATTAATAAAAAAGTTCTAAACTTTTACATTTAGAACTTTATAGAGCCGATAGAGGGACTCCCTTCGACTGCGCTCAGGATAGACTTCTCGTCCTCAAAAGCGGATAGCTTATAATAAAAAAAGTTCTAAACTTTTACATTTAGAACTTTATAGAGCCGATAGAGGGACTCGAACCCACGACCTGCTGATTACAAATCAGCTGCTCTAGCCAGCTGAGCTATATCGGCAAAAACGGTTGCAAATATAATTTCTACAACCGTTTTTACAAATATTTTTTAATAAAATTTTATAAAGAATTTACTTTTTCTACCAGAGCCTTAGCTGTTTTTTCTAAATCTTCTCGAAGCGATTTAAAATGTTTTGCTGGATTTTCAAGTTTACGTTCGTTTGCTCTTGCCATAAATCCATCAAATGACGTTATTGCTTCATCAATAATAGCCTCTCCTGATGCATTGTCTTTTCCAGGGTTATTTAGTTCCCACACATAAACTTCTTCTATAATATCTCCTAAAACGTAGTTTATATCTTTCTTAAGATCTCTTTTGTTTGCCATTTCAAATTTGTTTTATGCAAAATTAGTGTTTTCAATTTAATATCAGTTTGTAAAAACTCCTTTAGTGATTAAATTATCTCTTTTATGGACTACACTGCCATGATTTCTTTAATTTTGGCAATTGCTTTACCCAAATGCTTGGAAGCATTCATGCTATTAAATTTTAATTGTACTATTCCTTCTTTATCTATAACATAAGTTTCTCTTCCGGGTAACAGACCTAATAATTCTGATTTAACTCCAAAAAGTCTTTTTAATTTTCCTTTCGAATCTGATAAAAAAGTATAAGGAAGATTATATTTTTTCTTAAACCTTGTATGTGATTTTATTCCATCAGAGCTAACTCCAATTACTTCTGCTCCCAATGATTTAAAATCGGCATAACTATCCCTAAAATCACAAGCCTCCTTCGTACAACCTGGAGTGAAGTTTTTTGGATAAAAATAAATCACTACAGCTTCTTTACCTATTATGTCAGAACTCTGAAAATCTTCTCCATTATCTCTAACTGCACTAAATTCTGGAACCTTATCCCCTACTTTTAACCCCATAATTATTTACCATCATATATTACAAAATTACGAGGAGTTTCATATAATGTAACTTCCAAATCATATACTAAATTAATCTTGTTTCGTAGTCTATTCCATATTACAACAGCAATATTTTCTACGGTAGGGTTTGTATCTTTAAACTCTTCTACTTCTTCATTAAGATTTTTATGATCCATATACTCTTCAACCTCTGTTTTGATATAATCTTTAAGAATCTTAAGATCCATCAAATACCCTGTTTCTGGATCAATGTCACCTATTAATGCTACAATAAGTTCATAATTATGACCGTGGTATCTTGGATTACTGCATTTACCAAATACTTCAAGGTTTTTTTCATCACTCCAATCTTTTCTATACAGTCGATGTGCTGCATTAAAATGCGCTTTTCTACATGCTTTAATCCTCATAAGGTTATATGTGAGTAAAATTTTTCGAAAATAATTTTAAACCATTCTGTGTATACTTCAGGATGTTCTGAAATATCATGTTTTATGGCTTCAATAGGCATCCACTTCCAATCCGCAACTTCATCTGGATTAATAATAGGATCATCTTTATATTTTCCGATTAGTACATGATCGTATTCATGTTCTGTTAATCCATTATCGAAAGGTGCTTTATATATAAATGAAACAGAATTTTTTAACGCTGTAGTAAATCCCATTTCTTCTTGCAATCGCCGTATTCCTGCTTCGATATTACTTTCACCGTTCCTTTGATGACTACAACATGTATTTGTCCATAGTCCAGGTGAGTGATATTTATGAAGAGCTCTTTGCTGAAGCATTAATTCATTATTATCATTAATAATAAACACTGAAAAAGCTCTGTGTAATACTGCTTTTTGATGCGCTTCTAATTTGGGCATCAACCCAATTTGCTCGTCATTTTCGTTAACTAAAATAACTTTTTCTTCTTCTTTCATTGTATTTTATTACCCCAAAATTACAAAATCATACCTGCAATTCATAATCTATATGATATATCAAACCTAATTTGATAATTGATATACAATATAAAAAACGCCTTACAATAGTAAGACGTTTATATTACAAACAATAGGATAAAAGTTATAAATTATTTTACAATAATAAATTCACTTCGCCTATTTAACTGATATTCTTCTTTTTTACAATTAGTATCATTACCACAATCATTAATTGGTTTGGTTTCACCATATCCTTTACCGTCTAATCGATCAGATGATATTCCTTTACTGATCATATACTTCACTGTTGATTTTGCTCTTCTTTCTGATAAATCCAAATTGTATGCATCATCACCATGACTGTCTGTATGGGATCTTACTTCTATTTTCATCTCTGGATATTGATTCATGACTTCTATAACCTTTGCCAGTTCGATCGCGGCATCCTCTCGTACATAATCTCCATCAAAATCAAAATAAATAGGTTTCAGAGATAAGACTTTTGCTAAATCATCCCCAATATCAGCCGATTTGATCTTCTTTTCTAAAGCAAGTGGGGTATCCAAAGTCTGTGTTTTATCCAAAGTATTCACAAGTTTCTCTAAAGTCACATATTCTTCTTTCTCGGCTCGTACAAAATATTTAGATGTACATTTTACAATTTGAGAGTAAGCTGCATCATCACCAACCACAAAACTTTCAATAAGTGTGTTGTTATTATCATAAATAGAAACTTTAGTCCCTGGTAACAATTCATTAGTATCCTTATCAGTAACTAACCCTGCTATAGTAATCTCACAAAAATCTTTTAAATCCTCTGTCTGTACAAAACTATAGATATCATCTCCTCCTTTTCCTCCCTGACGATTAGATGAAAAATACCCTCTTTTTGAAGTATCATTGACAATAAAGGTGAAATCATCTTTTGAACCATTTACAGGTTTTCCTATATTAACTACTAGTTTTTCTTCTTTAGTTTCTGGGTTAAGACGTGTAACAAATATATCCAAACCACCTAAACCAAGATGTCCATTTGATGAAAAGTAGAAATCATCGTTTACACTAATAAAAGGAAATGTTTCTTTACCTTCTGTATTTATTCTTTCTCCTAAGTTTTCTGGAGTACCAAAGCTACCATCTGCATTAATATCAACTTTATACAAATCAGACAATCCTTTACCTCCTGGCATGTCAGAAGAAAAATATAATGTCTTTTCATCCAAACTTAAAGTTGGGTGAGCAACAGAATACTCATCACTATTAAATGGTAAATTTTGTGGGGTAGTCCATCCTCCGTTTGAATTTTTATATGAACGATAGATTTTTAATTTATTCGTTCCTTTTTGATCTCTTCCAAACCTACCTTTTTCAAAATTGTTTCTTGTAAAATAAATAGTTCGCCCATCTTTTGTAAAAACTGGTGTTGACTCATGAAATTTCGAATTCAATTTTCCTCCGAATTTTTTTGCTTCAGAAAGTGTATTATTTACAGAATCGTATTCTGCTTCAAACAAATCCAGAAAAGCCTGATCATTCCATTGATGAACATTTTTATTAAAAACTAAAGTATCTCTAGAAGAGCTAAATACTATCTTTTTACCAAAAAAAGCAACTCCAAAATCAGAAAACAAGGAATTAACAGATGAGTTTTCTATCTCATATCTTCCAGATTGAAATTCAATTTTTTCCAGATAATCTGATCCATTTCTAAACAACTCAGCACGAAGATCATTATCACTAAGCTCAGTAAATTTTTGCATATATTTATCTGAGTCTGTATATCTTTCTACACTTTTTAAGGTTTGTGCATATCTAAAGTAATATTCTGGTTCTACCTGGTCTGGATAAGAATCGACTAACTCTCCATACCATTTTAATGCTTCTTCAAATTGACTATTGAAATAATAGCTATCACCTAGATTCATAAAAAGATCTGCGCTTCTATATCCTTTTTTAACAACTTTAAGATATGTTTGCTGAGCATCAATATATTGATATCTATCATATTGACTTTTGGCTTTTTGCATTTTTTTCTCCTGAGAAATAAGAGTATTACTCACAAAAAAAAGAAATATAAAAACCAATATTGGTTTAAGTAAATATTTGACCATGATTTACTATTTACATTTAAAACGTCATTAAAAGAAACGTGGGGTTAACATTCTATTGTATTTTTTAAAGAGCTCGAATCGCAACATAACTTCATAACTTCCATCATTAAACTGTGTTTGCCCTAACTGTGTAGTTTCTCTATCGTATGCAAAACCTATCATCATTGAGTCAGATATTTGGAAACCAATTGTACCTGTTACTGCAGCACTCCATCGATATGCTGCTCCTAAGGTTAAACGATCATACAATAAAAAATTAGCAGAAAGATCTACTTGTAATGGTGCTCCAAAGACTAATTTAGTTAAAACAGCCGGTTTAAACTTAACATCTGGATTTATATCAAAAACATGACCTGCTATTAAATAATAATTTATTCTTTCCTCGGCTAAGAAACTTACTGCAGTACTATTACTATCTGTTGTACTCTCATCAAAGTGATCTGTTTCTAAAAGGTTTGGAGCACTTAAACCAACATAAAAACGATCTGTATGATAGTAAACTCCAGCTCCTACATTAGGACTAAATTTATTGTCTATATTATTCTCAAACAAAGCATCATTACCATTAAACTGCGTTAATCGCTGAAAATCTACATTTAAAAGATGACCTCCTGCTTTTATTCCAAAACTTAGTTTACCAGTATCTGATGTTGGTATTGTATAAGAAAAGTCAATATCAAAATATGTTTCATCAGTTGGTCCAATTTCATCGTTTACTATAGATAACCCCAGACCTAAACGTTCGCTGTCTCCAATTGGAGTATTGAGAGTTAAGGTTTGTGTACGTGGGGCACCGTCTAAACCTACCCATTGACTTCTATGCAATCCCATTATACTAAGTACACCTCGGCTACCTGCGTATGCAGGATTAACACTAATAGTATTGTACATATACTGTGTATATTGCGCATCTTGTTGAGCACTAACGGTAGTCATGGAGAAACCAAAAGCCACCAGTATACATATTGTTAATAGTTTATTCATAAGTATTTAATTCGATTTAGGGAATAACAAATATATAATATTCCAAATACATTTATTTATTTATATAAAGGTAACCCGCTTTAGACTTACTTATTCCATTATTATTTTCATACTGTAGCACATAATAATAGGTTCCAACAGGCAGTTCTTCTTTTTCTCTTATTGTTGTTCTTCCTTCACTAATACCAACAAAATAACTAACACCTGGTTGTTCATAGCCATCGCGTTCAAACACCTTAACTCCCCAACGGTTAAATATTTGTAATGTGTTTTTTGGGAAATCCTCTAAGCCAATTATTCTAAATTCGTCATTAACACTATCCCCATTAGGACTAATTCCGGTATATATTACAATATCGTCTTCCAAATCGAATATATCACCAATCGGAGTAATAGTTTCATCTTCTGCATCCCCATCATTATCTAAGTCAATATCAGTATCATTTAATGGATCATCAGAAGCATCTATGACATCATTACCATTTATATCTTGCCCTGTTACAGTTGCCTGATTTGTCACACTCCCATTTAAGATATCCTCTTCTGTTAGAATATATACTCCTGTAAAAGTAACTGTATCTGGTGCTTGTCCCACTGATAAGTCAATCGGTCCTCCTTCTATCACCACTCCTGGTAATGGATCTTCTAATATTATATTATTAATATCCACATTTCCAGTATTTTCTACAGTAAATGTATATCTGATTTCATCTCCAACATTAGGTACTTCATCATCATTTGCATCTACATATACTCCTAACTTAGTTAATGCAAGGTTTGGTAATTGTTCTATTATGGTAATTGTTGGATCATTTGTCGGATCACCATCCCCATCTTCATCAATAGTTTCATCTCCACTATCTGATACATCTACAACATCATCATTACTTGGGTTTTGTCCAATTACCGTGGCACTATTAATTACCTCTCCTAAATTAATATCAGCTTGAGTAATTGCATAAGTTGCGGTTACCACTCCTGTTTCATTAGGAGCTAATGTACTTGGTACAACCGGCAGATTTACACTTTGTGTCAAAACATCATCAATAACTATATTACTTATTATAGTATTTCCGGTATTTCTTACAGTAAATGTATATGTAATCACATCCCCTGCTAAAAACCCATCTGTTATCGCTGTTTTTATTAGAGACAATGAAGATGTTTCATCATTATCTATTATCGTTCCGGTACCTGTTGTACCCCCAACACTTAATGTATAGGTCTCATCAGCCTCATCGATAGTATCTTCTTCTCCGCCATTCGTTACTGTAAAGCTCGTTACTCCGGCTGGAACAATAACTCCATCTCCGGCAACATTGAGTGTTACACCATTACTAAAAGTAGGTGGGGTATCATAATCAGCAGTCACTGTAGCTGTAACATCAGTAATACTAAAAGGGAAGTTGGTGATACTTGAACTGCCATTACTTAAAGTAACGGTATGCACTAAGTCAGTGCCTTCGGTCTCTGATTCGCTAGTCACACTGGCAATAGTCGGTGCATTATCATTATCTTCTATCGTTCCGGTACCGGTTGTACCGCCAACACTCAGTGTATAGGTCTCATCAGCCTCATCGATAGTATCTTCTTCTCCGCCATTCGTTACTGTAAAGCTCGTTACTCCGGCTGGGATAATAACTCCATCTCCGGCAACATTGAGTGTTACACCATTACTAAAAGTAGGTGGAGTATCATAATCTGCTGTCACTGTAGCCGTAACATCAGTAATACTAAATGGGAAGTTAGTCACACTTGAACTACCATTACTTAAGGTAACGGTATGCACTAAGTCAGTGCCTTCGGTCTCTGATTCGCTAGTCACACTGGCAATAGTCGGTGCATTATCATTATCTTCTATCGTTCCGGTACCTGTTGTACCGCCAACACTGAGGGTATAGGTCTCATCAGCCTCATCGATAGTATCTTCTTCTCCGCCATTCGTTACTGTAAAACTCGTTACTCCGGCTGGAACAATAACGCCATCTCCCGCAACATTGAGTGTTACACCATTACTAAAAGTCGGTGGAGTATCATAATCTGCTGTCACTGTAGCTGTAACATCAGTAATACTAAACGGGAAGTTAGTCACACTTGAACTCCCATTACTTAAAGTAACCGTATGTACTAAGTCAGTGCCTTCCGTCTCTGATTCGCTAGTCACACTAGCAATAGTCGGTGCATTAT
>NZ_VLNR01000126.1 GCF_007489275.1 Aquimarina algiphila
GAACTTGTGTTGTTATCAATGATGAATATCTAAAGATTAGGTTTCGAGAGGTTTCAAAAAGAGTTGTAGTTAACGAAAATAATTGGGAAAGATCGGAATTAGTGCCATCCGGAATTTTATCATTAAGATTGGATGATGGTTATCCCGAAAAGCAATGGAGAGATTCGGAAAAAAACCCTATCGAGTCTAAATTATTAACAATTATTGCTTCTATTGAAACAAAAGCTATGCTCAATAAAAAAAGAAAATTAGAGTGGGCTAAACAAAAAGAACAGCAGGAAAAACAACGTAAAAAAGAAGAAGAGTTAAAAAAATTAAAAGAAACAGAGCTTTTAAATTTTAGAGAATTATTCAAAACCGCTAATAGATGGCATGAATCTCAATATTTAAGAAATTATATAAAAGAGTTCAAGCAATTCGCTGAAAAAACCAACACATTAACTAATGAAAAGAAAAATTGGATTAATTGGGCTTTAGAAAAAGTAGATTGGTACGATCCATTTATTGAAAAGGAATTAGAACTACTATCCGATGTTGATAGAAACACTTTAACTACAAAAAATTCAAATACATTGTACTAACTCCTGCTTAATCTTATCATTTTTCAGGGTTCTCCTAATCGTTCAAAGAGAAATCGTACTACTTCAGGACGAAGTAGTTTTGTACTTTTCTTATAACCAAACTGTTGTAATTCTTCAAGGTAAGTATGTATCCAGGAAGAAAAAGTTTTGGTGCATACATTATACAATGCTGCCAATTCGTATTTGTAGTAGGCTTTAAGTTTAATAGGAGATTCTCCTTCGAAATAAATCCCTTGATGCTGTTTCTTTTTCATAATCTTATACTTTAAAATCACTATTGACCATCCCAATAAGCAACTAAATCTCCAGAGGTGTGATCTTCATCATAAGTGATCATTTGTGGTTCATCAAAAATGTAAACTCCACCAACTGCAGCAATAGCAATATTATGGGTATTAGATAGTTTTTCGAGTCCGGTTACAAACTCTCTAAACCGTTCTTTTTTGTCATCATCTATAGGAGCTTTCTCTTTTATAATTTTCTTCCAAAGTTGTAGCGCATCTTTAAGCGCACTTTTTTTATCGGTATACAATCCATAAATATCCTTTGCCTTAATACCTCCAGAGAATAAATCTTCTACATCCGTAAGGTTCCGTTCTGCATCTACAAATAATTCCTCGAAATCTTCTAGCCCCGGATAAGGTTGCATTACGATATATATACGTTCTGTATTAATTTTCATAATCTTATTATTTTATTTCTAAGACTAGCGAACCTAATCCATTCATTTACAACATTCAATTGGGTATTTATAAAGATTTTTGTAATGGAGGCACTGCTTCTTTAGGCATTTCTTTAATCAACTCCTCTCCAAACACATTACCCAAAAATCCCCCAATCAGGATAAACGGATAGGTTTCTTTGGGAGCGTATTTCTTAGCAATTATAAAACCCAGCATACTACCAATCAATGCTAATCCCGCTTTTTGAGTGTTTTTAGATACCTTCATCCCTTAGTTCATTCTATTTAATAAAACCAATCCTCCTGCAGCCAGTACTGATCCCCAGGCAATTCTGCTTAATCGTCTTCTACGCTCATCCCTAAAATCTACTAAGGTTACTGTAAACATATTCCCATATCGTTTTTGATGTTCCTTTGAGATATTCATAAACCTTTTAAAATCATCCGCATTGGCAAATACCAGACAACCTGCAGAAAAATCATCAATGACTTTAGTCGTTCCTTGTTTTCTTGCCCTATGGATATTGATTCCAAATTTCCCAGTATCCTGGATTCCCGATTCAAACCATTTAAACAATCCTTTTCTTTCATAATCACGGATCACATGTACCTCATTTAGTTGTACAAGTGCCGGGTATACCCCTCGATGTAATCCTATACTATGAGAATTTATGTATTGACCTTTCTTTAGAAATGCGGTCCCTTGTGGGTGCATTGGATTTTCCAACCAGTACTGTCCGGGGTCTGTGGTCGCTTTAAAGATGTGATACACCCATCTCCCTTGATCATTGGTATAGAATACATGGATTTCATCATCAAACCTGTTACTTCGAACAAAGCGACTCCGATACCCAACAATATTGAGTTTATACGGCTCTTTATAGACTTCATATCCTTTACTTCTTAGTATTTGTAAACTTTTTGATAGCATACTATTTAGGCTCCTATATTTTGATAATACCAACTGACAAAAATCCTTTTATAGAAAACCAGGACGTTTCTAAAGTGTCCTGGCTAAAAACGCTACTGCAAATAAGAATGCAAAGAATATAAACGTAGATAATTTTAGTTTTTGCCATGGTGTTATGGTTTTAAAATCGTTTCTAAACTGATGATCCAGGTACTCTTCTGAAGTAGGCCAGATCAGTTTCATTAATATCCGTACAATGCCGTGAAGGATAAAAATGCCGATAATCGCAAAAAGATACACCTGAAATATACCTGCATCATAGGTTCCTGCTGTGGGGTCAATCCAATGTAAAAAAGCTGCACTATGCATCCATAGAATTAATCCAACGGCTAAAGAGGATAATTCTCTCCATACTTTAAGGTATCCCCATATTGGAAGATCACTATTGAATATCTGTTTAAACCAATTGATTATTTTTTTCATTGTAGTCTTATTTTTTCACTATTCACTTTACATTTTTCACTTTTCACTCAAAGAGAGGATAGATTGGCAGTAGGAGCAAATACGGTTTCTCCCGACTGTGTTAGGATCCGTGTCCTTTCATTCTCCATTCCTGTGATGTACCCAACTACGGTATCAGGAGCTAATTCCGGAACAATAAAGGATCCATCCATCGCCTGAAGTAGTGTAGGTCGTTCTACAACAGCAAGGTTCCACTCCTGGGTGATTTGATTACCTATATTATCAAACGATCCAATAGTTCCTATCCCCGGAATAAACCATACGCCTCGAGCATTTTGTTTTAATCCCATTCTTCTAAATTCTGCCCTGATCTTCACTTTCTCCAGTTCTTTGTTTTTAAAAGCCACACTTAATAAAGCATTGACCAGTGAAGTTACCCGTGTCCCCAAAATCCTTACATTCTGGAAAAACGTACTAACCTTTTTGTACTGACTAACAGAACTTATTTTCTTCAATCCATTTAGAACACCAAATAGATTTTGTTTGTTGGCGGAAGCTATGATCTCATTAGCAATACCAGCAGGATGAAATCCATTAGAATTGGCAGTTCTCCCAACTAGAGTGGTAAAGTTAGTTTCTGTTATGACTGAAGGAAATCCTGCTGCACGTAATGCCCGTTCTGTTCCTTTACCAAATACTCCATCCACTTTTCCGTTTCTAAAACTTGTTTCTTTTATGATCAAGGCAGGTTGTCCTCCTTTGGCAAGGAGCGCTTCTTGCACCATCTGAACCAGTGATCCCCGAGTTCCCCTTTTTAATGGAAACTGGTCGCTGGCAACTCTTGGCAGCAAAGGTTTGGACACTATCGTTCCGGGTGTGATCGGAGGTATTGGCTTTTGTATATTTCTTTGATTGCCTGCCCGGTTGCTGAAATATGTATAGGCCAGATATCCCAACCCTAATACCAATCCTCCGCCTAAACCATACATCAGTACCTTTTTTCTGGAAAGTGGTTTTTGGGTTGTTTTATTTTTTAGCCGTCGTTGTCTCGCTGTTTTAGATTCCATCATTTTTTACTTTTTTAAATTGATAATTTCCTGGGCAATGGCAAATTCTTCTGTAGAAAGCTCGTTTGCTAGGTCCGCAGATAGATTATTTCCGTATAAATCTTTATAGGCACGTTCTACCTTTCGCATCATAGACGCATTCGGGATTTGTTCTATGGTATTAAACACCATCTCTTCATCGGTTCCCCAACCAAAAGCATTGTCATTCTCAAATGCCATTTTTAATCGGATTGCAAAGTTTGCAGGATTGCCAGGTTGTAAAGCATGCCTCTCCCGGTTGTTCCGTTTAAACTTTCTTACCAAAGCCCGGACAGCGAAGAACATCCCAATACCCAATCCACTAGCCAGTAAGACTGTAGTTACATCTTTGCTTACGGATATTTTCGGTCTGTTTTTTATAGCTTCTACTGCTAGAGCTGCCGCTGGTAATGCCATATTACTTTTTGTTTATTTTCATTTTAACCAGGTTCCTGATAAAGGCATCATTCAGGAATAGCTTTTCCATGTGAATGATCCCTTTGGCACCAAAATGTTTGTTCATCGTCTCAAAAGCCTTTTTGACCTGATGCGCTTCTGTTTTATCTTTTACTTCTAATCCTATGGTAACTTGTGCTTGCATAATTTTTTATGGTTTCTGAGCTTTATATAGTATCTAGGAATCTAAGAAGTCTTAGCTACTTAGATTCTTCATCTCTTTGTTCTTTCTTTTGCTGTAATTGATTGAGATAGTAGCCTATCTTTTGAATCAGATTGTCATCTTCTTTGATCTGTTCTCCTAGTTGGATCATCAATTGTACTACTTGTTCGAACTGTTCTTCTGTAAACAGCTCACTAAGATGCTCTAATACCTGAAGTGAATAGTCATTTTCCTCACTATCATTTATATTTCTATCTGTCTCATTGAGACCCAGACTTCCCAGAGTACCTGCGATCCCCTGCATTTGTTTGGGGTACTGTTTGGCCAGTCCGGAGATCGCTCCGGGAAGCAGGGCCTTGCCTAATTCTACAAATCCTAATTTCTTGACCAAAGCTTCGATTTCTTCCTGCTTGGCTTCCGTTTCTTTTTTGGACTCTGAGAGGCTTTTTTCTAACTCTTTTATTTTATCGCTACGCATTGCGTAGGCTTTTTTAAGCTCTTCAAAATCCCTTTTTTGCAATTCCTCCTGGAGCAGGGAATGTACTTTATGATGTACCCCGTTTAAGGTATCCTGGTTATTCTTGTTAATCTCTTCCAATTTCTCCTGGAGCTTTTGGTTTTCCATCGATAACCGCTGTATGGTGAGTTGATCTTCTACCACAGCATTATGGGATTTTCTTTCGTTTACAACAGGTAATTTTCTAACAGAGTTATTTTCTAATAGTGGTGTTTTTAATACCTCGAGCTTCGACTGACCTTGTTCCATTTTGTATTTTACATAGGCACTCTCGCTTTCAAAGCCTAGTTTTTCCATCTCTGCATATTGCAACTCATTTAACCGAACGGATCCGGGTTTTCTATGTCTTGCTTCCATCATCATTAGTTTTTAAGATCACTTGTAAAAAGCGAATTTTACGTTGGTACTTCCTGGTGTTGGTAATCTCAATACGATCTGCATGCTCATGCATGTTTTCCCTGATTTCCTTGGTATACCAATTATCATATCGTCCGTAGTCAGATTTTACAACAAGGCCCCAATCAATATAAGTGACTAACCAGATTTCGTTATACGCCTGAAATTTTAGCATACCCATAGCAGGGATAATAAATTCCCTATACACGATCCTATAATTTTCAAACCCTTTTTCTTTAGCTCTTCGATCTGCATACTGCAGTGCAAATTCCTCATGCATCACACATTGTGTGTTTTGGCCTCTCACTCATGCGAAAATGCCTTATTAATAATTCATTTTAAAATCTTTTCAGGGACCTCTTCTACTAATAGCCATACTGTAACTTCATATGGATATTTGGCTTTTCCGTCATCTTCAAAAGTGGCATGGATATAATCTGTTGTTCCAGATTCAGCTACAGGGGTAATTTGATACTTTTCAGGAATGTCTGAAAGCGTTAATTCCTCATCTGGTGTTAATGCCGAATCAATCATTGCCGAAAATTTATCTTCAGAAGTAAGTTGATGTTCTTTATAAAAAATTCCTCTTTTCTGAAATAGAGATAGTGTTCCCAGGATCATCTTTTTTGGTTTTAGTTAGGGTATGGGTAGGTTGAACGAGATAAAAGCATATCCATAAAATGGGTAACTCCACAGGTAATATTTTTCTGGAGTGCATTGCCCTAGTTGCAAGACATCAATAATGATTGGAGTTCTGGGCTCTGCCGGAATATCCCCTGAAGCAATAAAGGGAAAGGTATCTGTCACCGGATGGGCATAATACCACCATCCGCCTGCTTGTTCTTCTATGGTAACATTCCGGGGATAGTTTGTTGTATATGTTGTTCCCGGATTGAGCTCCAAAAAAGAGGTGTCTTCCATTTTGGCAGGCGATACTCCATAATACAAACGGGATGGTCCAGGAATATCACTACATTTTTTCTGAACGTTGCATGTCGTCAATATCCCGATAACGGAATTGGTAGTAAAAGGAAGTTTGGCCTCTGCGTTTAAAAATTGATTTTCCGTGTGAATACTAAATTTTAATGGAACAAACTTCCTCCGTATTACTACATCCTGTTTATTGCCTGAATGAATTAAACACTTCATAACTATCTATTTTAATTGTCCATTATGGACTTTTTTGCTTCCGTCATACGGATTCTTCAATGAGTATGATCAGGCTCACTTTATAGCCTTGTCCAAAAGCGGCATTACTATGATCTTTATCCTGGTAGCGAACCTTTATGGAAAGATCACCGGGTAATACATCTCCTAATTCAAAGAAACGCTCCCTTGGAGCAACACTAAGTGAGGACATTAGTATTTTGCTGTCAAACCCATCTGGAAATAGTTCTTCTCCACCAATTTCAATCCGTTGGCTTCCCCGATAGTACAATCGATCCGGGTATTCTGAAATCAATTGTAACCCTTTGACCAGTTTAGTATGTTTTGGGAGTTCCAGGGTATCAATGGTAAACAATCCATTTGCCTTATCTACTTTAAAAGAAAAGGTGACCCTCGTCTCTTTGGTTTTTGGTTTTTCTTCGTTATTCATCTAAAGTGATATTTCATTATTATTTTAAATGTCGATTATCGACCGACTTATGCAGGGACGGTTGCGGTTCCTGCCAGTACGACTTTAATAAGGGCCTTTTCAGGGGCATCATCACCCAATTCAATATTAAATTCAAATTCTTCATCATCACGAATAAAGCGAGGACTTTCTAAAAAGTAGGTCCCGATGTTGATGGTGGTATTGCCATCGGTAGCAAAATCCTGCATCGGACGCTCATCAATGATGATCTTTTTATTGGCAATCAGGGAAAAGACCCCATTTTGCAATCCGCCTACTTTTTTGATGCTATCAAAATTGGTTTGTTTGATCACCTTTTTAAGTTCTGAATCACTGCCGGGAAGATCCCCTTCAATTTCTGAGGCCAGTAAGATGATACGGTTACATAAAAATAACCGGTCCTTCTGAAGCTTGGCCTGGGTAACATTGGTAATCCCAATCTCTTTAGCATCCTGTGTTTCAAACATATCGATATTGGCCTTGTTCCCTGCAAACTTGATCGAATAGTAGGCCGTATCTGCCAATTGTAACCTTCCTTCTTTAATCCCTGTGGCTACTTTAACCATTGCAGGATCAAACTTTTTGGCCTGATCCCGAAGCGAGATATGGGCATTCACAATTTCTAAAAACTGCGATCTTGAACTTTTTTTCATGGTATTCATGTTTTCTGTATTTAAGTATTAAGTAATGAGTCTTAAGTACAAAGTGTTAGGTAAAGTTTTAGTACTCTTTACTTTGTACTAACTACTTTGTACTAAAGAACTATGCTACGGCATTGAGTTCTGTGATATCTTCTGCGCCATTTAATTGTTCGATATCAATACTTCCAAAATCCGCTTCTCCCATTTCATCATCAAGGCCTTCTACAAAATCCTGATGTATATCTGCTGTCGGAATGGGTTCTCCAGCTTCTATTTTTTGGATAATTTCATCCACTTCACTGGTATCAAAATCACCCTGATCTGCTACTTCAGATCCCATAAAGACCAAAGGGCGGTCTTCAAGGTTTCCAAGGGACAGCTTTTGCGCCATAGCAGGGGATAATTTATCCAAGTATAACTTTTTGCCTATGGCTTTTAAAGAAGTTACAGCCCGGTCTTTAGCTTTATCGAGGTTATCTTTAATCCCGTCAATACCATTGGTGGTCTCTGCTTTTTTGCCAAAACCGTTGGAGAATGCCATTCCTACTCCTGCAGAAGTGATCCAGTCTTTACCGTAGTAGGCTCCCCCGAATATGGTGAGTGCACCCAGTGCCAGGGAGTACCTTCCCACAGCGGATCCGGCCACCATTCCTAATACTCCCGTAGTAAGGTGTTTGCCTACTTCCAAAAGGCTATCTTTTGTATTTGCTTTTGATTTCATAATAAAACTTGTTTTTATAGTTTCCGCGATGCGGAAATCTCTTTTTTGATTTCTATAACAATGCCTTCGGAATTAGTTTTTCCGGGGTTTTCCTTTTGGTGGCTGTTTTCTTTTTACGACGAGGACTGCTTCCTTTGGTAAACCTGCCCAATGCATCCCTTTGTGTTAGGTTTCGTTTGCCCTGTCCCATCCGTTTTTTCGGTGTCCCTGAAATCGGTTTTGCTGTTTTCTTCTTATTTGAATTCACAGCAATCGCAATTCCAGTACCTACTACTGCCAATCCTCCTAAGACCAGTAAGGTCGTTTTATGCTTTTGTAAAAAACCCTTCTTTTCTACAGGGGGTGTATTAGTTACTGACCTGTTCCTGGAGATCACTGAGGGTGTAGCTCTACCTCTTGAAAATGGAGAGGGGCGAAAACTGGATGTTCTTGGAATACTCCTGGAAATTGGAGCTGGAAGTTGTCGAACAGGTCGTGCAGGTTTTTGAAATAAAGTCTGTGCACTTTGTTTTACTTTATTCGCTGCGCCAAAAATGTTGCCTATTTTACTAAGGATACCTGCAATTCCTGCTACCGCACCACTGGCAGCAGCTGTAGCAGTTCCGGTAGCTACTGCACCAAGTCCATCCACCTCAAACTCATTGTTCATAAAAGCCTCAATGGTATCGATATCTGCTTCTACCACAAATTTTTCAAAAGGATCATTATACATATCAGGTTCAGTATCGATACTTCCGATAGTAAAACCGCTTAATGGGACTTTTCGGTCTTTGTTCCCTTTTCCTTTTAGAATAGCTTTTCTTAGGTTTCTTCCCCTTCCTCCGGCAGTACGATAAATCTTCTCTGCTTTTCTTACTGTTTTTTTAAGTTTTGAGAATTTTCTCATGTCAATTCCCATTTTCCTGGCCTGTGCCTCACTGAGGTATCCAAAACGTAACCTACTGGCAACTTTGAACATATTGATCTTCATGGCCAGTAAAAATCCATTACGAAGTAAGATGGTAGCCGGGTTTAGAAAACGGTTAAACGTTCTAACCACAGGCCGGATCACTTTTTTGCCTACTTTTTTGGCAAATTTCTTCAGGCCACGTCCTATCTTTTTAAAGAAGCCTTGCAAACCATCAATGACATAAATATTCTCTTCTGCATCGGCATACAGGATTACATTGCCTTCCTCATCCAATATCTCATAAGCAATATCCGGGGCGGAGTCAGAGACTCCATGTATTATCTCACTCATGCTCTGAGAATCTGATATATCTGATGCATCTAATCCTGTGGCGTCAAATCCATCTAATCGGTGTAATTCCATAGTTGTATTATTTTGGGGTTGCATCCCCTGTTTATTATTTTTTAAGTTGTCGACCCTTCCTTTGGGACGAACCCTTCTTTTTGGTAAATAATCGTAATACTCCAATTCCTGCAGCAACGGATATCCCGGAAATGATCAAAAAATTGAGCAGATCAAAATCATCATCTTTCTTTTTCATATTGCTATTGATATACATATCATCAAATCGAAATGGGGATACGATCTTACCCGGTATCGTACTCCTTTTAGATGTATTTGGGATTACTTCCCTAACCACACATCTGGGTCTTTGTAGTGGTTGCGCCATCTTTCTTAAAGGAAGTTTTGGTTGTTGTAAAGCATCCAGGCTAATCGCTGCCATATCAACTCCACTTAGTCCGGATAGCTCTTCAATAAGGACATTTCCCTCTGGATCAATGTCCTTCTTTTCGGAATAGGGGACTTCATAATTAAAGCGATCTGCCACACAATCGATAGTGATATGACCTCCCCTAAAAGGCACGATAGGGTATACATGCTGAAAATGCTTTTTACCTCCGTATTTTGTGATCCTCATCTGGTATGGAATCCCTAAATTGGTAAGGATACTTCCTATAAAAACGGTATAACAATCACAATCTACCCCCGTAGTTCTATCTGCCCATGTACGTGAAGGTCTGCGGACCTGTTCTATGCCCGTGGCATCCATTCTATACTGGATATGACCATAGACGAAATTCCAGATGTTCCTACACACAGCATAGCGGTTTTTAGTATTTAGTTTCTTTGCTAATACTGCGGTATCATCAAGGGTTTCTGCAATAACTTTTTGCATTAATTGTAGGGTATCCTGTAATCTTGCTTTTCCTGCGCCCACAATGACAGTATCGTTTTGGATACTTTTAGGAAAGAACGTAGTATACTGAACTCCCGGATTGATATGTCGTTTAGTAATTGCCTGCATTAGAGTTTTAGTATGATGTTATCAAACTGCTCATGGGGTAAACCATTGACCCTGGTGATGATTTGTGTTTGAATCTTAAGTTCGATAGGAGCCCCGGATCGGATATCACTGACTACTTTGGTGCCTAGTACCTGGATCAGGGTTAACCACCCTGCGGATTGTATACGTAAATCAAAATCTTTTTGACTGTTTTCTGGAATCTCAATAATTGTGTTTTCAATGGTTGAACTTCCTAGCAGTTTGTCTTTAAACAAGATTTTGACAAAAGGATGCTGTAATTTTAATGTAACCGGATTAGGGTTCTGTATTTGGACTGCTGCGGTTAATTCTATTCCAGTCAAATTGACCTTATGGATGCTTACCCGGATACGAGAAGTAATATTGGTACTTGCTCTCTGCAACCGGGATAAGTATCGAATCGAAAAAAAAGTCGCTAAACCACCTACAATCCATTTGAACATAACTTCCTTGTTTTTATCAAAGGAAAATGTTTACTAAACAGAGTACAAGTGAGCTTGTATAAGCCTGTTTTGGCTATGGTTTT
This sequence comes from Aquimarina algiphila, assembly GCF_007489275.1. Taxonomy (GTDB): domain Bacteria; phylum Bacteroidota; class Bacteroidia; order Flavobacteriales; family Flavobacteriaceae; genus Aquimarina; species Aquimarina algiphila. The sequence continues at coordinate 11,029 of NZ_VLNR01000126.1, forward strand.
GTGTAGAATTTATGCTAGCTTGATGGTGTTTTAGAGCCTTGTTTACACTATAAGTAAACCTTTGGTTCTTAAAACTTAAAAAGGTTGATATATACTTAAATACCCTATACGATGGAAATGAGATTTTGGAGTAAAGCGGAACTAGCAATCCGTTTTGGAATTAGCAGAGAAACCTTGAGATTGCGGTTAAAAGAAATTGAAGGGTTGGATACCGGGAGGAGGCAATTATTATATCCTTATGAAGTGCGGATGGTGTTTAGGGCTTTTGGAATATTAGAATATAATTGATAGGTTATACTTTATAAATTTAATTCCAAAAATACTGAGATGATTAAGACATATAAGTGACCTAACATCAATTAAATTAATTTAAAATCCGCTAGATTTGTCATGAATATATGTGTTCCGATGTATATATTTATTTGTTGTACAAAATTAAACAGGAAAAATTGACTGAAGAACAAATTAGAAACGGATTTGAGGAATTTGTCGGAAATAAAAAATACAACCATTTTGTTCTGACTCTTTATGAAGCATTCCCATTGAGAGATCGGTTGTTTTTTTGGCAAAAACAATTACTTAAGGACTTTTCGGATGAATTTAACATTGATCCAATAATGTTTGAAAATGTTCACAACATTTTTAATCATTGTCCTGTACATAACCATGAATTGAAAAATGAAAATGTGCCAATAGTCGATGAAGGTCAAATTCTACCAGAGGCATTTTACAAAAGAGAAAAGGATTTTTTCCCAATGGCAAATATCAATGCCCCAAGAGATTTAGAAAGGTTTAGTTATCCAAAAAGTGTTGATGTAGTTTATTGCCAAAAATGCCGAGAGGTTGTGAAAAATATGACGAAATAAAAACGCTACAAAATACACTATATATGATCATAACAGGATAAAATGTTGGTATTATAAAACACAAAACTAAAATATGAATATAATTATTTTTGGACCACCTCTTGCTGGAAAAGGAACTCAAAGTAAAAGGATTATTAATGATTTTGGATTGACTCATCTCTCAACTGGAGATGCTTTAAGATCGGAAAAAGCTCAAAAAACTGAATTAGGAATCAAAGCATCTGAATATAGTAGTAAGGGTTTATTAGTTCCTGATGACTTGGTAGCTCAAATAGTTGAAAGTTTCTATCATAATCACAAATCTGAAAAAGGAATTCTATTTGACGGATATCCTCGAAATACTGAACAAGCAAAACATTTATTGAATGTCATTGAAAAAGACGGAAGTTCAATAGACAAGGTTATCTTTTTGAAAGTCCCAAAAGAAGAACTTCTCAAAAGAGCGGTAAAAAGAGCAGAAGAAGAAAACAGAAAAGACGATAAAGACAGTAATATTGTATTAACTAGAATTAATGAATTCGGAAACTCAACAATTCCTGCTATAAATTTTATTAAAGAATCTGGAATCAAAACAATTGAAATTGACGGAAATCAATCCATTGATGATATTTATGAAATTATAAAAAGTGAATTCCAATAAAACGATAATAGAGCATTTCAAATCAAAATAGGATCACCAATTAATATTCGCAGTAACAAGGTCAAAAGATTTATTTATCAACTGGGATATATAGTGTAAAAGCATTAGGCCTCGGTTATATGATGGCTATCTTCTCCAAAAACTTCAATTGAATCTAAAACTGTGGAATTGAATTATTTTCCCAGCCATTTTAGGACGAGACAGAACATACACCAACTAGGGTATTTAAGGAGCATACCTTGTTAATCTCATTAAATATGCGGAGAATAATTTGTATATTTGCCGCATAACCATACATTAAAATGGCAAAGTATATTTATCAGTACGAAAATTGGCCCCATTTTACCTGGAATGAAAAAAAAATTCAGGTGATTTTTGGTAAAGTACG
>NZ_VLNR01000127.1 GCF_007489275.1 Aquimarina algiphila
CCTTTTAAAACCTTGAGTATTTTATCGTAATTTGCTTGAAAGTTGTGCATATGAATTATAGTGTCGTAACTACAATTTACTGCCTTTTAGCAGTTTGCGCAACTTTTTCTAAATGCACAACGGGTTTTAACTATAAAATTCTTTTATATGGATATTAAACGAACAGGACATATTCTTTATGTGAGAAAATATAAAGAATGTATACTATTTTATAGTACCGTTTTAAAACTGGATATTTTGTTTCAAAATAAAGAATTAACATGTTTTGATTTTTTTGGAACATATTTAATGATAGAAAAGGAAGATAGAGCAGATTATTTGAATCTTGGTGGAGGTGTCAAAAAGGCATTTAGTTGTATTCGAATGCACGTTATAAACGTAAAAGAGATAGTCCTCGATTTAAGTGCAGAAAAGATACCAGTAGAATATCAGGAACATAGTTGGGGTGTTGTAGCAAAGTTTTTTGATCCAGATGGAAATCTTCTGGCATTTAAAGATGAAGAAACGTTTGCAAAACAAATAAAAGAATATATCAAATAGAATAACTTTTATATATACCTAAATAGAGAAGAAATAGGTCAGTAAGTTTTAATTCTAAATGCACAATCGTATTTTTGAAAAACAAAAAAGTTGTATAAATGAAAATTGTAGTATCTCCAGCCAAATCATTAGATTTTGAAACCGCATTACCCACTATAAAGCATTCATCTTCAGCCTTTCTTCTTGAAGCAGAAAAGTTAAATGGAGTGCTCAAAAAGAAATCTCCCAAAAAGCTTTCTGAGTTAATGAGTATAAGTGATAAACTTGCACAGCTCAATTGGCAACGTAATCAGGAGTGGAGTCTTCCTTTTACTGTAGAAAATGCAAGACCTGCAATATATGCATTTAACGGTGATGTATACACAGGATTGGATGCGTACACACTATCAGAAGAAAAATTAAATCTGTTACAAGATCAATTAAGAATACTTTCTGGATTATATGGCATCTTAAAACCCTTGGATCTTATGCAGCCATATCGTCTTGAGATGGGTACAAAACTTAAGATAGGACGAAAAAATAATTTGTATGAGTTTTGGAAAAAAACGGTTACTCAACAGATAAACGAAGAGCTACAGGAGGATGAATTATTCATCAATCTTGCGAGTAATGAATACTTTAGTGCAGTAGATACAAAAGCATTAAAAGTTCCTGTAATCACCCCTCAATTTAAGGATTGGAAAGGAGACAAACTTAAGATGATTAGCTTTTTTGCAAAAAAGGCAAGAGGTATGATGGTACGTTATATCATAGATACTAATGCAAAAACTATAGAAGATTTAAAAGGATTTAACTATGAAGGTTATGGTTTTAGTGAAGAATATACTACTAAGCCTAATGAGTTGGTCTTTGTAAGATAGTATAATCATTATAATCTGGTTTTTAGTAGAAAATAACTTTGCTACTGATATTTAAATATAGTATTCCAAAAGAGGTATTGGTTTTTAAATAAGTTACGATAAGTACCATTTTTAAATGCATCTAATTTTAGTATCTTCAGCCCTAATAATTACAACACAAATTATTAGATGCAAAAAATTATCAATTTCCTTGATAGGGTTGGTGAAAAAATAGGGTCACTGGTTAGTTGGGTTGCAGCTTTATTGGCTGTGGTGATAGGTCTTGATGTAATTATTCGATATGTATTTAAATTTACATATGTATGGATGATCGAAATAGAGATTTATCTTTTCGGAATGTTATTCTTACTAGCCTCAGGATATACCTTTAAATATGAGAAACATGTTAGGGTAGATGTATTCTATAATAAACTTTCTAAAAAAGGAAAAGCATGGGTTGATCTTTTGGGAGGAGCTTTTTTGCTGATACCGTGGTGTTATGTTGTTATTGTTTCTTCATGGTATTATGGGCTATCATCATTTATGATTGGTGAAAGTTCTCCTCAGCCAGGAGGTTTACCAGCTTTATACGTACTTAAATTTTGTATTACTTTAGGTTTTGTTTTTTTATTACTTCAAGGAGTCTCTCATATGCTGAAATCAATTCAAACTATTTTTAATAAAGATCAGTAAATGGAGTACTTGGCAATATTATTATTTGTAATCATTTTTATTCTAATTTTAAGAGGATACCCAGTAGCTTTTACACTGGGGGGAATTTCAGTAGCATTTGCTTTTGGAGTATCGATTTTTGCTCCAGAACAGTTTCAGATGTCTACTTTTTATTTACTTCCATCCAGAATTATGGGTGTAGTGAATAATTATGTGTTAATGGCTGTACCTCTTTTTATTTTTATGGGGATTATGTTGGAAAAGTCAGGATTAGCCCAGAGTTTATTGGAAACTATGGCTATGATGTTTGGACGGGTTCGAGGTGGTTTAGCAATTTCTGTTGTAATTGTTGGGGCACTACTAGCGGCATCTACTGGCATAGTAGGAGCAACAGTGGTAACTATGGGATTGATAAGCTTACCTACAATGCTGAAGCGGGGATATAAAACAGAACTTGCTACTGGAGTAATAGCATCTTCAGGAACTTTGGGACAGATCATACCGCCTTCTATAGTACTGGTTTTACTAGCGGATACGATTAATAGTTCATCAAGAGGAGCAGCCTCCGTAGATGTGGGAGCTTTGTTTTCTGCAGCTTTGTTACCAGGGATTATACTCGTTGGTTTATATATTCTTTATATTTTGATAAAATCTTTTATTCATAAAGAAGATGCTCCCAGTATTCCTGCTGAAGAGATAAAAGAGTTCAGAGGAGATAACTTTACAGCAAAAATTATAAAAGTATTATTTCTGCCAATCTTGCTAATTGTACTTGTGTTAGGGTCTATTTTTACAGGTGTAGCTTCTCCGACAGAGGCTTCTGCGATCGGAGCAATTGGAGCCACAATATTAACTATTGTACAAAAAAAGTTCTCATTTAATATCTTAAAAGAGGTAGCGCAAGAAACTGCAAAGCTTACCTCAATGGTATTTTTCATTCTTTTAGGAGCTACTACATTTACACTAGTGTTTAGGACTCTGGGGGGTGATTCATATTTACAAGAGTTAATTATGTCGTCAAACCTGACACCTTTGTTATTTTTGTTATTAGTAATGGTAGTGATTTTTATCGCTGGATTTTTTATTGACTTTATAGAAATTGTTTTTATTATCGTTCCAGTGGTAACTCCTATTTTTAATGCTTTTGGTATGGATATGTTATGGGTTGGGATTTTGATCGCATTAAACCTGCAAACGTCATTTTTAACACCACCTTTTGGGTTTGCATTATTCTATCTTAAAGGGGTTGCTCCAGAAAGTGTAAAAACCAATCAGATTTATAGGGGAATTGTGCCTTTTATAATTATTCAATTAATTATTGTTGGGGTAGTAGTATTTTTTCCTGAGATTATTTTTATCTCTAAATAATTGTCAATTAAATTCTCTTTAATAAAGCTAAGAGTATATTTTATAACTTATTTATATCACAGATGAAATTCGATAAGACTCAAAAATATAAAACAAAAAAATCATTGACATTGGTAATGGTATCTGTATTATTTCTTTCTTGTTTGGGAGACCCCCCAGCAAGTATGAATACCACTTCATATGATGTAAGTAAACCTGATAAAGTATTTTATTGGAAGATGACTACAACATGGCCACCTAATTTTCCTGTAGTAGGTGAAGTAGCAGAAAAATATGCTGAATGGGTTGATGAATTGTCCAACGGGCAAATTAAAATTAAGGTATATGGAGGAGGAGAATTAGTTCCTCCTTTAGAAGCTTTTGATGCAGTATCACAAGGAAGCATCGAGATGGGGTGTGGTGCTGCGTATTACTGGGCTGGAAAAACCCCAGCGGCTCAGTTTTTTGCGGCAGTACCTTTTGGTATGAATAGCCAGCAAATAACTTCTTGGTTAGAAGTTGGAGGAGGATATGAGTTATGGAAAAAAACCTATGCCAAATTTAACCTTGTACCATTTATGGGTGGAAATACTGGTGTTCAGATGGGGGGATGGTTTAATCGAGAAATCAATTCTATAGAAGATTTTAAAGGATTAAAAATGCGCCTTCCGGGTATTGGAGGAAAAGTATTAGAAAAGGCGGGTGGTGCAGCTGTTCTGGTAGCGGGAAGTGAAGTGTATACAAGTTTAGAAAGAGGAGTAATTGATGCTACAGAATGGATTGGGCCATATCACGATTATAAGATGGGGTTTCATAAAATTGCAAAATACTATTATACTCCAGGATGGCATGAAACAGGTTCCCAGCTAGAATTTTTTATTAATAAAAACTTACATGACGGTTTGCCTCTTCATTTACAAGCGGTATTACAAGCCGCGGCTAAAAGAGCCCAAGTATGGGTTTTATCAGAGTTTGATAAACAAAATGGTATCTATCTGGATAAATTGGTAAATGAAGAAAATGTTGAGATTCGAGAATTTTCTAAAGAAACTTTGGATGCATTAAGAGGATACACAGAGGAAGCATTACAAGAAATGATAGGTAATGATCCTTTGTCAAAAGAAGTGTATGAGAGCTACTCTAGTTTTCAGAATAGAATCGCCAAATGGTCTGAAATTACAGAGAAAGCGTACTATAATAAAATACAGAAGTAATATGTATTCAAGATTAGAATAAGAAACTACAAAAAAAGCCATTTTAGTTGTTTAACTAAAATGGCTTTTTTATAAGATAACAATAAGATTAGAATATTAGATCTTCATCTGTCGTTTCAAGATCAACAGTAGTTGTGTTTCCTTCAGCATCAGTTACTGTTACTATACTGTCACATTCACCGTCTCCAAAATCTAAGGTTTTAGTAACTGTATTTTCTGTGTTTTTGATAGTTCCGCTTACGGGATATTCACAATCACCTTCTATACGCAAAGGAGTCGAAGTTGTAAATGAAAATAAATCGCCATTACTAAACGTGGCACTACCATTATTAGTGCTTAAACTATAAAACTCCAAAGTCTCATTATTTGTAAAAAATTCATTTTTCCCAGTTTCCTCAATAGTAGCAGTTAATCCATCTGCCCATGTGAAATCAATTTTAGAAGTTGTAGTAATGGTTTCTGATCCCTCTCCAGAAATAGAAATGACAAGATTGGTTGTACCGTTTACGGTCATGTCATTGAAAACGAGGTTTTCCATAGTTTGATTGGATGTAATAGAAATATTTTCACCATTAATATCAAATGAGAAAGACATTAATATTTTACCAGAAATTGTATCTCCTTTTTCAACCTCACATCCGTTTCCAAAATCTATAGTTACAGTTCCACTTGTCTGATCTTCATTTAATTCCTGATTTATAGTGTAGCAATCGCTCATTTTTTGACTGGATTTACGAGAAGATCTTGTACCAGGATTAATAGCGCCTGATGTTAAATCGTTTATTTGATCAGTAGCAGCCTCCAAATTTTTATATTGTTTAGAAGTAGAGACCTCACCAGTTACGCCTCCATTATTGTCCCCATCATCGTCACTACTACAACTAAATAAAAAAGCGGTAGCTACAATTAAACTGACAAAAGGAATGATTTTGTTTTTCATAATAAAAAGGTTTAATAGATTGTTTATGTTTATTTATCGGAGGGCAAAACTAAATGATAAGGTTTTTGAGGAAATTAAAATCGAGTTAATTTTTTTGTTAATTGTGCTTTCCTTAACAGGGGTTTTTCCCCTGTCACTTTTTGTATGTAATGAGCAGTGGTACACGCAAGTATTTGTCAGGTTAATTATAATGGGAGTTGTAGGAATATAAGGGCATGTGCCATACTAAATTTATTTTTACGATAAAAAAAGATTTTGAGAATTCATTTATAATCGGAAAATTGAAATGTACATAATAGAAAAACCAAATGCCCGTTGGAATGACTATTAAATCAGGAGTTACATCAATTGAATTTGTTTATGCATTCAAGTATGACTTTACAGCATTTATAACATTCATAATTCTTATAGTATATTAATTCGCTCTCCAATTCTTTTTTATTTAGCGTAACAAACCACAAAAACAAATCTAATTCATTAGATTGTTCTGTTAGAGCATTAATAGATACTACTAACTCCTCAAATGGATTACTATCTTGTTGATTATCTTTCATAATTATTATATACAATTCAAAGATACTTAAAAGCGATTTAAAACAGTTTTAAATCATCTTTAGGGTTAGATAGTGGAGATTCCTATGAAATTGACCCGGGTATTCCTGTTTAAATAGAGCATAGCAAAACAGTTCCCAAAAGCGTGTTTATTTCAGTGTTAAAATTACGATTTTTTTCTTTTTCTTCTCATCGACTCTCC
>NZ_VLNR01000128.1 GCF_007489275.1 Aquimarina algiphila
TTTCAACTTGGGCAACTATTGCCAATTTAAAGCCTAAATTGTAATCTCGTTGTGTACGCTTCTTCCTTGGTTGTTCTGAATGTTTCATAAATAAGTCAATTTTGTGTCAACTTATTTTAGGACAAGACAATTTTAAAAACAAAAAAGCCTTACATGTACATGTAAGGCTTTTTGTGAGCCCGATAGGATTCGAACCTATGACCGCCTCCTTAGAAGGGGTGAATATGGGTTTTGAAAATCAGTTGTTTATGTGTTTTGTTTTTGATTTTGTCTAACAATTGTCTAACAATTTTAAAGTTACTTAGTCTGGCATTTGTACTTTACCAGAGTAATTATTGTATCTCATAGTACCAACCTTTGGATCAATAAGAATGTTATTGTCTTTAAAACTTCGGGTTCTCATCATTCCAAACATTTTTATTTCTACATTGGGAAATCTCTCTTTAAGAATGGATGCACAAGCCATTGCAGTCCTTCCTAGGGTCAAAACATCATCTATTAATATAATTTGATCGGAGTTAATCATTACCGCCTCTACGTCCAAACTTTCATAATGCTGTTGAACGGATGGTCTAGTAGTAGCTCCGTCCTGAAAACTTGATTTAGGTACAGCTGTAACTCTTTTTAAGCAGGTGACAACCTCATTTCCGATTCCATTATTTACCAATCCTTCGGCAATCACTTTGGTAGGCCATAATGTCTCTTCTGAAATTGGTGAACTTCTAGGAACAGGAACTAAAACACAATTATCTCCAAAAAAATCAGATAATTGTTGATTATTGTTAATGTGTCTTACCGATGTATTTGTTGGTTTTATTATACCGTTTTTAAAAGCTCCACATATTTGTTTTGATAATATAGCGTTTTTTGAGCTTCCTCTAGGGGAATATACGAGAAGCGTAGCGAACTCTAAATCAGAAAGCATAATCAATCTTAGAAGTTAAATAAGGTAATTCGTCTAAAATCATATTTATGTTTTGTCTTGTTAGTACCTGAGCACCATAATTTATCATTTCCGATGGCCACGTCATCGATTTATCATTAGCAATACTTTCTAAAATCAAAACAGTTCTTCCTAGTCTTAATGCTTCCCATCCTTGATGCCTGGTACCACTTTTCTCTGTAGCCTCAATAATTATTGTTGCATCACTAATTAAAGCCATAGTTCTGTTACGAATTGGAAAATTAGCAGGCCTTACTGGATAGTTTTCTGGAAATTGAGAAATAGCCAGATGATTTTTCTTAATTTCATTCAATAGTGTTTCATTAGCTTTAGGGTAGGCTTGACTTAAAGGAGTTCCTAAAACCGCAATTGTTTTACCTCCGTATTTTATTGCTGAATTATGAGCAATCGTATCAACGCCTTCAGCTAGTCCACTAACAACAGTGATGCCTTTTTCAACTAGAGCTTTAGTAATTATATCGGCTCTTATTTTTCCTTCTCTACTAACTTTTCTAGATCCAACTACCGAAACTCGTTGACCTTCATATATTAAAGAAAAATACCCTTCAGAAAAAAGGTTTTCAGGACAGTTCTTTAATTCAAATTCGGTAAGATGGGTTTTGTATTCTTTGAAGTCTTTAATACTCATAAAGGAATTTACAAAATTATTAAGATTATTCAAAAATATGTAAATATTTTTAGTATATAAAGGAGTAAGTCTACTATTTATTAAAGCATTAATTACTCCTTATCTCCTTGTGTTTTAACAATAATTACAACTCAATAATGATCTATTTTTACTTTTACCTAAAAATGAAAATTAATTAATTAAGATTGCGTAAATCAGCTCAATATGGTGGATTATAGATAGTTTTTTTACAGAACCTAGGTTTGGGTATCTTTCTTCTTCGTGCAATATTTTGAATTGCTCAATAGCTCTTGAATCAATATTATTCTCTAAAACAAATGGAATTAGCTTATTTAAGGCCTCAAGAAACTTTCCTGGAGTATCTGTTATATCATCGTTAGAATCAGAAACAAAATGATGTATTCTTATTGAGTTTCTATTAAGATATGTCAAATGGATAGCAACTGCATACGGAGCAAAACCTCCATCAGTAAACACTTCTCCTATAGTAACGTAATCAGAAAATCCAATATACCCATTTTCTCTAAAATATAAATGCTCTTCTGTGAAAAATTCATCTTCATGTTCTAAGTACTTAGCATTTGCAGAACGTTTATGAAAAGAGTCAATGAGATATATTAAATCAACATCCAGTTGCCTTAATGCATTTTCTAAAGATCTATTTCTAAGCAACAATTGGTTAACTAAAATATTATTAACGTTGTGTGTGTTAATAAAATCGATAATATTTTGAAGCTTATTATTAATGTCAGATTTTAGTATAAGTTGTATAGGGAAATCTATTAAGTCTAATCGAGTAATTTCGTTACTTATCTGTTCTAGGTTTGTGTTTTTTTCCACAATAATTCCTAAACTAGAATATTGATTATTGGTAATTAGATTTCCGGAAATCCAATCAATATCTCCTTTTACATCTCCTACAGTGGGGTTTATAATTATTGTGTAAGGGATCTTGTTTTTTATCAGTTCGCTTGCAGCTTTGGTTATATTTGAACTTTTAAACTGAATTGGTTCAATTATGGGATGAATGACACTGCTTCCCGCTATGGTTGAAGCGACACTTCGTAGGGCAAGCATTTCATATTGCTTACCTCTTAAAATAGGAAAATACATAGGTTTAAAGAGATTTATTTAAAAAAATATTTAGTTTAATAAAATCCCTTTTTCTAAAGTTGGAACAAACAGAAATATGTTTCATAAAAACAGGGATTTCATGTGAAGATATTATTTTTTTTTCTTTTACTCCTCTTTTTTTTAGGTAGAAAAACATTCGTTCATGAAATTTTTCGGGTTTAATTTCATGAGCTAATTCAAGACATTTTTTGAAAATCCTTGTATTAGGTACATCTGGAATGTAGCCAAAGTAATCCTTAATAGCGTTTGTATATTCTTCTCTTCTTAGGCATTTAAACATAAATGTTATATCAAGGTAAGACGAATCTACTTGTGGTTTTCTAATTAGAGAAATTGTTCGTTGTTTTGTGAAAACCATTAATCCTATTTTATGAAGATTGTGTTTCTCTAAAAAATTTAAGTATTTATCCTTTGTACTATAATGCGTTACAATAATAACATTCAAAAATGTTTTTCTATAATTCTCTATCTGTGATAATAGTCTTTCCGTAGAATCTAATTCTGTTTTGATTTCATAAACTATAGAGGTGCCATTTAACATTACAAGATCCGCTATAGATTTTCCAATTTTGAACTCGTTTAACATAGTTGTTGTATTCAAGCTATGTTTACCAAGAAGAATTTTATTTACAATCTCATTTTTGTATATAAATTCATTCCTATAGTTTTTTAGCATAGAATCATAAACATGAGAAAAGAATTCATGATACGTGTTTAGTTTTAACCCTTTATTTGCTTTTAGATATTTTGACACTCTTCTGTCTATAATATCATGATCTATATCATCCACAATATTATTAAATACAGGATTGTTAAATAATGATGAAACAGCTTTTAATGAAATTATATCTACACCTTGGGCTACCACGTAATTTGGTTTATAAATATTAAAAATTTATATGAAGTTATAACTTTTAAGCAAAGGTACGAGGTTTTTTCTTTTTCTGAATATTATAATTGAGACATGACCACATAGTTTTTACTTTTTTTACGCAAAAAGTCTATTTACCACTCTACAAACCATTTACACTTTTATTCAAAAAAACCTTCAATTTTTGCAACATAGGCACGTTTATTGTTGTTATATTTATAGTTCCTACCCTAAATACTTTTATTAAGATTATATAACTAAGAAATTAGAGAAATCTATTTTTTATGATGATAAACGTATTTTTTACAAATAAAAATATACAGTCTTTAAGGATGCCTTAAAGTGAGTGCGAAATATTACGGTAAACCGCACTATATGTACGTATTCGTAAAAAAGTTTGTGGTTTTACCGTAACCGAGTATGTTAATATCAGCTTTATATTTGCTAATATAATTCTATGTTGAGAATTGAATGAATAGTACAGAAAAAGAAAGAAAATCTCTTTGGACAAAAATAACTGATAGAGAATTAAATGATATTTATAAAAAAATTATTGAAAGCTATAAAGAATTAGATAATAGTGAATGGTTAAAGTATTTGATAATTAGACAAGAATATTGTAAAACTTGGTTAGATCGAGTCGATAGAAAAATAAAGCATAAAGACATAAGTCCATCTCTATTCTTTATATGGTATGCATACGAATATTTAGGAAGTAAAAGTACCGTACCTGTATTTATTGTTAATGAGTTGATTGCAGATACACCAGAGGAAAAAGAAAAAAGAAAACAAAAATTAAGAGAAAGACAAAGAATAAAATATCAAAAAAGGAAAGAGAGAGAAACACCTTTGCAACGCGAAACTAGGCTAAAAAGGACAAGAGAGAATTCAAAAGCGTATAGAGACAAGAAGATGTTAAATGAAACTCAAGAAGAGAAAGAATTGAGATTGGCTAAACGTAGAGAGCTTGCGCGGGAAAGGTTAAAGAAAGAAACACCAACCGAACGTAAGAGTAGACTGGCAAAACTAAAAGAAAAGAGGCTAAATGAAACACCTGAAGAAAGAGAAAAAAGGTTACTCTATTTAAAAGAGTATTATTATAAAATGAAAGTTAAAAAATAAACAACACACACTCATATGATATACAATTACTATTGTTAATAATACGTTCACTAACTATTTTTTAGATTGCTTTTTTTTGGAGGAATACAGCTTAATTTTGTATCAAACCAAAATATAAGTTAAGATGAAAAAATTAGTATTATTAGTTGCAGTAGTAGTGTTTGGAATGTCAATGGGAAGTTGTGAAAGCAATGATGTAAATGAAGAAACAGCAGAATTTGAAATCAGAAAAATTGACAAAGAAGACGTCAAGCCACCAGGAGAAAAGGAACCAAAGTACGCTATCGACAAAGGAGATGTTATCTCTCCAGGAGATAAAGGGTAATAGGTTTAAGATATATCTTATAGGTGTTATTGGAGCAATAGGTCTAATAACACCTTTTATTCATATTCCATTTAATGGAACTGAAGTTTCTGGTGCGTTTGGTTTCAAAAAAATGTCTTCACTTTTATTTGCTGTTGGATTACCTATATTGTCTATAAGTGCTTCATTATTGTTATTTCTAGCCTCTAAATCAATCTTACAAAAAGATTTATCCAAAGTATTTAGGATATTTTCTTATTTATTTGGATTTGTTGGCTTTTTCTTTTTGTCATGGACTTTAGCTCCATCTATTAATGACTTTAATCCAATTCTTTATTATTTATCGATGATAGGTATTAGTATAGTAATGGTCTTTGTTAATAAAGGTCTGAGTAGCTATATAATAGATTTTAACAATTCTAATGAGATTCTTTTATTAAACATACGAAAACTAACCCGCCATATTGGGATAAATATCAAGAAAAAGTATATAAAAGATGAAGATCGTAAAGATTATTTAATTGATACGATTGATGTAATTGACTCTTTAGATTAACCCTCAAACCAACAGATATTGATTATGAAAAAGAAAAATCCAATTGATATGTTAAGGGAAAAGCGCGGATATTTGGATAATGATCTCATTGAAGAGCTTCAAAAGGACTATGATGAATTGATAGAAGAAAAGGATCAGCAAATAGATTCAATAAAAACAAAACTGAACAATTGTAGTTTCGAAATTTCGGATTTATTTGAAACATTAACTTTTGAGCAAAAAAGCTATCTATATTTATCTACCTAAATATTAAACTACAACTGACTTTAATTAAACTTTAAAACCTAAATTACTTATGAAAAGAGTATTACTATTTTTGACAATTTCATTATTGCTTATTTCTTGTGCTAAAGAAGGGAAGTCTAAAGAAGAAATTATTGGCTATTTCGGAGTGACTGTGCCACCTATTTCGGTCAAATGGTGCCACTAAGAGAGATCTTGCAATAATAGTTAAATTTTGTTATTAGTCCTTTTTAATTTTTCCTTTTCTTAATGATTCCCCCAC
>NZ_VLNR01000129.1 GCF_007489275.1 Aquimarina algiphila
CATCTGGATGAGGGATTCTATCATGAATACCAGTGCTGTTAGCTACTAACTGAGCATTGATTACCACCCCACTAGGTAAAACAACATAAGAAGACCATGCTCCATCTGCTATCGCACCAGGATTAACTTCTGCTGGTGGGAAACCAAATAATAATCCATCTGCTGATGTTCCTCCGGCGGTCAAAGATCTTTTTGGTGAAAAATCTACAGATCCTTCAAAAACAAGCCTCCCGTCATCGGTCCAAGTAGCGTTTTGTTCTCCTCCAGAACCTATAGCTTCTGCCATTCTAGGTGAGAAAATAACCCCTAATTCTCTTGACATTTCTCTATCAGATGATTCTGTAATTACATAATAACATTCTCTAGGCCCATTAGGTGTAGTTTCCCAACCTTGAAACATCGGAAATCTGGCTGTTGGACCTGCCGGAACTACTGATCTATCTGTTCTAAAATCAATACCCAATATACTTGGTAGAAAGACATTTTGTTCTGCAGTAAACGTAAGTGCAGGATTGTCTGCATTAAAAGGAATTCCTCCGTCTTGTCTAATACTTTCTAACAATAAACTGGATTCTGATACTACTGGTGGTTCTACTACTATTACTGCATCATCGTCACTACAGGCGGTAAAGATTGAGGCTGTTATTATACTTAAAAATATTAATTTTAACTTTTTCATTTTTGTGTTTTTTAAATGTTTGTGTCTATTAAAAAAAACAATTGGCCAATCGTTTCTATGAATCAAAAACTGATGTTTTAATTTTGATATAAGTTGAGACGACAACAATATTTTGTACTTACAGGATAAAAACTTACAGAATAAATAAAATTTATGGATATTTTCTTTGTAATAAGTAAAAAGTATCTTATTCTAAAGGGTTTAGGATGGAAAACTGACTAAATATTTTTTTTCAAAAACAAATGTTTTTATTGAAATATTAGTAATTAATTAACAGAATGATAACGTTTTGGAAGAGAGATTGAAGTTTGTAAATGTTAGGTAGCTAACACATTTAGAGGGAGTTCGGGGATTTGTATTTATAGTCAGAACATAAAAATTCTTCTACATCGTTTATGACAACCTTTGAAATTTTTAATTCTTAAAAATTAAAAAGCGCTCATTAATTTATATGAGCGCTTTTCATCAAAGTTGAGTGATATTTAGGGGTAATTATACGTTTAATATCCAAAATCAAAGGAACCTTCTGATACTTCGACACCACTTCTGGTACTAAATTCGAAACTTCCGCTAATACATTTTGATTCAGTATTATGTTCTGTGATTATAAGTTTTCCAGATGAGGCCGATGATTTGTCCTTATCTAGTGCATATGAAGCACTATAATTTCCTGATCCAGATAATGGATATTCTCCTGGAGCTACATCTGCTAAAAATACTACAGTAATTTCCTCGGTTTCATTACTTGCAGTAATTAATATAGAAGCGTCATCAACACCAAATAGTTTGGCGGTATGATTATCGGTAATCATTTCAGAGTCGTTAACCATAGCAGTTAATGATGCATTAAGCAAACAAGGGTTGATTTGTTCGGTAACATTGTCTTCTTCTTCGATCACTCCATTTTCGAGTGGGAGTCTATAAAACCATCCATCACTAAAATTCAAGATGTTACCTTTATCATCTTTAAGGTTTTTAAAAGTAAAATTACCAGAAACCTCATTGTTATAAACTTCTGTTATTGTTACTTGTCCTGTGGTCTCTCCGTTTTTTGAAAGAAATTTTGTTTGGTTTTTCTGAAAACTGGCTTTACTTACCGTTTTTTGCGAAGTTTTATACGTTCCTACTTTGGTTGATGTAGTGGTAAAACTTATAGATTGATCTCCTGCACTTCCAGATATTACTAAAGTTCCATCGTCATAGATAACAGCTTTTTTAAGGGAAGTTCTAAATAGTTCTCCATCAACTTTTGCTTGAAGAGCAGGATCGTTGATTTCGATATCGGTTGAACAAGAAGTAAAAATTAAGCAGACTACTGCCATTAATAGAGTAATTTTTTTAATCATAGTATGGGGCTTTAGTATGATTTTTTTACGGAATTACCGTAATTACATCGTTATGTGTACAAACATAAAGGTAAAATTTCAAGAAAACAATTTTTTGATCGAAAAAAAGCATATTTAATCGATGAAATACACAAAACAGGCTTTAGTGAGAATGAAAAGTAGGTTAAATAGTCGTTTTTTGTTTAAAAATCTACTTTTGAAATGTTCTTTTTTTAAGATCAAAATATAAATATTTGTAGTTCAATGAATAAACTTCACTTCAATGATTCTTTTTAGTTAAAAAAAGTTATCTTTGCGCCCTTAATTATAAATAGGGTCGAGTACCCAAAAATTAATTTTTATGCCTGTTAAAATCAGATTACAAAGACATGGTAAAAAAGGGAAACCTTTTTACTGGATCGTAGCAGCTGATGCTAGATCAAAAAGAGATGGTAGATTTCTTGAAAAATTAGGTACGTATAATCCTAATGTAAACCCGGCAAGTGTTGACTTAGATGTTGATGGAGCTGTAAAATGGTTACAGAATGGTGCACAACCTACTGATACTGCAAGAGCAATTTTATCTTATAAAGGAGCTTTGCTTAAAAACCACCTTGCAGGTGGAGTAAAGAAAGGTGCTTTAACAGAAGAACAAGCTGCAGAAAAATTTGAAGCTTGGTTATCAGAAAAAGAAGGAGCTGTTAATTCTAAGAAAGAAGAATTAGCAAAAGCTGATGCATCTGCAAAAGCAAAAGCACTTGAAGCTGAAAAAGAAGTTAATGCAAAACGTGAAGCTGCTGCAAAAGCTGAAGAGGCAGAAGCAGAAGCAGAAGAAACTGTAGAAGCTGCCGCTGAGGAAGCAGAAGCAACTACCGAAGAAGTAACCAAAGAAGCTAGCAACGAGGAAGAATAGTTGCAATTATTAACGATGAAGAAAGAAGAATGCTTCTATCTAGGAAAAATCGTAAGTAAATTTAGCTTTAAAGGGGAGGTATTAGTAAAACTAGATACCGATGAACCCGAAAGTTATTCAAGAATGGAATCAGTATTTGTTAATTATAACAATAATCTGGTTCCATTTTTTATTGAAAGATGTGCTTTGCACAAAAGCGATTTACTACGTATAAAATTTGAAGATGTAGATACAGAAGAGGATGCGGATGACCTTATGAAGGCTGAGCTGTATCTTCCACTTACATTATTACCTAAACTTGATGGAGATCAGTTTTATTATCATGAAATCATAGGTTTTAAAATTGTTGATGCTTCTTTTGGAGAAGTAGGAATAATTAAAGCTGTAAATGATACAACGGCTCAGGCTTTGTTTGAAATTGATCACAATGGGACTGAGATTCTTATTCCTATGAATGATGAGTTTATTGATAAGATAGATAGAGAGTCTAATGTGATTCATGTCAAAACTCCCGAAGGGTTGATAGACCTTTATTTATAATACAGACCTTTTACTATACTTTATAGGATTAATATTTTCAATATCTTAATTAGGATGTCAAAGCCTTTTAAATTTAAAGAATTTACTCTTCATCAGGATCGTTGTGCTATGAAAGTAGGAACAGATGGGGTTTTACTGGGAGCCTGGGTGCCAATTGATGGTGCTGTGGATTCGATTTTGGATATCGGTACAGGCACGGGAGTAATTGCTTTGATGTCTGCCCAACGTTCTAATGCAGAGGTTATCGATGCTCTCGAAATTGATGCAGATGCCTATGAACAGGCAGTAGAGAATTTTGAAGCTTCATCCTGGGGAGATCGGTTGTTTTGTTATCATGCATCCTTTCAGGAGTTTATGGCAGAGATAGATGATCAGTATGATTTGTTAATTAGCAATCCTCCTTTTTATAGAGAAGATTATAAAACCTCAGATACAAAAAGAGATATGGCCAGGTTTGAAGATGCTCTTCCTTTTGAACATTTGTTAGTAGGAGCATCAAAATTACTATCAGATCAAGGAAAATTTGCAGTAATTGTACCCTATAAAGAAGAAGAGCGTATTATTGACCTTGCTTCACAAGTAACATTATTTCCCCTTAAGATTACAAGAGTAAAAGGAACTCTTACTTCAGAAGTTAAGAGGAGTTTATTGTTATTTGATCGAGAAAAGAAGACTCCCGAAATTGACGAATTGATTATTGAAAATGCTCGTCATGAATATACTAAATCCTATATTGATTTGACTAAAGATTTTTATTTGAAAATGTAATACATAAAAAAAAGGAGAGTCTGTTAAAACTCCCCCTTTTCCAAAATTCAATCACTCTATGGAATTTAATTTATTGCACTATAAATTAAAGTCTTATTTGTCATCAAAAGATGTTGTTATTTGGTAATCCAATTACCTTCTGCATCACAGAAAACTTCCATCTCTTTTTCTCCTTGTTTTAATACTAATCTAAATTCTGATGCGTCTTCTTTAGCACCTGCTTTTTCGATAGTTGCTCCTGCAAAATCTTTAGCTACTGCATCAATTACAGGTTGAGGTAAATTTTCTATGGCTAAATCGATATATTTATCCTGAACCGGAGCATTTACTTCTGTATCATTAGAAGCTACTTCTTGAGCAATCATATTTTGAGTTCCTACTAATAATCCTAAGGCTAATACTGGTAATACAAATAATTTTTTCATCTTGTTTAAGTTTTAATTTTTTAAATCCTTTATTGTTATACTATATCTATATAGAAGAATTATGCCAGAGCTTTTGAAATGTTAATAAAATGTATTTAAAAATCTAATTACCAGTCGTTTATATTTTTATTTGATAAGCTAAACTTCTTTTTTTATTGCTTTTTTGTGTGGAAAAAAACGTTGATCTGCGGAATTTATACACGGAATTGAACCACTACTGTATAATTAAATATTTCATTCTTTTGAGTTCATGTAGGTTCGTATTCTAAAATAAAAAAAGGAGAGTCGTTAAAACTCTCCTTTTTCCAAAATTCAATCACTCTATGAAGCTTAATTTATTGCACTATAAATTAAAGCTCTTAGTTTGTTATCAACATTTATCCTTTGATGTTTCCTTCTGCATCAAGAACAACTTCTGAGGTCTTTTCTCCTTGCTTTACAGTTACTTTAAATTCTGAAGCATCTTCTTTGGCTTCTGCTTTTTCAATAGTAACATCTGGCATTTTACTGGCTATAGCATCTAAAACTGGTTGGGGCAAATTTTCAACTGCTATTTCAATAAATTTATCTTGAACAGGAGCATTTACTTCTGTATCATTAGAAGCTACTTCTTGAGCAATCATATTTTGAGTTCCTACTAATAATCCGAAAGCTACTACTGGTAATACAAATAATTTTTTCATCTTGTTTTAGTTTTAACGTTCTTTATGCTATACCTATATAGAAGAATTATGCCATTGGAGAATTGAGATTTGATATTAAAGATCAATGCATTGTTTTTCAATAGGTTAACGATGTTTTTGCATTGAGTTGATTTTTATTGATCATGTCTTATTTGTGTAGAAAAAAGCTGTGATCTGCGGAATTTATACACGGAATATTAAAAAAACATACTTATTCTTACTATGATGGAGTTTAGTGATTTTAGATCTTTATTATCTTTTTACAATAAGATTACTTTGTGAATTACAATTGAAACGTACTACCCCTAAATATTTCATAAAATTTATATGCATTAAAATAAACTTCATAAATTTTACTTCTCTTTAAATTGTTGTGCATTAATCAATTTAATAATCACTTGGTAATCCATATGAATTCAATTTATCAAGATAAATATTATGATCACTTTTCAAAAAGAAATGATATAGATCCTCCTCAATTTTCGAGAGATGAAAACTATATGATGCGCTTCAATACGCAATTGCCTAGTTATAAGTTTGATGAAAATAGCTTAAACCCGTTGTGCATTTAGAAAAAGTTGCGCAAACTGCTAAAAGGCAGTAAATTGTAGTTACGACACTATAATTCATATGCACAACTTTCAAGCAAATTACGATAAAATACTCAAGGTTTTAAAAGGAT
>NZ_VLNR01000013.1 GCF_007489275.1 Aquimarina algiphila
TGGGGCTCACCTCTTACCATTCCGAACAGAGAAGTTAAGCCCATTAGCGCCAATGGTACTACAATCGTGGGAGAGTAGGTCGCCGCCTTCCTTGAAAACCCTTCAATATCAATATTGAAGGGTTTTTTTTTATACCCAAATGTAATAATAATAAAATATGTGAAGAGAATAGAATTAATGTAAAATTCTATAAAGGAGGAGATTTCATCTCACTTCTACAAATTCAATCGAATATTACAATTTAATAAGCACTAAGGCAACATCCTCTAAAACAAAAAACAGGAAATCCAGGTAGTAATGGTGTGCATTGTGATGCATTAGTACAACTTTCTCCAGTAGACCCACTTCCATTAGAGTTACATTGGCTAGAACGAGAACCAATAATGTTAGATTGTTCTTTTTTGGTAAGTTGTTGAACTCCTTTTACGGTTAAAATTTTTGAATACATAATTATTTGAGTTTTAAGATTACTACTAATATACTTAAAAACTTGAAAGTATTCTTGTTTAGGATGCTTTTGAAATAGAGGTATTAAGGTTTAGTTCAATTTTCTTAAAGAATTCTTCGTTCTTATATGGCTTTCTCATAAAATCACTAAAACCAGAATCTGGATGAAGTATTGCTTTTATCGTATCTTGAGTATCTGAAGCGGTCAATGCAATAATAGGTATGTGTGGATCAAATTCTCTAATTATTTTAGTAGATTCCATTCCGCCCATTTTTGGCATATTCAAATCCATTAAAATAAGATCATATCTTTTTTTCTTTACCATTTCGATTGCTATGAGCCCATTATCAGCAATTTCAGAGTGATACTCCTTTGATTTAAGAATGTTTTGTGTAACTATTTGATTTATTTTATTGTCCTCAACTATTAAGACATTATAATCTTTGGTATTTAAGGAAATACAATTTTTAGTATTATTTTCTTTGTTAATAGCTTCATTTTTTTTGTCGATTTCAAAAGATATTGTGAAGTAAAATGTAGATCCTTTTCCGGGAGAGCTGTTAATTTTAATGTCACCTCCATGGAGATTAACTAAATTTTTGACTATATGTAACCCAAGACCTGTACCAGTAGTGTGATCTTTAGAATTGGCTTGAGAAAATTTATCAAAGATTAGTTCTTGTTTATCTAAGGGAATTCCTCTTCCATCGTCCTTTATTTCAAAGGTTATTTCAACCTCGTTATCGGTAATGACCGGGTTTATAAAATTCAGCCAAATATTTCCGTTTTTAGTAAACTTATTAGCATTACTGATTAAATTGATGAAAATTTGAGATAACCTTACGGCATCTCCAATAAGTTGATTAGGGATATCAGGATCAAGATTTAGATGTAAAGTATTGCCATTTTTTTCAGCTTGATATTCGAATGAATTTTTAATATCATCTGCAAGATTTTTAAGATCGTAACTAGATTTGTCAAGATGTATTTCATAAGATTCCATTTTGGTAACTTGTAATACGTCATTAATGAGATTAAGCAGGTGATCGGCTGAGAATTTCATGAGCTTTATAAACTTATGATTTTCTTTGTCTGTTATTCGTTCCATTAGAATCGAGGATAGACCTACTACTCCATATAATGGAGTTCTGAGCTCGTGACTAACCGTTGATATGAATTTTGTTTTTACAGCTGCCAGATGATCAGATTTTTCTTTTGAAATTTTAAGTTCTTTATTCCTTAATGCAAGAGATTGCCCAAGAGTTTTTATTTTTCTATGATTGTAAATAAAGAAACAAAAGAATATTAAGCATAATAGAAGCAGAGAGACAGTGAATATAGATATGGTTTTAGATTGTTTGGCTTTTTTAGTTTCTACAGTGTTTTTTTCTTCACTTACGGTTAACTGTTTTTTATATTGATGAGCTTCTTGCTTTTCTATGTCGAGAGCAGTTTGATGATGCTTAGTATATTTTTTTAGAATCGCATATGCTTTATCTTCTCTTCCAATTTTGACCAATAAATCTTCATATTTTTTATAAATAGTCATCGCCTGCCTGAACAATTGATTTTTTTCGGTTATAGTAGCAGCTAGTTCATAATACTTTATAGCATTACTATATTGTCTAAAACGATAGTAGTATTCTCCATAACTAGCATATGTAGTAGCTAATTTTGAGATGTCTTGCTGGTTATTAATGAAATATTTTTTGCATTTTTCTAGCAGATCATAAGCTTTTTTGTAGTTTTTTGTTCTTATGTAAATATTGGCAAGGTTTAGTGCTAAAACATGCTGAGATTTTTCATTTAAATCATTAGAATTCTCATAAATATGCTTTATTCTTCTAAGCGCTTTTTTTGGCTTATTAAATCCGTTTATATACACTAAAGCAATATTATTATTTATATCTATGGACAATTCTGGATATCCATCGAGTTCTTTTATAAATAATTCAGCAATTTTATAATTTTTGATTGCTTCTTCGTAATCTTTATTGGTGTAGTAAACTTTCCCTAGAGCATTATATGAATGCGCTTTTAGATAATATTTTTGTTTGGGATTAAATTTTTCTGAGACATCAATTACCGTTTCAATAGTCATGATACGACTGGCTCTTCCTAATGAATTAAAATGGTTTTCAGTATGAATAATAATGCTTTCTAATTCAGAAAACGACATTTCTTCATATTCATGTTGAGCATATGTAATTGAATAAAATAAATAAAAGCATATAGTAACTATATGATATTTTTTAATTCTTATCATTCAATTCAGTTTTGGGGTGCTCAAATATATGAAAAAAACACAAATAAACAGATAATACGTAAAATAAATACGGTAAAAACGCATTTTTAGATAAAATAAAATTTAAATAGAAGGAATAATACTACTTTTTTAGAAATGAATTATTATAGCTTTGGATTTTAGAAAGTAATAATAAACTATATGTTGATTGTATGTATTTATACATATCTGGGGTCAGGGATGTAATCTTGTTTTATAATTTTTATAACCTCGATACTTAAAAAATTAAATTCTTCAACTACTTTACCGTATATACGATAAATACCTCTTCCTTTTAATTTATATCTTTCTTGTGTTTTTGGAAATATTACAGTATCAAAAATGTTTCCGAATTGGTCTAAAAATGTTCCAAAAGCCATGCGCTTTCCTGAATGGGTCTTAGTATTTTTCATGGCAATTAAGTATCCATAAATATCTATGAATTTATTAGTGTATTTATAAAGTTGATTAGCACTATTTTTGTTTTTTGGAGGAGAAGCTAATATTTTGTAATATCCAGAAAGAGGAAATCCAAAAGATTCAATTTGTTCGAATGCGGTTTCTAGTTCTGAAGTTTTTAATTCTGGAAGTTTGTACTCTGTACGTTTCTCTTTAAATAGGAGGGGTTGATTGTGTTGTTGAGTAGGTGCACCATTGATTTTAAAGTGAGCTTCCCATAATAATTCATGTTTATTCTTTTCGGTGAATCTGAAAGCTTCAATCTTGATAAGAATGCTTATCTGTTCTATGCTTATTTGTACTCTGTCAATAAAATTATCCAAAGAGGTGTAGGGGCCATTTTGATTTCGATCTGTTAGAATTGTTTGAGTAGTTTTGAGATCTAGGTTTCTTAGAATCATTAGCCCTAAGAATATATTTTTATCTATAATGGTATGTTCATGATTACTGGTGTTAATGCATGGAGTTTGTATCGTGGCTCCTAACATCTCTGCTTCATGAAGGTATATTTCAGGACGATAAAAGCCTCCTCCGTTATTGAGTGTAGCGACTAAGTATTCTAATGGAAAATATGCTTTTAAAAATAAACTTTGATAGCTTTCTACTGCATATGATGCAGAATGGCCTTTGGGAAATGCATATCCGGCAAAGCTAGCTACTTGATTCCAGATCTCATGAATTAGAGACTCTTTATATCCTTCATTTTTACAATTGTTTATAAATTTTTCTTTTACGTCTTTGAACTCTTTTCGGGATCTAAATTTACCACTCATACCTCGTCGTAATACATCAGCCTCATCCAATGTTAGCTTTGCAAAAAAATGTGCTACTTTAATTACATCTTCTTGGTATACCATAATTCCATAAGTTTCATTCATTAAGTCAAGCATAATCGGATGAGATTTTTTTCTTCTTTCTATATCATGTTCGCGTAAAATATATTCTCGCATCATACCACTTTTGGCTACACCTGGTCGTATAATAGAGCTTGCGGCTACTAAGCCTAAATAGTTATCTGTTTTTAATTTACTCAATAACATTCTCATTGCAGGAGATTCAACATAAAAACATGCTAAGCACTTAGCTTCTTTTATTAAGGTATTAATTTTAGGGTCTTTTTTAAATCTTGAGATATCATGAATATCAAAATCGGCTACTTCTGGTTGATTGTATTTAATGATTTTTATAGCGTCTTTAATTTTTGCTAATCCGCGTTGGCCCAGTATATCAAATTTATATAGGCCTAAGTCTTCTGCTATGATCATATCATAATGTACTGTTGGAAATCCTTTTGGGGGTAAATCCGTAGCAGAATAGAAATGTAAAGGATGTTCACTAATTAATATCCCACTGGCATGAATACTGAGGTAATTAGGAATCCCCTGGACAAGATTACTATAAATAATAACTAATTTATGAATATGATCAAGAGTGTTGTAGTCATAATCACCTTCACTTAATTTGTCGATTTCAAATTTCGGAAGGCCAAATACTTTTCCGAGTTCTCTTACTGCACCTTTATAATGAAATGTGATGTATGTTCCTAATAATGCTACATGATCAAATTCTTCAAAGATGAATCGTGTAATATCTTGTCGATCTTTCCAAGAAAAATCAATATCAAAATCTGGAGGACTTGTACGATGAGTATTTATAAAACGTTCAAAATATAAATCTAATTCTATAGGATCTACATCTGTGATGCGAAGTAAGTATGCAACAATGCTATTTGCACCACTACCTCTACCCACATAATAATAGCCTTTACTTTGTGCATAAGAAATAATTCTCCAGTTGATTAAAAAATAGGAGACAAACTGCATTTTTGTTATTAGCGACAATTCTTTTTCTAATCGATCCAATACTTCTTGTTTTGGATTTGGATATCGATACAATAACTCTTTTTGACAAAGTTCTCTTAATAGAGTATTATCTTCCTCAATAGTACCAGTATATGTTTTTTGGTTAAGAGAAGGTTTGTTTTTAGAAAAATCAAAATCAATAGTACAATTTTTCTGGATTGCAATGGTATTTTTAATAATGAAGTCAAATTCTGAGAATTTTTCTTCTATTTCATGATAGGGAATCATTTTTTCTGAAAAACAAGCTTGTTGAGTTTCAGGTAGTCGACTTAATAAAATATTGTTATCGATAGCTCTTAACAGGCGATGAGCATTAAAATCTTTTTTATTTCTAAAAGTAACAGGTTGTAATATTACTAATTTATGTTCTAAACTTTTTAATCTGGAAAGGCGGAGTTTTGAGATTTCTGTTATAGATACACCGATAAATTCGTTAGTTAAAAACTCAGTTTTATTTAATGATATTACTTTTTGGATAGGGTATATGATATATGCTTGTTTAAACACCGGAGCTGTTTCTGGGAAATTGATTTTTTCATGAGAATGATATGATAAGAAATCATTTAGTTCTTTATATCCTTCATTGTTTTTGGCGAGACCTATGTATAAAGGCTGGTGGTTGTTTCTAAAATCTACTCCTATAATGGGTTTGATTTTATACTCTTTTGCTTTTCTTATAAAATTAAGACAGGCTGAAGTATTATTAATATCAGTTAAGGCCAAACATTTTATATTGTTTTCTTCAGCTAATGTTAAGAGGTCTGTCTCAGAAAAAGTTCCAAAGCGTAAACTGTAGTATGAGTGGCAATTAAGGTACATTTAGTATCAAACTGTACGTTATATTTTATTTGTTGTTTATATTTTGAATATTTATTGTTTTCTGTGTGCTAATACTATTGGTGGCTGACCATTAAAAGGGTTTTGCATTCTGCCAATTGTAGATGATCCTATGGCTGCAGCTCTAATCACACTTCGATCTCCATATCGAACTCTAATATTGTCTAATGCCTGATACAGGTTAAGTTGTTTCTCATCATCTTCAAATAAGTTGATCTGATAATTTCCACTTACCAAATGACTAAACCGTATACCTATTAACCGTACTAATAATCTTTTCTGATATAATTTTTCGAATACCTCGAGAATTTTGGGAATAAGAATATGATCTCCACTTGTATATGGTATTTTTATTTGTTTAGAGTATGTGTTGAAATCAGAATATCTGATTTTTACGGCAATGCAAGCAGTTAACTTATTCCCTCTTCGCAATTGATAAGAAAGATTTTCTGTCATTGCAATGAGAATATTTCTAAGCTTATAAATATCTATAGTGTCTTTATCAAATGTTCTTTCTGTAGAGATTGATTTACGTTCAGAAAATGAAATAACAGGTGTGTTATCTATTCCATTAGCTCTTTTCCATATTGTTAAGCCATTTACTCCCAGTACTCCTTTCATGATATCTGCAGGCATGTCCTGGATAGTTTTAATATAACGAACACCTAAATTTCGAAGTGTATAATAGGTTTTATCACCTACCATGGGTATTTTTTTAATTGATAGAGGAGCTAAAAATGGCTTTTCTGTACCAAAATCTATTTTTAATTGGTTATTAGGTTTAGCTTCATTAGTTGCTACTTTAGAAACTACTTTATTACCAGAAAGACCAAAAGATATAGGAAGACCGGTTTCTGTGATTACTTTTTGGCGTAGCTCTGAAGCATATTTGTAGGATCCAAAAAATTTATCCATACCAGAAAGATCTGCGTAGAATTCATCAATACTCGATTTTTCAAAAACAGGTACTTTTTCTTTAATGATTTCTGTTACCAGATCCGAATATTTGCTGTAGGTTCCTGCATTTCCTTTGATTACTACAGCTTCTGGACAAAGTTCTTTTGCTATTTTCATAGGCATACCAGAATGTATGCCATAGGCTCTTGTTTCATAGCTACATGCCGCTACAACACCACGATCACTAATACCACCAACAAGCAGAGGCTTGTTTTTTAATGTGCTATTGATGATGCGTTCTACAGATACATAAAATGTATCCAGGTCAAGATGTAATATAGTTCTCAATACTAAGTTTTATGGAATAATTCCAAATATATGGAATTATTCCTATTGCTTTATAACTTAGTTATTAATTTTATTCACAATATAGCGTATAAAAAAACGACACCTATAAAAGGTGTCGTTTGAAAAAATTCTATTTTGGGGCTACAAAATAAAATTAAGCGGTTATTAGTTTTCTGCCATATTATAGCTAGCAAATTGCTGCATAGCAGTTTTAGTAAGTTCTTTTGCTCTGTTTACATAGAAATTCTTTGTGTCATGAAGAGATTCATTCTTTAAATCATTTTCACTTCTTACATAATCAGCTTGTGATTCAAATTTAGATTCTTCATTTAAAACAACACTCAATTCTTGTAAAGCGCTTTCTAATTTGTGTAGTGCTTGTTCAGCTTTTGATTTAATTAGAGATTGTTCTTTCAGTTCTGCTGCACGCTTAGCTTCAAATTCAGCCTTCTTTCTACTTTGTTCAGCTATTTGTTGCTCTAATTGTTGTTGTTCGATTTCTAATTGACGACGCTTGGCTTCTAATTCCTTTTGCTTATCAGATACTTCTTGTGTTGCTTCTGCTAATTCATTTTCTTCTTCAATAGATGCGGTTTCTTCTACATCAGAATAGCTACCTACACTTGCTTGACAAAATGTTAGTTGTTCTAAAATTTTAGAACCTAGCTCTTTAGCTCTTTTTGCAAAAAATCTACTACGCTCATATGTGTCTTGTTCTAATGAACTTTCCATATCAACTCTAGCTTGGTAAGCTGTTTCAGTTGCTTTTTTACAGTTACATTGGTCAGCTAAATTTTCTACTTTTTGAAAAGCTTCTATAGCTTTATCTGCATATTCTTGGGTGTGAAAAACATTATTAGCACCATGTGCTTTCTTACTATGAGAATACGCATAACTTGCAGCAGTTAAGGCATCGTCGTATACGTTTTGGGCATTAGTTTTAGGAATAAAACATAGCAATAATAAGATAAGTGCAATTCTTTTCATTCTTCGGGGGCTTTTAAATCACAAAGCAATAATACAATATTTTATTTGTAAAATCCAATAAAAAGGCCATTAATCGATAAAAAGCGTATTTTATCTTAATTTTTACGGGTAAACCTTAGTTTTAGTGATAAATATCCTACTGCTTGTGAGAAGGTAAGATAATTATTATGTGGACTTTATGATCCTAAAACGTTGATATTTGTTTTATATTTTATTATAATATTTGAAAAATAGATTTATAACTTAAAAATATTTATTTTGTAAGCTAATTATGTATATTACGTCTAAACAGCCCATGAAACAATTAATTATATCTTCAATAAATCATAATCTCAATAATGCTATTGCACTATTAGACGCAATTGATTCTAATACTTACAAAAACACTTCAGTGGGGCCATACTACTCTAGTATAGGTTCTCATATACGACACACACTTGATTTTTTTGACTGTATCATTAGCGGATTAGATTCTAATAATATTGATCTAACTGCTCGTAAGAGGGATGAGACTTTATCTACAGATAAGAAATCTGCAATAAACTATATATATCAACTTCAGGAAACATTGTTATCTTATGTAGATGTGAATACTGATTATTTAATAAATGTCACAGATAATATGGGACAAGGAAAAGTAACCGTTAATTATACTTTAGAAAGTATCTTATCACATGCAAATAGTCATGCGACGCACCATTATGCTATTATAGGATATATTCTTGATCATTTAAAGGTAGAAATCAAAATTAATGGATTTGGTTATAATCCTACATCCCCAGTCAATAAAAGAGAAGGTATTTAAATAAAAGAAGCTTTTATTTCTTCTTCCCAAAAATCGATTCCATTATAGTTTTTAGGCCTTTGAATGCCATAAATATGGCAAATCCAGCACTAATTAATCCTAATACTAATATAGGTATGTATAAAGGATGTTCTTGATTTTTGAATGCAGAATGAATAACAACCGGACTAATAAACATAAAAATCAAAGCTATAGTCATACGTTGAACTCCTTTGCCTAATAATTCTTTATTTGTTCTTTTAGGCTTCATAATTATCTATTGCGTTTCGTACACTTCCATATTGTTCTAGTAACCTTGATGCTTGCTCTCGATCAATAGATAATTCTTCCATAATCATACGTGTTCCTCGATCTACTAATTTATTATTGCTAAGCTGCATATCCACCATTTTGTTGCCCTTTACTCTTCCTAATTGAATCATTGTAGCAGTGGAAATCATATTTAGGACTAGTTTTTGAGCTGTTCCTGCTTTCATGCGAGAGCTTCCCGTCACAAATTCGGCCCCCACGGTAACCACAACAGGAAATTGTGCAGTTGTGGCCAAAGGGCTTCCTTCATTACAAGTAATACAACCCGTAGTAATATTATTTTCGTTACAATGTTGTAATGCTTTTACTACATAAGGAGTTGTTCCTGAAGCTGCAATACCAATCACTACATCTTTTTCTGAAACATTATATTCTGTTAAGTCTTTCCACCCTTGAGTAGGACTATCTTCTGCAAATTCTACAGCTTTTCGAATGGCAGTGTCACCTCCTGCAATTAAACCAATCACAAGATCATGTGAAACCCCAAAAGTAGGAGGGCATTCGCTGGCGTCTACGATACCTAATCGACCACTTGTTCCTGCTCCTGTATAGAAAAGCCTACCTCCATTTTTTAGTTTTTGTACAATTTCTTTGACTAAAGCTTCTATTTGCGGAATTGATTTTTCTACAGCATCAGGTACCGTTTTATCTTCAGTGTTAATATTTGTCAATAACTCAGTAACACTCATTTTTTCTAAATGGTTGTGTTTTGAGGTTTGTTCTGTAGTTTTAATAAATTGCATATATCAAAAATACAGATTAAAGAGCGCAATAAGTCATATTATTGAGTAGAAATACTATTTTTTCTGAATTGTAAAAGGAAAACTATAAGTCTCTGAAAGGTTAAAATATCCCAATGGATAATTATCAGAATTTGTAGTATTGATAATATTTCCTCTTAATATTGCAGGTGGAGCTTGGAAAGGATTACCACCATCTTGTTCACTTTGTTCGATAAGAATACTAGAATAATTAAAATATCTTTGATCAATACCAAGAATTTTTATAGTAACTTCTCTACCTTCAACTTCTTCTGGGTTTTCATAGAAGTATGAGAATTTAAAGGGTTTTCCCTGATAAAAGCGATCTTCACTGGGTAGAAATAGATTAAAATCAAAATCAAAAAGATAGAAATCATTGCGATTTCCGTCATCGGTAAAACTAACTTCTATTTCGATTTCATTACCTTCAAACAATGTTCCATCTCCTTGTGCAATATTGTCAATAGGTACGGATGGGATAATTTTTGTAGTAGCTTTATAGGTCTCATTATCATGAATTACAGTAAGTTCGTAATCTGATTCAAAATCCCATAAAAAACTTCCGTTAGAAGGTATGTATGTACCAGGTTCAAAAGATAGTTCGTCAAAATTGTATATAAAATCAAATGTGAGGTTAGTAATATAAATTGTAGCATCACTAACAGTAGGAGTATTTTCATCAAAGAAAGGCGCAGACATTGTTAGTTTTATTTCTTCATTTTCGAGTCGTAAAGAACCATCTGTTTGTGTAACAAATTCTAATGAAGCGTCAATGACCAGTTTTGGCTCACCTTCGGGGACATCAATATCAACGACATCTTCACAACTCATAAAAAATAGAATCCCAAATGCTATATATATTACTTTCCTCATTTCTCTAAAATTTAAAATTGTAGGTTATAGCTGGTATAATCCCAAAAATTGAAGTTCTAATAGCTTCATTGGCAAAAGTATCTTGATTTCGACTAAAGTTAATAGAAGCAGCATTTCTGCGATTATATATATTATAGACGCTAAAGACCCATTCTCCTTTCCATTTTCTATTATTGTTTTTTCTTGGAGTTAAGGTAGCAGAGATATCAATTCTATGATACGAAGGTAAACGTTCACTATTTCTGGGTGCATCAAATACAGGAACTACCAATCCTTGAAACTCGAACTGCCCTGTTGGATAGTTAGTAGGCTGCCCAGTTTGGAACAAAAAATTTGCTCCAAATTTCCATTTTTCATTTAACTCATAACTTCCGTTAAAGGATATGTCATGAGTTTTATCATATGGAGTATTATACCATTCTCCATTATTAATGCCTGGTTCTTGAGGTGTTCTTCCAGGAGTTCGTTGTTCTGATTTAGATAATGTGTAGGCCAACCAACCTTTAAACTTTCCTTCATTTTTTCGTAATAAAAATTCGAGACCATAAGCACGAGCTTCTCCATTTAGAATATCTTGTTCTATAGCATTGTTTGCAATTAGCTCTGCTCCATCAATATAATCGATTCGATTTTTAATTTCCTTATAGAAAATTTCTGTTTCGATAGAATAAGTATTGTCGTTAATATTTTTAAAATACCCTAATGCATATTGATTAAGTAATTGAGGTTTTATAAAGTTGCCACTTGGGGTCCAAACATCTAGTGGAGTAGGGGAATTAGTGTTGGATAGCAAGTGAAGATATTGAGCCATTCTATTATAACTTGCTTTTATCGAAGTGTCATCATTAAAAGAATATGCCAGAGCAACTCGAGGTTCTAGATTAGTAAATGTTGCTATTTGATCATTTCTGCTAAGATTTTCTGTTCCTATAGGTTCGGCAGATTCATAAATTTGAAGATTTTGATTAAATAAGAGAGGATTGTTATCTTGATATACATTTACTTCATTTTGCCCTAGTCTAACAAAGTTACTTAGTCTAAGACCGTATCGAAGAATTAGATTATTAGAGATTTTATGCTCAGCATCTATATAGGCACCAAATTCATTTGCATATTTATTGATGAGTTTTTCTCTTTTGATTCCAGAGTCTTCACTATTAGGTTTTATTTCTCCAGGATTAAATCTATAATATATATTGCTAACCCCATAGTTCAGTTGAAATTTATCACTTAGATAATGTTTTAGATCATATTTTAAATTGAAATTCCTAATGCCCGAATCCCATTCAAAACCTACAAAATCGAGTTCTAAACCATAAAAATAATCAGAATATATTAAAGAAAGATTTGAAAATAATTTATCCGAAAATAGGTGATTCCATCTTAAATTAAGTACTGTATTACCATAGATGTTTTCAAAACTCTCATTAATGCCAAATACATCACGACCAAAATATCCAGAAAGATATATGTTATTATTTTCATTGATTTTGTAATTGAGTTTTGTGTTTAAATCATAGAAAAATGCAGTATTATCGTTATCAAATAGTGGTAAGAAAAGATGTGCATAAGAACCTCTTCCTCCAATAAGAAATGCCCCTTTATCTTTTTTGATTGGTCCCTCTGCCAGTAATCTACTGGATACAGCGCCAAGGCCACCATTTATTTTAATTTTTTTACTATTTCCTTCTTTTTGATAAATATCGAGAACAGAGGATATACGTCCTCCATATTTTGCAGGAATTCCGCCTTTATAGAGTTTGATGTCTTTTATAGCGTCTGGATTAAAAACAGAAAAGAAACCAAAGAGGTGAGAGGAATTAAAAATAATCGCTTCATCTAATAGAATAAGATTCTGATCAGCTGCTCCACCACGAACATTAAACCCCGAAGCTCCTTCGCCACCACTAGTAACACCTGGTAAAAGCAAAATAGATTTGATTACATCAGCTTCTCCCAAAACCACAGGAATCTGTTTTATGGTTGCAGCAGAGAGTCTGTTGACACTCATTTGAGGGGTTTTTACATCTAATTTCTCTATGTTCTCGGTAATAATTACTTCATCTAAAGCTTCTGACGCTTCAGTTAGTTGAAAATTTAATTTTTTATCCTCACTAAGATCAATTTCTTGTATGATATCCTGAAATCCTAAATAGCTAATTTGAACTTTATATTTGCCTTGTTTTAAGGTGATAGAATAAAAACCGTATTCATTAGTTACTACACCTTGTCCCATTTCTGGGAAAATAACATTGACACCAATTAATGTCTCATTACTTGAACGTTCTGAAATTACACCACTTAGAGTGAATTTTTCCTGACCTAATAAAGAAGAGTAGGTTAACAAAAATAGAAATACCAGCATTAGGCTGGGAGAAATGATTTTTTTCAATAGAGAAGTATTTTTGTTATGATTATCTAATATGTAAACTGTAAAAGAAAAAAGATGTTACGACTTCTACAACTACACAAAAGTTAATTTTGAGTTATATTATTTTATTGCACTCGAAAATAACCTTTTTAATTTAAATACTCCATTGAAAGTTTATGGGAAACCATTCTTCGTTAGGCGTTGAATTCTCCGAGGATTCAAAGGAAATGTTTTTTTTGAGATATACTTGATTGTCTTTTGTAAAGACATAAAGTGTATTTAGATTTTGACTATTAATTGTTTTTGATTCATTTATCATTTGGGATCTTTTTTTTATAACGGTTTCTTCCTAAGTTAAACACACCAACTTTTATACCAAAACTAGCAGAAAATCCATTGATACGAGTAATAGTGTCTGGAGATAACTCTACTTTACTAGAAAACCGGTATTTTATTCCGGTTTCTAATTGAACATATCTAGAAATATTATATAGGATGCTTACGCCAGGTTCTACAACAAATACGGCATCCCATTGATCTTCTTGATAACGTTCTGCTTCTTCATCGTCGACCCAATCAGTATTAACATAACCAGTAGCCCCGCCTCCTATTAAGAGAGGGAAAGAAAGGTTGATTTTGGCTCTGCTGAAAAAAATAGGTTCTAAATGAACGCCTGAGTAAACTGCCCCCAGATCAGCACTATTTGAGGAAAAAACACCCGATATGTTTTGATTAGAGAACAATCCTTTTGTTACAAATCCAATTTCAAATTTACGATTGGCTACATAAGCTATTTTGAGTCCTGCAATATATGTATCCCTGTTTTCAACTTCTCCATACCCTGCACTAATACCTATATATACACCGTGTACAATATTTTTTCGATCGTTAAATTCAATATAATCTTTAGATTTTTGGGCAATGCTGTTAAAATTATATCCAACCAGCATAAAAAGTAATATGATTCTTAAATGTTTCATTCTACTTGATTAGTTATGTTATTATCATTGACAGTTTAATTTTATAATGGTTGCACTGAAATGATTTTTTTTTTGATTTAGTATTTTTTTGATAGTACCTTTTAATTATTCTGTTAAAACGATGACTCCTTTTTTTCCTGTTATATGAAATTTTCCTGGAGAACTACTATTACCATATGTTGCGCTAATATCTCTTATTCTCTTTCTTTTATCAATCATATCGGTTGTAATATTAGTAAATGATTTAGGAATTCTTAATAATCCCTGCTCCAAAGAAGCACTAAAATCAATAGCTAAACCAGATATATTAATATTTAATTCTGAAGATTCTTGATTAATAACTACAGCAGTGTTAGATTTTTGGATTTTAGATATCCAAAAATCAGCAACTTCCATAGTAAGGTTTATGTTTTCGTACACATCATTTAAGTACATACTACTAAACATTAATTCACCTTGAAGGTTCCCTATTTTGTTAACAGCAACCTGATCTTTACTCGAGTGTATTTCGAGAGATTTTACATGTTCAATTTTTATAATTGTTCCGCTACTGGTGATTTTAAGATCTTTGGATTCTTTTATATCAATCTCCCCATTTTTAAAACGTATGTTTCCGTAGGTAATTGATTTTGTTTTTAGTTTTCCAAATTTCATTTCAATATTCGCATTATTAAGATCTTTATTTATCCACATATCTCCATGTTGTGCATTTACTTTTAGTTTACCGACCCATTCGCTTATAATAATATCACCAAATTTGTTTATAAGATTAATTTCGGCATTAGAAGGTAAGTGTATTGTATAATCAATTTGGATATTTCCTTTGTCGAAATCAAATGGATTTACATTATTAAAAAGTTCTTTATTAAAGAATTTAGAAATCATACTGGTATTTTTTTCTTCAATAATAGAAGTGATGCTAATGAAATCCTCGGTAGTGTTAATTTGAGGTTTAATACGTTGCAGTAGCTCTTCAGCAGCTTCTTTTTTCTTTTTAACCACTTGTATGTCAATGGTTACTTGTATTGTTTTTTTATCCCAACCATTGATAATTACATTACCATATTTGTTTTCCAAATGTAATTCGCCAGTATTGGTCAAAGCATATGTTTTTTCGATCTTTTTTGATACTTTTTCTTGTGCATGTATGCCATTCTTCATACAAAATAGTATGAGTATCAACAGGAGATATTTATAAAATGTAGCCATCATTATTATTTGATTTTTTAGAATCATTGATCTGTTTCAATAAATTCTCGATCAATTCTATTCTTTTTTTATAATTGTTGACAATGGCCTCTAAAATGTATTCATTATTCAGGTTCTTTGTCATTTCTAATTTTAAAGTTTCATATTCCTCGTCTAATTCATCCATAAAAGACAGAAACTCTTTCTTATCTTTTGGTTGTAGCTTGGGATTGTTCTTTACCAGTTGAACTTGAAATGAGACTAAATCCTTGTAATAGTTATCAATGTCTTTAAGTTCTTGGTGTACTATATTGTTTTGGTTATTTGCGTTAAACCCAGATGTTATAAAGAAGTTTACTGTAGAGAAGGCCCCAATAAGAATCAGGATACTAGCTGCTATTTTTAGTAACGGAAATTTTCTCCATAACGGAATTGTTTTTGGAGTTTCTAACCCAGATTCGATATGAGACCACATCTTTGATCTATCAGCTTTGTATTCGTCAAATTGATGTTTGTTCTCTTTTATATATTTTTCAAAATCGTCCATTGTATTATAAAGTGTTTACAATTTCAATAAGTTTTTTCTTTGCTCTATGGTACTGTGATTTGGAAGTAGAAATGGCAATGCCTAATATTTCTGAAATCTCGATATGATCATATCCTTCGAGTAGATAAAGGTTAATGATTTGTCGATATCCATCGGGGAGTACCTTAATACCTTTTTTTATTTTTATAATATCAATTGTTGCTACTTGATCATTTGCTTCTTCACTGATATGATACTCATGTTGATCAAGTGGGGTCAATTGTATTTTTTTTAATTTTAAATGATTTATACTTTTATTAATTACTATTCTTTTTAACCAGGAACCAAAAGTGCTTTCATATCTAAATGAT
Organism: Aquimarina algiphila; assembly: GCF_007489275.1. Lineage (GTDB taxonomy): Bacteria > Bacteroidota > Bacteroidia > Flavobacteriales > Flavobacteriaceae > Aquimarina > Aquimarina algiphila. The sequence goes on from NZ_VLNR01000013.1 coordinate 16,307, forward strand.
TTTAGATTTTTAAAAGCTTCAATAAAACTTTCCTGAACAATGTCTTCTGCATCTTCTTTTGTACCTAACATTCGCATACTAATATTGTACATGGCATCTATATAGAGCTCATATAACTGGTATTGCGAATTCCTATCACCAGACTTGCTTTGCTCAACAAGATCTTTATGCGTATAAAGGATATTGGTTTCCAATTAGTTTTACTTGATTGTAATTTTCTTTAAAAGTACTTTTCTTTTCTAGTTATTACTATTGACAATCCAAAAAACAAAGGGTTGCATCTCATAGAAAAAAGAATGTGTTTTTATAAAAAAAATAGAATAATAGAAAAAGTCTTTAATGAGAATAACTCTAGACAAAGTATAGTTGATTATTATATCTTTAGTGCAATTATACCTTTTACAATCAAGTTTTGCAATACAAAGAAAGGTAGGGGAGACTTAATTAGATTAGATTTTGGGTGATTTTAGTTTTCTGTAGAGAGTTGAGAGTGCCAGGAATCTTTAAACAAAATCATATTTGTTTTATAAATTTTTAATTCTTTTTTCCAAGAAGAATCATCACTGCTAGGAATTAATTTGGTTTCTTGTATGAGTTGAAAGTCATTGATATCATGATTGTACAAATATTTTAATTTGAAAATACAGTTTTCATAGGGGTGTGTATAGTATCCTGAGTAAAATATACTTAACTGAAAACCATTTTTGTTAATATCAATAGTTGTAAGAGGATCATTTTGATCATGAAAAATTAGATTGTTATTACTTGAGTGTAATTTATATGTGCCAGATGTATTTCCTAATGCAATAGCTAGTGTCGAACGATTTTGAGTTTTGTTATTTATCATGTAAATGAATGCATCGGCAATCCCATCTTTATTAATATCGGCTGTCTTATAATATCTTAGTTCACAATTTTTAAATTCTTGTTCAATAAAGGTTTGTATTTTTTCAGTTTCAGTAAGTTTTGGAACTAATTTACCATTAGTGTCAACGGTATATGCTTTAGCTATTTTTTTTCTATAAAAACTATTATAAGAAGTGCCTGATAAATCAGGAGAGGGGATGTCAATACTTTCACCTTCTGAGTATATTGTGTTAATCGTATTTCTGGTACCGTTGATGAATGATGGGAAAATAGTAGTATTTCCTTCAAATAGACCTCCATCACCAACACCTGTATTATCTATAAAATACTTTAGTTTTCTACCATTCCAGCTATAGATAATATCTCCACTGGTTTGTCCACAACTTTCAGCATAGTGACAAATAGTTATAAACTCCTCAACTTGTGGAATTCCTAGATTGCCTAAGAGTGTTATATTATCTCCTCCGTTTATTTTTATTTTATCTATGGTTTTTCCATTTTTTATAGCGATAAGATAGTTTTCTTTCATTAAAAAAGTGACTTCTTTATTTTTTAGGCTCTCGGCTCCCATTGGTGTTAAAAATTGATTCCATACATAGGCTTCTTGATGTTTATACTTTATATGACTCCAGTACCCTTTTTGGTTATTTATAGTATCTTCTTTAAAACTATAGTTAAGAATTTCTACGCTGTTTGGTATCTGTAGTGTTGCTATGATAGGCGATTTTATAGAGGCTTCAGATCTGATATTTACATTATTGGCTGTTATATACCCTAATTGTGAATCATTTAGAAATGGGAGTTCTAATTTTTTGGTAAATGGTGTTAATGCACCTTCGTCCCATTGATAAAGTAAAAAGTCATTGGGTTCTTGAAATTTAAAAACTATTATTTCCTTATTGTCGCTATTATGGGTAGTACCAATGCTAAAGACTTCGGATAATTCTTTATTTGCTTTAAGTGCTATAGGTTGATGTGATATAAATTGGTTATTATGAAATATTTTTACGCCTATTTTACTTTCTGATTCTTCTTTTATAAGTAATCTATAATCGGTATTTGTATGAAGTTTAAAAGCAAACCTTGAAACAAGATTATTCCATACGTATGCGATCTTGTTTTGGTATTGTGTTTCAATCCAATATCCAGGAGTGCCATTAATTGTATCCCTTATATGAGTATATGTTTCTTGTAATTTGTCACCTGGATTTAAGGTTGCGATTACTTTTGATTTTATTGAAGAAGAGCTCCTTAGGTTAACATTAGCGTTATAAATAGAAACAGGGCTATTGGATATGTGATTCATATAGTATCCTCCTCTTTGGGAAAAGCCTATAGTTGATTGTAAAAGAATAAAAATAAGAAGAATGTAATACCGCATAGTTTTATGTATCCTATTAAGAGCAAATATAATATTGTAGATATCCAAAAAAGCCTACGAATATATATCCGTAGGCTTTTTTTATAGATTTGCCTGATCTTGAAAATAAATTGATTTTGTCAATTTACTTTATAAGATTCAATATTTATGCTTCTATAATGCTATTTAAAGTAGTACTAGGTCGCATTGCCTTAGATACTTTCTCTACATCTGGCCAATAATAACCTCCCATATCTACAGTACTCCCTTGGGCATTGTTGAGTTCAGTAATGATTTTAGTTTCATTGTTTGCTAGTTCTTTTGCTATTATAGCAAATTCACTTTGTAAATCATTATCTTGAGTCTGTTTTGCAAGTTCTTGTGCCCAATATAAAGCCAAATAAAAATGGCTCCCTCTATTGTCTAATTCATTTACTTTTCGAGAAGGAGATTTTTTATGATCTAGAAATTTTATAGTTGCCTGATCCAAAGCTTCAGCTATAATTAGTGCTTTAGAATTGTTATTGGTTTCACCTAAGTGTTCTAGTGAGACAGCCAAAGCGAGAAATTCTCCTAATGAATCCCATCTCAAATGTCCTTCTTTATTAAATTGCTGAACGTGTTTTGGTGCAGAACCTCCTGCTCCAGTTTCAAATAAACCACCTCCATTCATTAATGGAACAATAGATAACATTTTTGCACTGGTGCCTAATTCTAAGATAGGGAAGAGGTCGGTATTATAATCACGTAATACGTTTCCTGTAACTGAAATAGTATCCTGACCAGCTGCAATTCTTTCTAGAGAGAAACGTGTTGCTTCAACAGGAGACATAATTCTAATATCTAATCCTGTAGTATCATGCTCGGGTAAATATGTATTAACTTTTTTGATTAACTCTGTATCATGAGCCCTATTTTTGTCTAACCAAAAGATAGTAGGAGTATTAGTTGCTTTAGCTCTATTTACGGCAAGTTTTACCCAATCTTTGATTGGTGCATCTTTGGTCTGACACATGCGCCAGATGTCTCCTTTTTCTACAGTGTGTTCTGTGATTATATTACCTGCAGAACCAATAACTCTAACGCTACCGTTTCCTTGAATTTCGAAAGTTTTATCATGAGAGCCGTACTCTTCAGCTTTTTTAGCCATTAGCCCTACATTAGGAACAGTTCCCATAGTGGTTGGGTCAAAAGCACCATGTTTTTTACAAAAATCAATAGTTTCCTGATATATGCCTGCGTAGCTACTATCAGGGATAACTGCTTTGGTATCTTGAAGATTTCCCTGAGTATCCCACATCTTACCTGAGTTACGAATCATAGCCGGCATAGAAGCATCAATAATAATATCGCTTGGAACATGTAGATTTGTAATTCCTTCGTCAGAATTTACCATTGCAAGTTTTGGGCCTTTTTCATAGCATGCTTGAATATCAGCTTTTATTTCTTCTCTTTTTGCATCTGGAACTCTTTTTAATTTGTTGATGAGGTCACCAAAACCATTGTTAACTTCTACTCCAGCTTCTTCAAGAGTTTCTGCATGTTTTTCAAATACATCTTTAAAAAATACTTCTACAGCATGTCCAAAAATAATTGGATCAGAAACCTTCATCATTGTTGCTTTCATATGTAGTGAAAACAATACATCTTTTTCTTTGGAATCAGCTATTTGTTCTTCAAGAAAAGAAATAAGTGCTTTTTTACTCATTACAGTAGCATCTATGACTTCTCCTGATAGCAGAGAGGTTTTTTCTTTTAGTATAGTTGTATTTCCGTTTTGATCAATAAATTCAATTTTTACTTCATCGGCTTCAGCCATGGTAACTGATTTCTCGTTAGAGCAAAAATCACCGCTTGTCATTGTGGCAACATGAGTCTTAGAGTCAGAGGACCATTCTCCCATAGCGTGTGGGTTCTTTTTGGCATATTGTTTCACCGGTTTAGGAGCTCTACGATCAGAGTTTCCTTCTCTTAAGACAGGGTTTACAGCACTACCCTTGATTCTGTCATATCGTGATTTGATTTCTTTTTCATTGTCATTCTCTGGCTCTTCTGGATAGTTTGGCACAGCAAATCCCTGGAGTTGTAATTCAGCAATAGCGGCTTTTAATTGAGGAATTGAAGCACTAATATTAGGAAGCTTTATGATATTTGCTTCAGGTTTTTGGGCAAGTTGACCTAGCTCTGCAAGAGCATCAGCTTGTTTTTGCTTATCGGTTAATTTTTCGGGAAAATTAGCAAGAATTCGAGAAGCAAGTGAGATGTCTTTTGTCTCAATTTCGATATTTGCTGCTTTTGTGAATTTTTGAACAATGGGTAAAAAAGAATATGTAGCTAAAGCAGGTGCTTCATCAGTTCTAGTGTATACAATTTTTGAGTTATCAACTCCCATATTTTTGGTTTTTTATTTAGGGGTTCTCTTTTTTTAAGCTTAAAAGATCTAGATACCCTAATTTATTATACTATTTATGTAAGGAAATAATTAGTCGTTTAATTATTCTTAGACAAACAATATTGGTTGATCTTTTTTGGCATTGACCATATTGAATATACAATATTATTAGTCAGAGATTTTCCGAGCGCGAAGATACAAATCTAGTAATGTAAATGCAACCTGTAAGGTGTTAGTTTTGAGTTAAAGACTTTGAATTGTAGTTTCCAAAAAATAAAAGGTAAAAAAAATAAGATATGAAAAATTAGCCCCTGTTTTTATTGATACTTTTAGAAAGATAAAAAGCCATATCAAGAATACGAGTATTTTGATATGGCTTCATCGGAAATAATTTTTATGCTAGCTGTTTTACCCGCTATTAGATAAAAACTTTCGTTTGTTATTACATAATCTTTTATTTCCAGATTAAGTAGATTTAAATTTACCAAATGATGATTTGTATAATTTATTTCTACTCATACGACTAATACGAGCGCTTGTGTTTCTAAATTACTAATGCAATTTTTCAGTTTTTCACCCAAATAGTCTAATGCCATTTAAAATTAAAAAGGTGTCAAGACTTAATTTTTTCTTTTAAATTTCATTTTGAAATGATTTTAAAGAAAGCCCTTAAATTAATTTCAAGGATGTACTCAAAAAAATAACTTTCGTCTTATATTTATTTTAATTATAAAGTGGTCTTTTTATGTTCAAAGAACGTATTGTGTACAATTACATAACGTAGAGAATCCTTGTGTCATCTCTTATTGAATGTAATCTTAGATAAATATAAGCAAAATCTATTGTTTGGTCAATATTTATTATTGCATTAGTTATCAACTGGTTATGAACTAGGGTTATTAACTTTTGTTCATAAAAAAAGGTCGTTGATTAACGACCTTTTTTGACTTGTATAAGAAGTGAAAATTAGTTTCTTCTTTCTTTGATACGTGCTTTTTTACCAGTAAGTTCTCTAAAGTAAAATATACGTGCTCTACGTACTTTACCTCTTTTGTTAACTTCAATTTTTTGAAGTGCTGGTAAATTTACAGGAAAAATACGTTCTACTCCAATAGTTCCTGACATCTTTCTGATTGTAAATGTTTCAGTAGCTCCAGAACCTCTTCTTTGTATTACAACTCCTCTAAAGAACTGTGTACGTGTTTTGTTTCCTTCTTTAATTTCGTAATAAACAGTGATAGTATCACCAGCAGAGAATTGAGACATCTCTTTTTTTTCAACAAATTCGTCTTGTACGAATTTTACTAAATCTTCCATTTTTGATATAGTTTCTTAGGTTTTGTTAAAACAACATTCACGGTTTTCGCCAGAGGTTGTTCTAATCAGGGTGCAAAAATAAGTATTATTTAAAGATTTCCAAGCTTTTTGAAATCTTTATTATTGTTTTTGTTTTCAGAGTGTTAACAAACATACTTTGTGTAAATGAAGTTTACTAGTTTATTTCCTCTGAAGGAATATACTCTAAAGTGTATTTGTCTGAGTAAAATGTTTTTTTATGTTCGGGAAACGTGATTTTCATAAATAAGATATACGTACCATATTCCATGTCAGGATGAAAAAGATCTACAAATTCTAATTGCTTTTTTTCATTATTCCAATATTGAACTTTGTATTTTTTATCAATTTCTTCTGCGCTACTATCATCATAAAGAATAGCGTGGTCAGCACCAATAAGAGCAGGTGACTCATCATAAAGTTTTTGTTCATATCGTTTATTACTCATAGAGATATATACATAACTTACCTGATGCTGACTGCATAATAATACAGATTCCCTGGTATTGTATAGGTCAAGTGAGTGTATATATGCTGCGTCCTTGTCTTTGATATAATTATTAGTGCTTAATTCTAACCCATTGCTTTTGGGATATTCTTGTTCGTACAGTTTTACTAGTTCGTCAAAAAAATATTCTTGATCCGAGTTTGTTGTCAATGATTGTGTGACGATTTGACTCATTTCTTTTTCTGAAGGCGTCTGAGTTGTATGGAAATCATAAACTGTGGCGTAACTATAAATATCTCTGATGGTTTGTGTGGAGTCTATATCTTTATGTTGTGATGTTGTATAATACTCCCAAACGATATGCCAATCACTTTCTTCTTGTTTACGAGATTCAATATCAAAAGCGCTTATGTTATGCTGGAAATCAGATTCTTTTCTTTTTTTTCCTGTATTGTGATACTTTTCTTGAAAAGCAGTGTGTGAATCAGAACCATTTTTACGAATAAATAATTCTTCATTAACGATACCATTATTATGGTACTCGCGAAACTGTTCTTGTTTATGATATAGATTAAAATATCCTATTCTTTTTGGTTGTCTTTTTTCTTTATCATAGTAGACATATGTACTATTTAGAAGTATTTGTTCTTTTTCTTTTGAGCTACCCCAAAAGTTATATGTCTTTTGATTTGTGCAAAGCACCTCTTTGATCATATCATTATCATAATATTTGATAGTATCTATAGCTGGGAAAAGGGGATTGGATTTTATCTGTTCATAATATTGAATGAATGCAATTTCGGCTTTTTCTTCTTCGGTAAAAGCGATTTGTTTTAAATTGGTCACCGTTGGAGAATACCATTTTTTGGAACCAAAGTAGTTGTTAAATTGTTCGTTTTTGAAAACATACCCTTTTTGAGCGTAATATTCGTTGCGCATAAGCCGTAATTCTTCTAGGGAACATTCAAAGAGAGATTTGTCTGAATATAAAAAAGGGTCAGGTTTAATGTTGTTTTGGTTAGATTCTTGTTTGGTTAGGTGTTTATGTACGAAATAAGGCTTCATTTCACGATTCACAATAGTTCCGTTATTAAAAAAAATGTAATTTTCTCCATCAAACGTAAAGTGATCTTCTGCATTAAGAAAAAAAGTAATGTCTCTATTTATGTAGAGAGGGGATAAGCTGGTATACGATAGTTTTACAACAACATGATCATTATCTACGATTTGAATTATTTTATAGGTGATCTCTGGGATGTATAAACCATTTTCTGTCAATGAGAAGTTAAATTGATCAATATTAGCCTTAGTCATTCTAAAACTTCCTTCATTACGAATAACACATGTGGTCGTTATGGTAGGGTAATTTTCAAAATTTAATCGATTAGGATATATACTAAAGAATGGTTCTGCATGTAACCCAAAAGCGATTAAGAGAAATGAAAAAACTAAAATTTTTCTTTGCATTGTAATACAATTAGATGATTACTGCAAAGGTTAGGTAAATCATTATAGTACGGTACCCCGTTTATAGTGAATATTGGTTAGATGTTGTTGTTTTAGTTATCTAGTAAATCCGGTCTTCGTTCTTTTGTTCTCTGATAAGCCTGCTCTTCTCTCCAGGTTTCAATTTTGGGAAAATTACCTGAGGTTAGGATTTCTGGCACTTTCCATCCTTTGTATTCTGCTGGTCTTGTATATATTGGGGGTGCTAATAGGTTATCTTGAAAAGAATCAGTTAGGGCAGAAGTTTCATTGCCTAATACTCCAGGAATAAGTCTAATGATAGCATCACACAAAATCAATGCTCCTAATTCTCCTCCTGATAATACATAATCTCCAACCGATAATTCTTTAGTAATAAAATGATCACGTACGCGTTGGTCTACTCCTTTATAGTGGCCACAAAGTATAATGAGATTCCCTTTTAATGACAATTGGTTAGTGATTCCTTGATTTAAGGTTTCTCCATCTGGGGTCATATAAATAACCTCGTCATAATCTCTTTGCGATTTTAATTTTGAGATACATTTATCTATAGGTTCGATCATCATTACCATACCTGCGCCACCACCAAATTGATAGTCATCTACTTGTTTGTAACTGTTTGTGGTGTATTCTCTAAGATTATGGAGATGTACTTCGACTAATCCCTTTTCTATAGATCGCTTCATGATTGAAGCTTCAAAAGGACTTCTTAGGATATCGGGTACTACGGTTATAATATCTATACGCATCTTAACATTAAATTCTATACTGAATGCAAAGATGCAAAAGAATATAATATAAATCTAGAAATTAAATTTACTTAGCTCCTGCTTTACGTTGTTTGTTGATTTCATCCTGAAGCTTACGCATAACTTTTTGCTCTCGTTCTAATGATCTGCGTCTGTGATCTTCAAACTCTTCTTCAGTTTCGGCTAAAGCTTTCTTGGCTTGTACTGTTATAGCATTACTGTTTTTAAATTTATAAATAAACAAACTTAAAAAAGCTAAAAGAATTCCTATAATCACTAACATAATAGTGTTATAGCTTGATTTGGTTACTGCAGCTCCAAAAAAGCTCATACTATCTTTTTCTTGAGTTACTGCAGTGAGATCACCATTTGTTTTGGCAAGTGATTCTTCGAGACCTGTTATTGTAGATTGTTGTTCTGTAATCTTAAGGTTAGAAGTATTCAATTTCGATTCTAATGTCTTTAGTGTATCAATGGTGTTAGATTTAAGCTTGTTTATCCAAACTTGTTTTACTACTTTATATTCCTGATACCTTCCAGATTTTTGTATAACAATATCAAATTGTCCTTCTATCTTTTCTTGCTTCAAAGCTTGCTCGACCGTTACGGTTTCTTCCTGAGCGTATGAAGTTTCAAAAAAAGATAATAAAATAGTTAAAACTATTAGGTATTGTGATAATTTCATGCTGTTATTCTTAATTTTAGTGGTTGTATATACAATATCCCTACGTGTAGTAGTTAGAAGATAAAAATAACTATTTACAAATGATTTAGAGGAATATTATATATCCTTTCTTTTTTTGGTTATTAATTTCTTCTGTAACGGTAATAAATGTACGATATTGTGGTTAAAAAAAAAGAATTTTTGGTTGTAATTTACCAAAAAGCAAAATTATTGTTAATTTATTGTTTACTAATGCTTTATGTTGACTGATAATTACATGTTAGGTTATCGTAAATAAAAAAAGCCGTTATGATTAACGGCTTTTAAGTGTCTTGTTGAATATTTTAATAGTAAGTAAAACGCCTTACTTTGGCTATATATTTTGATAACCTAATTACTTGATGACTATATCCATATTCATTATCGTACCAAACATATAAAATTGCGTTATTTCCTTTGGTATCGACTATAGTAGCGTTACTGTCATATATTGATGGAGCAGAAGAGCCTATGATATCACTAGAAACCAATTCGTTATCTAGCGAATATTTTATTTGTTCTACCAAATTTCCTTCTAATGCATATTTTTTGAGTGCTGCATTTATACTTTCTTTAGAAGCCTTCTTTTCTAAGTTTAGATTTAGGATTGCTAAAGACCCATTGGGTACAGGAACTCGAATTGCATTAGAGGTTAGTTTACCCTCAAAACTTGGTAAAGCTTTAGAAACAGCTTTCCCAGCTCCAGTTTCTGTGATTACCATATTAAGAGCGGCTGCACGACCTCTTCTATATTTATTATGCATATTATCTACCAGATTTTGATCATTGGTATATGCATGTATTGTTTCTAAATGGCCGTTTACTACACCAAAACTTTCGTCTACAGCTTGTAAAATAGGTGTTATTGCATTTGTTGTGCAAGAAGCGGCAGAGAATATATCTACTTTATCAGGGTCGTTTTCTTTGTGATTTACCCCGTGAACAATATTTGGGATACCTTTACCTGGAGCGGTAAGTAATACTTTGTCAATCCCTTTGGCAGCCAAATGTCTGCTTAAAGCTTCTTTGTCTCTAAAAGCGCCGGTGTTGTCTATTAATAAAGCATCTTTAATTCCATAAGAAGTGTAATCTATTTCTTCTGGATTATTTGCGCTGATAATTTTTACAGTAGTACCATTGATAATAAGTGCACTATTTTTTAGATCTGTTTCAACAGTACCAGCAAAATCTCCATGTACAGAATCACTTCTTAATAATGAAGCTCTTTTTTCTAAAACTTCCTGATTAATTGCTCCTCTGGTAACTATGGCCCTAAGCCTTAATTGACTTCCTTTTCCTGTAATAGTCATCAATTCTCTAGCTACAAGGCGGCCAATCCTACCAAAACCATAAAGAACTACATTCTTAGGCGAAATTGGTTTGAATTTCTTTGCATCCTTTAGTTTATTCTGTACAAAGCGATTTATCGATCCATATTCCTCACTTGCTAGATGATATTCATATGTGAGTTTACCAATATCTAATTTTGATGGAGGTAAATTCATTAGTTTGATAGCTTGTGCGATTTCTACTGAATCAAAAATCGAGATTGGCTTTTGTACAAACTCGCCAGCGTATTCGTGAAGATTTATAATCTCACTAACATTTTTGTCAATTAGCTGATTGCGAAAAAGTACCAATTCTATAGAATTGTCGTACCATAAGTCGCTTACAGTTTTGATAAATGCCACTGTTGCGCGGCGTCTGTCTGCCTGAAAGGCAAGTTCTTTTTCATAAACTTCGTTAGAGCTCATAATGTGTTGTGTTTTACAGTCTTGAAATTTCGTGCAAAAGTATATATTTCAAACGTTTTCGTGAAACGTTTTTTGATAAAAAAATCCCATTACTTTATTAAAGTAATGGGAACTATTGTTTTTTATAGCTTTTTAATTAATTATTGAAAGACAAATTCACGTTTTTTTCCATCTCTATCTACAAGACTAATTGTGATGTCTTCGTCTTTATATTTATTTTCGATTATTTGCTTTACTTCAAGAACATTTTTTACTTTTTTACCATCAATTTCGCTAATAACTAATCCTTCTAAATTATATCTTTTCATTCTTGAACTCAATGCTTTACTAATTACAACACCATGATCAAGTTTAAAGTTCTTTAAATAATCTTTTGGAGGGTTTGCAACTTCTACACCAACATCATCAATGTTGTATCGTTGTATCTCATATTTGGATAAAGTAACTGGTAGTACTAGTTCTTTATTTTTTCTAAGTACTCTTACGTTAATAACATCTTTTGGCCTCTTGCTATTTACATATCCGGTTAAATCAGCAAATTTTCTAATAGGTAGTCCATCGATTTCTTTTATAACATCTCCTTCTAAAAGTCCTGCCTTTTTCGCTCCGCTTTCTTCGGCTACAGAGGCAACAAATACTCCTTGAGAAGTAGAGATGTCATACTCCTCCATTGCTTTTGGGTTTATTGTGCCTCCTGTGATCCCTAAAATACCTCTTTGTACACCGCCAAATTCTATAATATCATCAATTATTTTTTTAGCATTATTAGAAGGTACTGCAAAAGCATATCCAACATAACTACCTGTTTGAGAAGTTATGGCAGTATTAATACCTATTAATTCGCCTCTTGTGTTGACTAAAGCACCACCACTGTTGCCTGGGTTAATTGCGGCATCAGTTTGTATAAAAGATTGACTTTTATTGTCAGATTCATCCAAATCTCTTGATTTAGCACTTATAATACCAGCAGTAACTGTTGAGGTAAGGTTGAAAGGGTTTCCTACAGCTAATACCCATTCTCCAATCTTAGCAGAATTAGAATCGCCAAAAGGGATGTAGGATAGTTTTTCATCTGCATCTATCTTAATCAGGGCAATGTCAGATTGTGGAGCAGTACCTACTACTTTGGCTTTATAAGATTTATTGTTATTTAATGTGATTTCAAGATCAGAAGCTCCATCAATAACATGATTATTTGTTACAATGTATCCATCTTCTGTAATGATAACTCCAGACCCGGCACCTTGAATTCTTCTTTCCTGTGCTCCTCCGTTTCTAAAAAATTCCATTAAATTTCTGGGTGCACGAGTGATTCCATATTGTTTGACATGTACTACGGCGTTAACTGTTTTTTCTGCAGCTAGCGTAAAATCAATACTAGCATTTGGTATACTTGAATTCGTATTAGTGACCGTATAATTTACGGGAATTGAATTTGATTTAACTTCATTTTCCGTAACAACAGTTTCGGGTTCTAAAAACAGTTTATATAATCCTAAAGTAAATACTCCTGCAAGGACTGCTACAACCAATAAGCTCAAAAATCTTTTCATTTTCTTTTCTTTTTTGTTTGATTTTACCATTAACTTCTTTAATAGACTATCAATAACTATTAAAATTACAATTATAGTATACTTTTTTTATGATATTTAACTCACAATTAACAACAGTTTTATGTTGACATTCTTTGTACCTTTGTCTATATAATTGAAAGAACAATGACCCTTACTTTTTATAAATATCAAGGTACCGGTAATGATTTTGTAATCATTGATAATCGTGAATCTATACTTTCCAAAAATAATACCAAATTGTTTGCCAGACTTTGTGACAGAAAATTTGGGATCGGAGCAGATGGTTTAATGTTATTAGAGTTGCCTCAAAATAACGAGGATGATTTTACTATGGTGTATTTTAATGCAGATGGTAATGAGAGTTCTATGTGTGGTAATGGAGGGAGATGTTTGGTTGCATTTGCAGCTTTTCTTGGTGTGATTAGGGATAGAGCAACTTTTACAGCTATAGATGGTAAGCATCATGCTGAAATTAAAAACGGTTTAGTGTATTTGCAGATGCAAGATGTGTTAGAGATAGAAAAGTATGATGATCATTTGTTTCTGGATACTGGTTCTCCTCATCATGTTACTATGGTTGATGGATTATCCGAATATGATGTAGAAAATGTTGGAAGAAGAATTAGAAATGGAGCTCCCTATTTTGAAGCAGGTAGTAATGTAAATTTTGTTGAGAAAAGAAATGGTAGTTCATTTGCTGTTCGAACTTATGAAAGAGGAGTAGAAGATGAGACATTGTCTTGTGGGACTGGAGTGACAGCTGTGGCACTTTCTATGCATGCAACAAAGCTTACAGATAAGGAAGCGGTTAGTGTTCAGACCCAAGGTGGAGAATTGAAGGTCACGTTTAAGAAAACTGAAAATGGATATGAGGATATCTTTTTGATAGGTCCTGCTGAGCAGGTTTTTAAAGGAGAGTTCTCATGGTAACACTTAAAGGAGAAAACATTTATTTACGAGCTCTAGAACCAGAAGATCTTGATTTTGTTTATATAGTAGAGAATGATGAACAGATTTGGGAGATGAGTTCTACGCAAACTCCCTATTCGAGATTTTTAATTAAACAATATTTGGAGCATGCTCATAAAGATATTTATGAAGTAAAACAATTGCGATTAGTCATTTGTTCAAATGATGATGCAGTTCTAGGATTAATTGATTTATTTGATTTTAACCCTACGCATAATAGAGCAGGTGTCGGTATTTTAATTGCAGAGAAAGAAAGCCGAGGTAAAGGTTATGGGGCAGAAGCTTTAGAACTTATAACAAATTATGGTTTTACACATCTGCATTTACATCAATTGTATGCGAATATTTCTGAAGATAATGGGACGAGTATTAAATTATTTGAAAAAAAAGGATTTAATAAAGTTGGAGTGAAGAAAGAGTGGAATTTAGTAAAAGAAACTTATAAAGATGAATTTTTATATCAATTAATATATGTACATTAAAAAAATACTATTAGCTATTGCATTATTAGGTTTAATTGCAGGAGGAATTTTTGCATATTATGTGTATCAGGCAGTTTTTTCTCCTAATACTAGTTTTGAAAACGAAACTAAAACTGTTTATATACCAACTGGAGGAACATATACTGAGCTTATTGAGGTGATTAGTCCAATAGTTAAAGATATTTATAGTTTTGATAGAATAGCTAGAAGGAAAGGATATATTGATAATATTAAGGCTGGGCGATATATTATAAAGAAAGATTTGAATAATAATGATATTATCAATGTTCTAAGAAGTAAAAATGAGCCAATTCAAGTTAGTTTCAATAATCAGGAAAGACTCGAAAATCTTGCCGGAAGAATTGCTACTCAGATAGAAGCAGATAGTATTTCATTGTTAAAAGTTTTTAAAGAAAAAGCTTTTTTAGAAGCAAAGGGGTTTTCTCCAGAAACTTCTCTAGCTATGTATGTGCCAAATAAGTATGAATTCTTTTGGAATACTTCTGCAGAGCAGTTTAGAGATAGGATGCTAAAGGAGTATAATAAGTTTTGGAATGAATCGCGTCTGTCAAAAGCCAAGAAAATAGGTTTGACACCTGCTCAAGTTTGTACAGTTGCTTCGATTGTTCAAAAAGAGACAGCTAAGGTTGATGAAAGACCAAGAGTTGCGGGGGTTTATATGAATAGATATACTAATGGATGGAAATTAGATGCTGATCCAACAGTAATCTATGCAATTAAAAAACATCGTAATGATTGGGATGTAGTAATAAAACGTGTTTTGTATAAAGATTTAGAGTTAGATAGTCCTTATAATACATATAAATATGCTGCATTACCACCTGGGCCAATAACAATGCCTGATATTTCTTCTATCGATGCTGTTCTTAATTATGAAAAGCATGAATATTACTTTTTTGTTGCTAACGTAGAGAATTTTGGATACCATAAATTCGCTAAGACATTGAGTCAGCATAATCGTAATAAAAAACAGTATGTAAAGTGGATTAACGAGAAGGGGATAAATAGGTAGATTTATATCCTCTTTTTTGTAGGAAAAAATAGAGTTTTTTTTCTGTACTGCTTTAAAAACTTCATCAATTTATTAACAAAATTGTATTTTTTTTGTGAATTACTATTAAAAGTTTAGGTTTATTTTTATTCGACTAAAAGACTTGGTTCGACGTTTAAGTGTCAATTTTAAGGTTTTTTATACAAATTTTAGTGCTTTTTAAGCTTGTTTTTTTGATATAAAACGCTGTTTTTCAGCATTATAATAATTTTAACACTCTGTTCTTTTTTATTTTTAAAAAAGTCGTATATTTGCACGGCAAAAATTTAAGTAGAGGGGACCATTTTTTTAATGGCTACTTAGAAATTTTTTATATGATAAAGAGGATAATAGGATTATCTATATTACTTACAATTGGAGGGGCGCTTTTGTTGAGTTTTACAACAAAAGAGAAAGTAGATTTTAGCTCCTATAGTACTGCTGGTTTGGATTTGTACTACATTGCACCTAATTTTAGTGAAATTGAAGATGATAGCGCATTTTTTTCTCCTGAACTGGGGAAAACTTATGTAGGATTTAAAGAGGCTGTTGCTTTTAAAGAATCTCGTGGCGACTATGGTGTGGTGAATCAATTTGGTTATATGGGGAAATATCAATTCGGTAAAGGAACATTGGCTTTAATTGGTGTTAAAAATGTTTCAAAAAACCAATTTCTTAGAAATCCAGAACTTCAGGAAAAAGCTTTTTATGCAAATCTTTCTAGGAATAAATGGGTTTTACGTAGGGATATTAAATGGTTTGCCGGTAAAAGAATGAATGGTGTAGAGGTAACAGAATCTGGAATTCTTGCTGCTGCCCATCTAGCTGGGCCTGGTGCAGTAAAAAGATATTTGCGTACTGGTGGAGTAGAAGGATTTGCTGATGCATTTGGTACTACTATTCGATATTATATGAAACGATTTGGAGGGTATGATACGTCTTTTGTCGTTGCGAATAGAAGAGCGAAAGCTGTATTGTGATCGTAGTTTCTTTATTCTCGTTGTATTATGTATATAGTAGGTCTTTTATGTAGATCTATTTCTTCTTTTTTCCATTCTTCAATGGTTTTAGTGGCAATGAATTCGGTAGTAAGTGTGATGTCGCATGCAATACACAATCGGGTATTGGGGTGTAGCATAGATGTTAGGTCTGCGAACATTTTGTCATTTCTGTATGGTGTTTCTATAAATATTTGAGATTGGTTCCTTTCTAGTGAGATTTTTTCTAAATGTTTGATGGTAGATTTTCTCTCATTTTTGTCAATAGGTAAATACCCATTGAATGTGAAATTTTGTCCATTCATTCCACTGCTCATCATAGCTAATAAAATAGAGGATGGGCCAACAAGTGGTGTTACAGGGATACCTTTTTCATGGGCTATTTTTACAACTTCTGCTCCAGGATCAGCGATTCCTGGGCAACCTGCGTCTGATAGTAGTCCTATTGATTCCCCGTTAAGACAAGGGGTCAGGTAGCTTGGGATTTCTGAAGTATCAGTGTATTTATTAACCGTGTGTATGACAAGAGAGCGTTGAGATTTGCTAGGGCTTACTTTTTTTATAAACCTTCTGGCGGGTTTTTCGTTCTCTACAATGTAATGATTTACTTGTTCTAGTACTTTTTTAATGGATATTGGTAGAACTTCTAAGGGGACATCGTCTCCTAGCCGAGTTGGTATTAAGTATAATTTTCCTTTGGGATCTAGGGGTTTAAGCTCCATAGGTTTATAAGTGGTTTTTAGTATAGTTTTTTAATGTTTAGGTGATAGGTTGTGTCTTTGTTTTTGTTGATTGCACACTAAAATAATATTATTTTTTTATTGTTATTGATTATGACGCTATTATTTGTGTTTGTAGTATTTGTTTCTGGGGTATGAGATGTTTTGGTGTTTTTATATGGGTAGTGTTGTTTTGAGAGTGATGAGAGTAAAGCGTTATTTTTGTAGTTAATTGCTTTTTTGCAATCTTAAAGCTATATTTTCGCAAGCTTCATCAAGCATTCGAAAAACATCTTCAAAGCCTTGTTCACCGCCATAATATGGATCTGGGACATCGAGATTTTTATTTGGATGAAGTTCGTTGAGAATGTGATTAACTTTGGTTCTATCTTCTTCGTTATTCGTGAGTTTAATAATGTTTTGGTAGTTAGAGTGATCCATTGCGTAGATGTAATCGTAGGTTTTGAAATCACTTGCCTTAAATTGAGCTGCGCGTTGACTTGCTATGTCTATGCCATGTTTTTTGGCTACATCAATAGATCTTGTGTCTGGTTTATTGCCAATATGGTAGCTACTTGTACCGCAGGATTCAACGCTATATTTGTTTAGGTCGAGTTTTGATTTTAAGATTCCTTCTGCTAGAGGGGATCTGCAGATGTTTCCGAGGCATACCATTAGGATTTTGATTTTCATGTTTTTGCTTTGTTATTTGAGTATTCAAAACAGATCATGTATGCATATTTACTGTAAACCCGATGGTGAAATAAAGGGGGTGTCTTATGGTTTGTTTTTTTTGGTAAAATATGCTTAATGTTTATAACGTAAGTTTCTTTCCTAGGTCCTCTACGTATTTTCTAAATTGTTTGTCTGTAGAAGAAAGGTTGTCCACTGTTTTGCAAGCATGAAGAACTGTTGCATGATCTCTCTTGCCAATTTGTGTACCGATACTTGCTAGTGAGGCCTTGGTTAGCTTTTTAGCAAAAAACATAGCTAGTTGACGTGCTTGGACAATATGACGTTTACGTGTTTTGGATTGAAGTGTTTCTACATCCATTTGGAAATAATCACTAACGACCTTCTGAATGTAGTCTATTGATACTTCTCGTTTTGTATTTTTTACGTAGTTGTCTACTATAGTTTTGGCTAAATCTATAGTAATATCCTTTTTGTTAAAAGAAGAATGGGCAATTAGTGAGATAATAGCGCCTTCCAATTCTCTTATGTTGGTTTTTATGTTGTTAGCAAGAAACTCTACTATTTCTTCAGGCATTTCCACGCCGTCACGATATAATTTATTTTTGATAATAGAAATTCTGGTTTCAAAATCTGGTTGATGTAGTTCTGCAGATAGTCCCCATTTAAAACGAGATAATAATCGTTGCTCTATGTCTTGCATGTCAACAGGAGCTTTATCACTTGTTAGGATTACTTGTTTACCATTTTGATGTAAATGGTTGAATATATGGAAGAATACATCTTGAGTTCCTGCTTTGCCTGATAAAAGTTGAATATCATCAACAATAAGTACATCAATTATCTGGTAAAAATGAATAAAATCATTTCTATTATTCTTTTTTACAGATTCAATATATTGTTGAGTGAATTTTTCTGCTGATATGTATAAAACAGTTTTCTCTGGGTAATTATCTTTGATGTTAACACCTATAGCATGAGCTAGGTGTGTTTTGCCTAGACCAACTCCTCCAAAAATAAGTAATGGGTTAAAAGAGGTCCCTCCAGGTTTGTTGGCTACGGCCATACCTGCAGAACGTGCTAATCGATTAGAATCTCCTTCCAAGAAATTTTCAAAGTTGTAACTAGGATTTAATTGAGATTCAATTTTTACATTTCTTATCCCTGGGATAACAAACGGATTTTTAAGTTCTGGGTTTTTACTTTTAATAGGAACGTCAACTTCTTGTGAATTAACCGGAGTGCGATTTGCGCTAGGTATTTTTTCAGTAAATGGTTTTTTGTTACCGTACGTGTTTTCCATTTTGATAACATAAACCAACTTTGCACTTTCGCCTAATTCTCGGGTTAATGAAACTTTAAGAAGATTTACATAATGTTCTTCTAACCATTCATAAAAAAATTTACTAGGAACCTGTATGCTCAGGGCGCTATCTGTAAGTTTTACAGCTTTGATTGGCTCAAACCAAGTTTTAAAAGCTTGGGGCGTGATGTTGTCTTCTATAAAAGACAAACAATTATCCCAAACTGACTGCGCGGTTACATTCATTCTTACTGGTTAGGTTTACTTTTTTTTGTTAAGATACTAAAAAGAAATTGTTGAAAAACTCCTTACTGTTTTTGCACGACAAATATGTGAACAAAAAATGTAAAAAAAAAACGATTTGGGTATTGAATATTAATTATTTTTTTTGCATAATTTGATAGTACTACTTTTAACTTTAATACTAATTTTTGATTATAACAATATGCCAATCACTTCAGAAACCTCATTAAAAGTACGATATGCTGAAACAGATCAAATGGGCGTAGTACACCATGGGAACTATGCACAGTACTTAGAATTAGCACGAATCGATTGGTTGTCCCGATTAGGGATTTCATACAAATCAATGGAAGAAAATGGTGTTATACTTCCTGTGTTTACATTAGACCTTAAATTTAAGAAATCTGCCTTCTTTGACGATAATTTGACTGTTAAAACTTCATTGAGGAAAATTCCTACAGTTAAAATAATTTTTGACTATGAAATTTACAATCAAAATCAAGAATTACTAACAATCGCTTCTACAACTTTGGTCTTTGTTAATGATAAAACAAGAAAACCTACTTCATGTCCTCCTTATTTACTTGAAAAAATAAAAAATTATTAACCCTCTATTCTTTTAATTTCTATTTCATACAACGGGGAGAAAATGTCTTTTATTTTATCAGAGATCTTTTTTCTTACAGAAATATAAATTTTGCAATTAAGTTCTAACTCTTGTTTGTTGATTTTCAGTTTGTTTTCTTTTATGATACGCATGACTTTATTCATGTCTTTGTATTCAAAAATAATAACATAATTGATGTTGATAGTTTTTTCTATAATGTTAGATGCTTCTAGGGCTAATTGAGCTGCGGTTCTATAGGCGTTAATTAGTCCGCCTACTCCTAGTTTTACACCGCCAAAATAACGTACAACAACGATTAATATGTTAGTAACCTCAAATGATTGAATTTGTCCATATATAGGCTGTCCGGCAGAATTAGAAGGCTCACCATCATCGTTAGAACGATATCTTGGGTTTTCTGTGCCAATTTGCCAGGCATAACACCAATGTCGTGCAGAGTGATGTTGTTTTTTAAGGCGTTCCAGGATCTGTTTTGCGTCCTCTTCGGATATAATAGGAAATGTGTATCCAAAAAATTTACTGTTTCGATCTTTGAAAAGAACCTCGTTTCCTGAAGTGTTAATCGTTTTATAGGTGTCGTTTATGTCCAATTTGATCTTGCTATATAGAAAAGGCTACCAAAATTATACTCAATATAGCTAAAATGATCCCAATCCAATTTTTAAGAATTAATTTTTCTCTAAAAAATAAAATTCCAGCAATCGTTGAAACTAATAAAACGGCTACATTATTAATTGTAAAAACAGTAGAGCTATCCATACTGTCATGACGCAATGCTTTTATTAAAAAATAAATAGAAAAATAATTTGGTATTCCTAATCCGATTCCGGCAATAATATTTTTAATTGAAATCTTAAATTTCCCTAATATAGCTTTATATAGTATTGTAAATACTCCTACAATTGCTGCAAATCCGAAAATAGTTGCTGAAAAAACAGGAACATCATTTTGAGCTACATAATGTGTTTCTAAGAATTTTAGACTAGTATCTATAATACCACTTCCAATAAAAACAAGTAATGGGAAGATTAGATTTTTTCTTGTTATTGAAACTCCATCAGGAGTTTTCATAGAGGTTAAGTATACCGCTATTAGAGCAATAAGGATTCCGATTATTTTTAGAATACCTGTGCTTTCTTGGTAAGCTATAATACCAAATACTATAGGTATAGCTAAGCTCATTTTGGTCGCAACTGCTGCAACAGAAAGTCCGTTTCTTTGTGTTGTGACAGCCATAAGGTTGAAAACAGAAATAAAAACAATACCTAATATCATTGCTCCATAAAACCATCCTTCTTTTGATATTGTAACTATATCCACCGGTTCTGAATATGCTATAATTCCTGAAACACAAGCAACTACATAGTTTACAATAATAGCTTGTAAAGTGTCTACATTGTATCTTGAGAATAACTTGAAGATTATAAAAATCAAGCTTGAAGCTAAAACGCTAAGAATTAAATAGATCAAAATATATTAGATTTTATAGTAAATAAGTTTGTAATGTCCTCGGTTTTTGGATTGTTATTCCATACATGAATACCTAATTTTTTAGCTGAATCAGTGTTTTCCTTTGTGTCATCAATGAATAATGTTTCTAAAGGGTTTAATTGATGTTGCTCTAAAACAAATTCAAAAATAGACGTATCAGGTTTTCTTAAACCAATTTCATGTGATAAATAAAAGAAATTAAAACATGACTTAAATATATTGTAAAAAGAAACATGTTCTTTAATCCAGTCAATGTGCAATTCATTTGTATTGCTTAGCAAGATTAATGTATATTTTTTGGAGATAGATAAATTCCGAATGAATTGTAACCGATGCTCTGGGAAATCAAGTAATATGGCATTCCAGGCATTAATGATTTCTTTTTTTGTAGCATTGGTAAGTATTGTTTGAAAGGCATTAACGCATTCTGATGTAGATAACTTTCCTGTTTCATATGCGATATTGATTTCTTGTATTTGTGGAGGAGAGATTTTGCCTAAGAGCGAAAGTTCTTTTTGTATGGCAGGTTTGTCTAGATTGATAAAGACATCTCCAAAGTCAAAAATTATAGTCTTAATCATTATAGTATGTCCTTAAAGTGTCATTTTCTATTTTGGTTTCAGATGCTATATGTCCATTAAGTATAGGGCTTTTTATTCCAGAATCGAAGGTAGTATCCCCAGTAAAAACTCTTGCTTCATCCCAGAGTTCGCTATCAATAAATGATTGGATAGTAAACGTACCGCCCTCTATGATTATTGATTGTATATTATGATGATAAAGGATGTCGCATATTTTTTTTGTTAGTGAGTTTTTCGAATCAATAGTTTCATAAATGAGATGATGATGATTTTCTTGTCTGAATTTTTCAGAAGTGATTGTAATAGTTTTTACCGTTTGATCTAATATAGAAGAGTCAATAGGTATTTTGCCAGATCTATCTATGACCACTCTTGTAGGGTTTATACCTGACCAATGTCTTATTGTGAGTTTTGGATTATCTTTTATTACGGTTTGATTGCCTACCAAAATAGCTTGCTCTTCTGCTCTCCATTTGTGTACTAATTGCCTTGAATAAGGATTAGTAATCCATACAGGTTCTCTTTTGTTGGTTAGAGCAGGAGCCACGTAACCATTTCTAGTTTCTGCCCATTTTAATATAATGTAAGGGCGTTTTTTGTTATGGAAAGTAAAGAAACGTTTATTTAATTCCAGGCACTCTTTTTCCAGGACACCTACAATTACATCGCAACCTGCATTCATCAATTTTTTGATTCCGGCACCTGATACTTTCGCAAAAGTATCTATAGTGCCAATAACTACCTTTTTAATTCCTTTTTCGATAATAAGATCACTGCAGGGAGGAGTTTTTCCATAATGACTGCACGGCTCAAGACTTACATAAATTGTAGCATCTTTTAAAAGAGAAGGGTTTTTGACAGAAGCTATAGCATTTACCTCTGCATGTGGTTTTCCTGATTGATAATGCCATCCTTCACCAATAATTATATCATTATGTACAATAACGCTACCTACCAAGGGATTAGGATAGGTTGTTCCCAGTCCGTTTTTGGCTAACTGGATACATCGTCTTATATAGTTTTCGTGTTTTGTCACTTTTACAATTCACAAAAATAAATAAAACTATGCGTTTTGAAACCTTTTGGGACTAGTTAATAGTGATGTTTTGTGAAATTATCTTTTAACATCGAAAACATATTTAATATGTTCTTTATTTTGGTCTTTTTCTGGATTCCATTTGATACGAACTATTTGAGTTTCTTTGGAAGGGAATATTTTTTCATTTACTCCGTGTAAAGCAATAAAAACAACACATTTTGAAAAATAATCTTTTTCTACATCTTTACCAATTGAAGAGATTTTGAGTGTAATTTCATTAGTACCGTTTTTAATAAGTTCCTGAGCTTCATTATTGAAAAACCTAGAGCTTTCTTTATTGAACTCATGTAATTTTTTGCCATTTAAATAAATTTCACCTTTGACTCCAGTAGCAGTTTCACCTTGAAGTTGAAAATATTTAAAAGCTTCTTCTTTTATTGGAATGATTTTTATGATTTTAGGTTCATTCTGACTTAATTTTATTGTGCTAAAAGAAGTGGTGGTACAGAGTGTGATTGTGATTAAAATAGAGTTTAGTATTAATTTTGTCATTTTGTGTTCTATATCTGTTAATGTAAAATCGAGCATTAACTAACT
The DNA here is from genome assembly GCF_007489275.1 of Aquimarina algiphila. Lineage (GTDB taxonomy): Bacteria > Bacteroidota > Bacteroidia > Flavobacteriales > Flavobacteriaceae > Aquimarina > Aquimarina algiphila. The sequence continues at coordinate 39,771 of NZ_VLNR01000013.1, forward strand.
TATAATGTTATATGCTATTTGTAAAGATCTATATAAGGTATTCAAAAAGGAACACTGTTTCCAGTGAAAAATAGATGTTTTTAGATAGGAGACACTTTTATTTTATAGAAATGTCTTGAGTCTTATCAATAGCATATGGATAAGAGAAGTTTCCTAAATGGTATCGAATTATACCTTTATATTGAATAGAAAGAGAATCGGTTTGTATTACTTTGAGAACACTACCGAGAATACTGTTTTTATTGTCTTTATATACTTTAGAAAGAGAAACCGTACCTTCTAGAGGTATGATAAATTCATTTTTAGAAGGGACATCAAATTCTTGTGCAGAAATTGTACCTACATCTATATTATCAACAAAAATATGGACATCTTCAATAGAAAGTTTCCCTTTTAAGTGGTTTGGATTGTTGAAAACAGCATCAGCTTTAAGTGTTATATTACGCACACTAATATTTTTAACCATAATATTATCAACGTATTTAAATTTTGGTTGTTTAGAAATAGAACAGCTTGTGATGCTAATAATTATTGTTGATAATAATAGAAATTTCTTCATTGATTCATGGTTAGGTTTAACGTATATTTCAATATCCTTTGATAATAACGTAAAAGTAGTATTTATAATATAATGAGTAATGTCAAAATCCGTCTGTTAGAACCCAAAGATGATAAAGCATTGGCTAGTTTGATACGAAGTGTTTTGGTAGAAATGGGGGTGCCAAAAGTAGGTACAGCATATGAGGATGAATCTTTGGATAGAATGTATGACACTTATAATTATTCCGGAATGCGATATTATGTGGTAGAAGAAAAAGGTGAAATAGTGGGAGGCGCAGGTATAGCACCTTTGCAGGGAGAAACTTCTGATGATATTTGTGAATTGCAAAAGATGTACTTTTTACCCGTTACAAGAGGAAAAGGAATTGGATATAAGATGATACAAACGTGTTTGAGTTATGCAAAAGAGCAAGGGTATACCAAATGTTATTTAGAAACTATGCCGTATATGCAAGCTGCCAGAAAATTATATCAGAAAGTTGGTTTTGTGTCATTAGAAAAACCTATCGGAAATACAGGTCATTACAGTTGCCAGGCATGGATGATAAAAGAGTTATAAATTAAAATAAACTTCCAGTTGAAGATAAAAGACCTAAGAACTAGTTTTGTGAATTCTCTATCCGGACTTTATGATTCTACAGAAATTTTATCCTTTTTTTATTTGCTTTCAGAAGAAATTTTAGGCCTTACCAGAGTGAATGTCGCTATCAATCTAGACAAAATTCTTTCTGATGATGAGATTAGTGATTTTGATGCTGCAAAAAACCGATTACTACACCAGGAGCCTATTCAATATATAATTGGAAAAACTGATTTTTATGGATTGCCTTTTGCGGTAAGTGAAAATGTATTGATTCCCAGGCCAGAAACTGAAGAATTAGTGGATTGGATTATAAAAGACCGCCTTAACTCGAATGATCCAATAGCAATATTAGATATAGGAACAGGTAGTGGTTGTATTGCGATTTCTTTGGCAAAAAAAATACCAGAAGCTAGAGTATACGCAATTGATATTTCAGAACCAGCAATTAAGGTTGCAGAAGAAAATGCAAAATTAAATAAAGTAAACGTTACTTTTATCAAAGCAAATATTTTAGAGACTCAGGATTTATCTATTGATTTTGATGTTATAGTTTCTAATCCACCCTATGTTCGTGAGTTAGAAAAAATAGAAATGAAACCAAATGTGCTTGATAATGAACCGTCAAGAGCTTTGTTTGTGTCTGATGATCAACCATTGGTTTTTTATGAAAAGATTACAAGTTTGGCAAAAAATAAATTAAAAAAGGAAGGGTCGTTATATTTTGAGATTAATCAATATTTGGGTTTAGAAACTAAAGATATGATTGAAAACTTAGGTTTTACATCTGTAGAAATACGTAAGGATTTGTATGGAAATGATCGAATGATAAAGGCTTGTTTCGACTAGTGAGAAGATGTTAAATTGGCCGACATAAATAAGAAAATACAAATCTGGGATTTTTAATAGAAATTATAAGATTTGTAGAGATTCTTTTTTGAGAATTTAAAAGGTATAAATGTATGAATAATCTTAATTCAATTTGTGTATTTTGTGGAAGTAGTGAGGGTAATGATACTAAAGTTATTTCTGAAGCATTTTTATTAGGAGAAAAAATGGCTTTACAAAATATTACTCTGGTGTATGGAGCTGCCAAAATAGGAATTATGGGTAAAATAGCAGAAGGTGCTCTTACTAATAAAGGAAAGGTAGTTGGGATAATTCCCGAGTTTTTGAAACTAAAAGAAGTGGTTCACCTTGGTTTAACAGAGTTGTATACTACAGAGAATATGCATCAACGGAAAATGAAAATGCAAGAATTTAGTGATGGGTTTATTACATTACCAGGTGGGTTTGGAACATTAGAAGAATTGTTTGAAATTATCACTTGGGCTCAGCTTGGTCTGCATCAAAAACCAATAGGCCTATTAAATGTTTCAGGATTTTATAATGATTTACTAGGGCTTTTAGAGAATATGGTTCGAAGAGGTTTTTTAAAAATGGAAAACTACGAACTTCTTATAGTAGAAGATGATATTGATAGGCTATTAGATAAGATGAGGAATTTTAAATCGACAGAAGTTCCAAAATGGTTAAAACCAGAAAGGACATAAAATCTGAAATAGATACTATATAGATAAAATTTAGTAATTTAAAAGAATACTTGTAAAAGGGGAATGATTGTTTTAGTAGTCGAAGGTTGGATTTGACTATTGAACGATATATATAATACAGATGAATACAGAACAACAAATTAATCAACTAAGAGAAGAGCTAAGAAAACATAATTATAATTATTACGTATTAGATGCTGCAGTGATAAGTGATTATGAGTTTGATATGAAACTCAAAGCATTACAAGAATTAGAAGAAAATCATCCAGAGTTTTATGATCCTAATTCTCCAACACTTAGAGTTGGAGGGGAGGTGACTAAGAATTTTGAGACTGTAGTACATGAATATCGAATGTATTCATTAGATAATTCATATTCTAAAGAAGATTTGCTAGACTGGGAAAAACGTATTAAAAAATTAGTTGATGGAGAAGTTAGTTATACATGTGAACTTAAGTATGATGGAGCTTCTATAAGCCTCACGTATGAGGAAGGGAAACTGATTAGGGCTGTAACAAGAGGAGATGGTATTCAAGGAGATAATGTGACTACAAATGTGAAAACCATTAATTCTGTACCGCTAAAATTAAAAGGTGATTTTCCTCCAAAATTTGATATACGTGGTGAAATTGTTTTGCCGTATGAAGGTTTTGCCAAAATGAATCAGGAACGAATTGCAGCAGGAGAAGAACCATATGCAAACCCTAGAAATACAGCTTCTGGTAGTCTTAAACTACAAGATAGTAGTGAGACTGCTAAGCGTCCGCTAGATTGTTTGTTGTATAATATCACGGGAAATAGATTAGGGATAGCGTCTCAGTTTCAAAGTTTGGAAAAAGCAAGAGATTGGGGGTTTAAAGTTCCAGCAGAATCCAAATGGGTAGGTTCAATCGATGAAGTGTTGGATTTTATTGGGTATTGGGATGAGCATCGTCATGATCTGCCATATGAAACTGATGGTGTGGTTATTAAGGTAAATGATCTTCAGCAACAAGAAGAATTAGGTTTTACAGCAAAAGCCCCAAGATGGGCAATGGCATATAAATTTAAAGCAGAACAAGCTTCAACAATACTTCATGAGATAACATATCAGGTAGGGAGAACAGGTGCAATTACACCAGTAGCTAATCTTGAACCTGTGGCTCTTGCGGGAACCACAGTGAAAAGAGCTTCATTGCATAACGCAGATCAGATAGAGAAATTGGATATTCGGGTAGGAGATACTGTTTTTGTAGAAAAAGGAGGAGAGATTATTCCGAAAATAATAGCTGTTGATTTTCAAAAAAGAGATCAGGCTTCAGAACCTACGGTTTATATAACAGAATGTCCAGAATGTCAAACAGAACTTATTCGTAAGGACGGAGAAGCGCAGCATTACTGTCCTAATTATGCAGGTTGCCCTCCACAGATTATTGGTCGCATACAACATTATATTTCGCGTAAAGCGATGGATATAGAAGGATTAGGAGGAGAAACGGTGGCACTGCTAGTAAATGAAGGTCTGATTGCTAATTATGCTGATCTCTATGAGTTAAAAAAGGAACAGGTAATTCCGCTGGAAAGAATGGCAGAGAAGAGTGCCGAAAACCTTATTGTGGGAATAGAAAAGTCTAAAGAAATTCCTTTTGAACGTGTTCTATTCGCCTTAGGAATTCGATATGTAGGAGAAACAGTGGCAAAGAAGTTAGCCAAACATTATAAGTTTATTGATGGTATTATTGCAGCATCAGAAGAAGAACTAGTAAATGTTGATGAGATAGGAATTAAAATAGCTCAGAGTGTTATAGAATTTTTTGCATCTGATGAAAATAAGGCATTGGTTACTAGATTACAACAATATGGTGTTCAGTTAGAGGTTTCTGCAGAAAAACTGGCAAATCAAACAGATACGTTACAGGGTCAGACATTCGTGGTTTCAGGAGTGTTTGAAAAAGTATCTCGTAATGAGCTTAAAAAGCTAATTGAAGATAATGGAGGTAAAGTGTCAAGTTCTATCTCTTCTAAAACTTCTTTTATTGTTGCCGGTGCCAATATGGGACCAAGTAAATTAGAAAAAGCAAAAAAATTAGAAGTTCCTATTATTAGCGAAGACGAATTTCTTGGTAAATTATCATGAAAACAAGAACCCTCATTAAAATATTATTAATTATAACGGGGGGACTTTGCGTGTTAAGTACAGCTATGCAATGGCCGGTTTTAGAATTCTATATAAAACCTACGACGGTGCCATTATTTTTTATGCTGTATTGGTTTAATACAAAGAAGATAGATGTTTTGTTTTTAATGGTTTTATTGCTTTGTTTTTTAGGAGATATATTTTTGTTGACAGATGTGGAGAATAGCTTTATGTATGTTTTGATGAGCTATAGTGTGTGTTACTTGTTATTGTTCTTTTTTTTATATAAAAACTATAAACCGATAGACTATGGCACAACGGATGTTGTTTATTTAAGTGTTTTCTGGGTTGCCTGGACTCTTATCGTATATGAGATTTATGAAGCTATTGAAGGATCAATGGGTGGGATTAAATTTTATGGACTAACGTATTTATTAATATTGTATTTTTTATTTATAGGTGCTGTTTTTCAGTATGTCAATATTAGATCTACTAAGTCATTATGGTTTTTGATCGCGATACTCAATTTTGTTATAAGTGATTCCTGTTTTGCTTTGGATAAGTTTTATATTTCTTCTATAGAATTTGAAATTATAAATTCTATTTATCAGTTATTGGCCGTTTTCTTTTTAGTACAATTTCAAATAGCAAGTCCAGCTCCGTTAAAATTAAATAAGCTTTAATTAAGGTGTTGTGTAGAGTCTTTTTTTGTTTGATTTTTCCCAAAATTTTTGTTCTTGTAAAATTTAGTATATTGTGTAAGGGAAAAAAATGATTGTATAACAAAGTGTTTGGATTTAAAAAAAGTCAAATTTCAAGCACAAAATATAGTTAATGAATGGAGAGAAACTACTAAAGCTTTTAATTTCTTTTTTGATTATCTTACAAGTGCTTGGTTTTGTGTTTGAAAATGAGTTTTTAAACACATACAGTAGCATACTTCTTTTGATATCAATAATCACACTTTATTTCATAAGTACTAGACAGGTACAGGTGTATAAGGTAATCATTCTGTTGATCTTCTTTATACGAGAATTGATTGTTTTTTGTGAAATTGAAGAAGTTGTTAAATTTCAAATAATAGGACATATGATTGCTTATGTTCTAATGTTTTACTTCTTGTATTATAATCATAAGTCATTTAAGTACAATAGAAGGGATGTCTTTACATTGGTGCTAGGTAGTTCTTTATATACTGTTATATTTTTCATAGCATATATGGAGCTAGAAGAACCTATGGGAGAACTCAAAATACTAGGGTTTCTTTATTTATTACTAATTTATATGTTGCTCATAATAGGAGCAATGCATTATATTAATATAAGATCAGAAAAATCACTTTGGTTTTTTTTATCGATGTTAAATTTTGCATTTGGTAATTTCATGTTCTTAATAGATAGGTTTTATCTTGAGTCTTTTGAGCTTAAGTTACTTATGTTGATATGTGAACCCATTGCTCTCGTTTTTTTAGTACATTATATGATAACAAAATCTTTGATTCTTAAGGCTGAAGAGTTTGAAGGTTTTTGATGTTTAATACGAAAGAATTAAGTATTGATGACAGAGAAACTAACATACCGATTATTCTACCTAACAGGAATACTTACTTTGATTGTGTCAATTTTTGCGGAGAAATTGATCATTTTCTTTAAGCCTTCTGTGATTATTTCACTGTGTATTTTATATCTGATAAAAGCAAAACGAAAAAATTACTTGGTTATATTTACAATGCTATTAATTATGGTCTTGGAGATTTTAACTAGTAAAGATTTTATCCGTTACTTTAGAATTCTTAACATTTTACTTTCAGTATACTATATACTTAATATCATTTTACTTTGGAAAAGTTTAAAAAAGATAAAGGTTCAATTCAAGAAAATTTTCACGGTTCAATTGATAATAACTATGTTGCTTATCATGTATGTTCTGTTTTCTGTCGCAGATTTAATTTTACCTCAAGTATACGATCATAAGTTCTATCTTTTTGTATTAATAGCTTGTTTTACTTCTTTTATAGGGCTTTGCTATTATATTTATTTAAATAGTAAAACAATTATCAGTTCTTCCTTAATGGTTGCTGCTTCCTGCTTTTTAATAGTGAATATAGTTACAGCACTTGATAACCTTTATGTTTCTTTAGAGGTGTTTGTGTTAATAATAAACCTATTACAGATTTCGGGTCAATTTTTCTTAATTAAGTTTTTCATAGAACAGCAGAATTTAGTTCCGGTAAATGATGATTATTTCTAAGAGGAAAGCATTAAGGAAATAAATATCTAGTAGTTGAAGTGTAATTTTTTTAAATATTCTTGAAAAAAACAAGCATTACATATTTGTTCTTCTGTCTCACTTTCTTGATGGTTATATGGGTCGCCGTTTTTCTTGATAAATGGTTGTTGATTTATGTAAAGCCATTTGTTCCTTTGTCGTTGGTTTTGTTGTATTTAAAATCAGTAAAAAGGATACGTTTTCTATTTCCTTTAAGTATGGTCATTATTGCTGTCACTGATATTTTAATATATGTAGATTTTGTAAAGTATTATATTCTTATCTCTATACTTATTGCTTTGTTTTATGTCTTGTGCATACTCATGTTAAAGCGCTATGTTAATAAGAAAGATGTTAAATTAAGTATGTTGTTTTCTCCTCCGGTGATAATTAGTACTCTATTAATTGCATATTTAATATTTTCTGTAACCGAATTGGTGTTGCCTAAGATTATAAATGATATTAAAGCTACAGTATTAATAATAGTTAGTGCACTTTTATTCTCTGGGGTAAGTTTTTTTATTTATTTGTCCGATCGTTATGAAAAATCAATTTACCTTTTTATAGCTACATGTTGTACTTTGTTTGTGGATTTTCTCTTGGCTATAAATGAATTTTATTTTTATAATAGGGTATTTACCGTGCTTATTAATATCGCAGAAATAGGGGGGATTTACTTTTTTGTAAGTTTTTTTATTGAAACAAAGCGCATAGATTCATCGTCAAAAGAGGAGGGGCATTTTTAAAATTGTTTCTTCTGGATAAATCAAAGTTTTTATCTGGTGTTTATAATTTATATTCGTAAATATTTTTAGGCTTCAATATCACTAATTAAAGACTTTGATAAAGAATAATAAAAGAAGAGGGTAGTGTTCAAAAAAAACATGCTACAACAATAGGAATCATTTTACCGTTTAAAGATCAGGTTATTTTAATCGAAAAAAATGGGGGCTATTTGGGAATCGATTTAATTGGATATTCGAGAGATTTTGAATCTTTATTTTCTGTAGAACGATATAAGGTTTTATATCGTATTGAAATTCAGGTTGTTCCTTTTGAGTTGTGTGACTTGGTATTTTGGTAAAAACATAAAAGAAAAACTGATGGATAGATATAGATATTCTGGGATGATTTAGTTTTTGATTTTTCTTATATCTTCATAGATGATTGTAAACTGTAAAATAGCTACATTTGTGGCTTATTAATTTTTTTAATAAATGATTTTAAAGGGTCTTAAAAGAAATGCAATAAAGAAAAGTATCGATGCTCATCTAAAGAAAAGAGATGCTGAATCTAGAAGTATTTCTAATCTTAAGACACTAGCAGTTCTTATAGATGCGTCGCATTCTATCAATATTATTTCATTATTGAAACTAGCTAACGAATTAGGAGTTAGTTCTGGGGCGCTTAAAGTAATGGGGTACAAAGAAGATCAAAAAGATATTGAAGATGATAAGGATACGGCTTATTATAATGACAAAAGTTTTGGAGTTAATGGGGCAGTAAAAAGTAGATCTTTGCAAGAATTCATAAATAAAGATTATGATGTTTTGATTAATTTTTATGGAAAAGATAAAATGGAATTAAATTATGTTGCAGCTGCTTCCAAAGCCAAATTAAAAGTAGGTTTTGCAGATGTGGATAATCGAATCAATGATTTAATTATTGGAGCTACAACCGATGATGCTAACCTTTTTATATCAGAGCTTAAGAAATATTTAAAAATTTTACAGATTATATAGTATGAGTACTTTTCTTAGAGGGACAGGTGTAGCATTAGCTACTCCTTTTAATATAGATGGTTCAATAGATTATCAAGGAGTAACTTCTCTTGTTAATTTTTGTATAGAAGGTAAAGTAGAGTATTTAGTGGTTTTAGGAACTACTGCAGAATCGGTTACTTTAACCAAAGAAGAAAAGAAGAGTTTAATAACTCATATCATAGAAGTGAATAATAAAAGACTTCCTCTGGTAATTGGTGTGGGAGGTAATAATACTTCAGCTATTCTTGATGAAATGAAAGAGGTTAATGTTTCAGAATTTGATGCGATTCTTTCTGTTGTTCCTATGTATAATCGACCAACTCAAGAAGGGATTTATCAACACTATAAGGCTATAAACGATGCGGCAAAATTACCAGTATTGCTGTATAATGTGCCTTCTCGAACAGGAACAAATATGACAGCAGACACAACATTGCGTTTGGCTCAATTAGATAATATTATTGGTATTAAAGAGGCTGTTGGTGATTTTACACAGGTGTTGAAGATTATCAAAGATAAACCAAAAAACTTTCTTGTAATTTCTGGAGATGATGCTCTGGCTTTACCAGCTGTTGCTGCTGGAGGGGATGGTGTTATTAGTGTAGTGGGACAGGGGTTTCCAGAATCTTTTTCAGAAATGATACGATTAGGGTTGTCTGGAGAAACAAAAAAAGCTTTTGATATTTTATATCAACTTTTACCGGTTCTGGATTATGCTTTTGAAGAAGGAAACCCTGCCGGAATAAAGCATGTTTTGAAGGTAAAAGGAGTATGCGATGATTATGTGCGTTTACCATTAGTAAAAGTATCACAAAGCTTATCTCATAAAATAAAAGAGTATATTGAAGATTAATAGTTTTCATAGTAATGGCTAAAAGAATAAAAGATCCGGGAATAGGTAAGTCCTCAAATAAACACGCCAAACGATTTATAAATCAAGATGGATCTTTTAATATAAAACATGTCAATAGACCTAGTTCTTTATCAGAGAGTTATAATTACTTAATTAGTATTAGTTGGACAAAATTCTTTCTTTGGGTAGTACTAGGGTATACTTTGATCAATTCTATATTTGCACTTATTTATACTCTATTTGGAATTTCTAATATTGCGGATCCGACAGGTAATTTTTTTAGAGATTTTTTAAAAGCATTCTTTTTTTCGGCACAAACAATTACTACTGTTGGTTATGGAGCTATGGCTCCAAAAGGATTGCTTTTTGGAATTATATCTTCTTTTGAAGCGCTTATAGGATTACTGAGTTTTTCATTTATTACAGGATTGTTATATGGTAGATTCTCTAAGCCTAGAGCCAATATTAGATTTAGTAACACTATAGTTCTTCGAGAACACAATGAAGTATATTCTATTATGTTTAGATTGATGAGTAGAAGTACTAATGTAATGATTCGGCCCAAAATAGAAGCAACGCTAGCTTTGTCTCAAGAAGATAAAGAAGGGGAGTATGTAAACAGTTTTTATAAATTAAAATTAGAACGAGATTCTATTACCTATTTACCTACAACTTGGACTATAGTTCATCCAATAGATAAGTTGAGTCCATTAGCAAAATTTGAAAGAAAACAACTGCCAGAATTAAACGGAGAAATTCTTATTCTTGTAAGTTATTATGATGAATCTTTTGCTCAAGAAGTGCATCAAGTGCATTCATACGAACTAAAAGATGTAATACAGGGGCAAAATTTTGTTTCTGCATTCTATTATGATGATGAAGGGTATACTATTCTTGACCATAATAATCTTGATAAAACCATAAATAATACAGCACATAAATAGAAAATTGTCCTTCAAAAGGATATGGATGAATCTAAATGTTCTAAAATAGAGAGTGAATAAACTTAATTCTGCAACAAAGCTTTAATTATATAGTTATTGAAATAAGTCAAAATTGTTAAGTTTACAGTAAACTTAGATATATTTTGAGCAATTCTATCCAAAATTAAAGAACAATATATGAGGATAGATGAATTGATGAATTAAAGTTTTTGTAATACGGCAGAAATATATACTTTTGCCAGATGTTTTTTTAGCTATGATGAGATTATTGTATTTATTTGTTTTTGTATTATTTTTAGGGTCTTGTAGTGAGTATCAAAAGGTGCTTAGAGGTGAAGATTTAGCTGCAAAATATAAAACTGCCGAAGAATTGTACAAAAAAGAGAAGTACAAGAAAGCTTTGCGTTTATTCGAACAGATTGTACCTCAATATCGAGGCAAGCCACAAGCAGAAAGAATAATGTACTATTATGCTGATACATACTATCAGTTAGAAGATTTTTATCTTGCGGGATATCAATTTGAGAGATTTGCAAAGTCTTATCCTAAAAGTCAAAAAAGGGAAGATGCATCATATAAAGGAGCAAAAAGTTATTATGAATTATCTCCCAGATATAGTTTGGATCAAGAAGATACTGATAAGGCACTCGAAAAACTTCAGGCATATATAAATACGTATCCTGATAGTGAAAGATTAAAAGAGGCTAATGCTTTAGTGGCTGAGCTTAGAACTAAGAAGGAGAAAAAAGCATATGAAATAGCAAAACAAAATCATCATCGCGAAGATTATAAAGTTGCTATTGCAGCATTTGATAATTATTTGGTTGATTATCCAGGTTCTTCTTTTAGAGAAAAAGTATTATATTACAAGTTAGAATCTGAATACCTTCTTGCTATAGGAAGTTATCAAAGCTTAGTAAAAGAGAGACTTACAGTAGCTCAAGGGTATTATAATAACTATAAGAAGTATTATAAAACTGAAGGTGAATATATTGAAAAGGCAGATGAGATAGGAGAAGATATAAAATCAAGATTAGAACAATTCAAATAGAAAATAAAGTAGAAGATGGATTTGAAAAAAAGTAATGCGCCGGTAAACACAACTACTATCGATAAAAACCGTATAGATCAACCAACAGATAATATCTATGAAGCGATTTCGGTTATATCAAAAAGAGCAACACAAATCAATACAGATATCAAGAAAGAACTTCTTGAGAAATTGGATGAATTTGCTACTTATAATGATAGCTTAGAAGAAATCTTTGAGAATAAAGAACAAATAGAAGTTTCTAAGTTTTATGAAAGATTACCAAAGCCACATGCATTAGCTGTACAAGAATGGTTAGAAGGTAAGATTTATCATAGAAATACAAAGGCAGACACAGAATCTTTATAAATCTATGTCAATTTTAAGCGGTAAAAAGATTTTAATTGGTGTAACCGCTGGTATTGCAGCCTATAAAACAGCTAGCTTAGTTCGTTTGTTTATTAAAGCCGGAGCAGAGGTAAAGGTTATTATGACCCCTGCATCTAAGGACTTTGTGACTCCGCTAACCTTATCTACATTATCCAAAAACCCTGTGTATTCATCTTTCTTTAATGAAGAAGATGAAAATGCAGAATGGAATAATCATGTCGATTTTGGTTTATGGGCTGATTTGATGTTGGTAGCTCCAGCTACAGCTAATACGATGTCTAAAATGGCAACAGGAAATAGTGATAATTTATTACTAGCTACTTACTTATCTGCAAAGTGTCCTGTGTATTTTGCGCCAGCGATGGATTTAGATATGTATAATCATCCATCTACACATCAAACTTTCAAAAAATTACAAGAATTTGGTAATATTATGATTCCTGCAGAGTCGGGAGAATTAGCTAGTGGGTTAGTTGGACAAGGACGTATGGCAGAACCAGATACTATCGTTAAATTTATAGAAAAAGATATTTTAGGAAAGCTTCCGTTAGAAGGAAAAAAAGTTCTTATTACTGCTGGGCCAACCTATGAAGCAATTGATCCGGTTCGATTCATTGGAAATCATTCCAGTGGCAGAATGGGAATCGAATTGGCTAATGTAGCTGCTAATCTTGGGGCTCAGGTGTGTTTGGTTTTAGGACCATCCTCACTTTCTGTTAATCATAGCTTAATCAGAGTGATTAATGTAATCAGCGCAAAAGATATGTATGAAGCGGTGATGTTAGAATATGAGACTTCAGATATAGCTATTGCGTCGGCTGCTGTTGCAGATTATAGACCTAAAAATATATCAAATCAAAAAATTAAAAAGAAAGATACTGCATTTTCTATTGAATTAGAGAGAACAAATGATATCCTTAAATGGATGGGAACAGAAAAGAAACACCAGTTTTTGGTAGGTTTTGCGTTAGAGACTGAAAATGAAGAAGAGAATGCAAAAAGTAAATTAAAAAATAAAAACTTAGATTTGATTGTTCTTAATTCTCTTAATGATAAAGGGGCTGGTTTTAAAGGGCAAACAAATAAAGTGACTCTGATTAATCATAAATTAGGGATTAAAGCGTTTGATCTAAAAACAAAGTCAGAGGTTGCTCAAGATATATTCAATGAAATTAATACGCTAAAAAATGAATAGACTGTTCCTTGTTATCGCGCTTATAGTAAGTTTTGGAGCTAATGCCCAGGAATTTAATGCTACAGTAGTAGTTAATGCCGAGCAAACGGGGAATCCAAATTTACAAGTGTTTAAAACTTTGGAGCGTTCACTAACAGAATTTATTAACAATACAAAATGGACAGATGTAGATTATCGTACAGAAGAACGCATTAATTGTAGCTTTTTTGTCACAATAGTAGGATATGATAATGATGCTTTTACAGCAACTGTTCAGGTGCAAGCTTCACGCCCTGTATTTGGATCCAATTATTCAACTACTATTTTTAATGTTAATGATAAGCAGTTTAGTTTTAATTATCTAGAATTTCAGCCACTAAACTATAATCCAAATAATTTTGAATCTAATCTGATTTCTGTTGTTGCATTTTATTTATATACTATTTTGGGGGTGGATGCAGATACTTTTGAAATGAATAGTGGTACATCGTATTACGAAGAAGCAAAAAATATCGTAGGAAATGCGCAAAGTAGTAATACGTTGGGGTGGCAACGAGAACAAAACCCTAATAGATTTAGGCTTAACGATGATCTTCTGTCTAATACGTATGAAGGGTATAGGAAAGCGATGTATACTTATCATAGAGAAGGGCTGGATGTAATGCATAATAATTTAAAAGAAGGTAAAAAAACAATTACTGAAGCAATGAAGTCGTTGGAAGATGTTCATAATACCAGGCCAAATTCATATATAATGCGAGTGTTTTTTGATGCCAAAGCAGATGAAATAGCAAGCGTTCTTTCCGGTGGGCCTTCTGTAAATATTGCCGAAACAATTCAGATACTCAATAAAATTGCTCCTACTTATGGAGATAATTGGAAAGAAATTAAATTCTAAGAATACTTTTATTTTTGTTGGGTTTACTTCAGGTGTTTTTGATAATTATGTTACAAATTTTGTCCGTTTAAAAAAATAAAAGCAACAGATGTTTTTTTTAAAAACTATAGTATCTTTACTTTTTTAAAACAATAAATATTTCTATCCCTTGCTTAAAGGTCTTTCGATAAAAAACTTTGCGTTAATAGAACAACTACAGGTATCTTTTGATTCTGGTTTGATAACTATTACTGGAGAAACTGGAGCCGGTAAATCTTTATTACTTGGTGCTTTAGGATTACTTCTTGGTAAAAGAGCAGATTTAAATAGTGTTAAAGATAGTTCTCAAAAATGTGTAATAGAAGGCGTGTTTTCTGTAGCAAAGTATAATCTAAAATCTTTTTTTGAAAAAGAAGAACTTGATTATGAAGATGAGACTATAATAAGACGAGAAATATTACCTTCAGGTAAATCAAGAGCTTTTATAAATGATACACCTGTTACTCTGCAATCCCTTGCTTCACTAGGAGTAAGATTGATAGATATACATAGTCAACATCAAACTTTAGAGGTCACTACAAACGATTTTCAATTTGAAGTTTTGGATGCCTTGTCAGGAGCAGATCGAGAAATAGAATCATACAAAAGAGGACTTAAGCTATTAAAAGAAAAAGAAAAAGAGGTACATACGCTTATTGCTAGTCAAGAAGAATTTACCAAAGAGTATGAATATAATGCTTTTTTACTCAAAGAATTGAAAGAAGCAAAATTAAAACCTGATGAGTTAGAAGAGCTAGAAACGCAATATGAACGGCTAAACAATATAGAAGAAATTCAAGAACGATTATCCGGTTCGATTGCTATAGTTTCTTCAGAAGAGGTTGGGGTATCTGATCAATTAAATACGATTAAGGCTAATCTATCAAAAATAGAATCATATTCTGGTTCTTTAAAAGAGCTATCAGGACGAATCGATAGTGTATATATAGAATTGGAAGATATATATGCTTCGTTGCGAGATGAATTTGATAAGCTTGAAGCAGATCCTCAACAATTGCAAGCAGCAAGTGAACGATTACAGTTGTTGCATAATTTACAGATAAAACATAATGCCTCTGGTATCAATGAATTAATTAGTTTGACAGAGGTGTTGCAGGAAAAAGTAGCTAAAACAGAATCACTTACTGAAGATATAGAAAAAATTAAAGAAGAGATACTAGTTGTTCAAGCTCAGCTGGATAAAGTAGCAGAGAAGATTCATGAGAAACGAAATAAAGCACTTCCTAAGCTGATAAAAGAATTAGAGGATATTCTTAAAGCCTTAGGGATGTCTAATGCTACTTTTCAAGCTTCTCTAGAATTACAGGATAAATATTTAACTAATGGAAAAGAACTCTTAACATTTCTATTTTCTGCTAATAAAGGAGGGGCGTTTGGAGAACTTAAAAAAGTGGCTTCAGGCGGGGAGTTATCAAGAATAATGATTGCAATTAAGTCAATTCTTTCTAGATACGCTCAATTGCCTACTATTATTTTTGATGAGATAGATACAGGAGTTTCTGGTGAAATAGCGCATAAAATGGCAGATTTGATGATGAATATGAGTAAAAATCTTCAGGTTTTTAGTATTACTCATTTACCTCAGATCGCAGCCAAAGGACAAAGTCACTACAAAGTTTACAAAGAAGACCTTAATAATTCTACAATTACACAGCTTAAATTATTAAGCAAGGAGGAGCGAATAAGAGAAATTGCCGAAATGATAGGAGGAAAAGATATTTCTGATTCGGCATTGACTCATGCAAAAGCGTTGATACAGTAAAGTTAATAGTATTAGATTAAGCTGAATATGAAAAAACATGTTCTTAATTGGTTAAAAAACAGGTTTTTAAAACTTTGGCTCGTGTATTTCATCGATTATTTGCAGAATAAACCGATGAAATGATTGTTTTTTATCGATTTTAACAGTATGCCCACTATTTGTCTCTATTTATTTTGTAGTTTGCAAGCGTAGTTCCCAAATCTACAAACCCCCAAATTATGAAATCACCTATTAGAGTAATCTACATTGCTTGCATGGTAATGTTATTTTTTTCGTGTTCCTCAGAAAATGTTGATGATGATTTAAATTCTCCTATCAAAGAGTTTACTGTTCCAGAAGTAAAATCCATTGAGGTTGAAATTTTAGAGCGTATAAATAATTACAGAGCATCTATTGGATTATCTGTTCTGGAGACCTTGGATATTGTGAAATCACAAGCATATAGTCATACTGAGTATATGATTAAAGAAAATCAAATTTCTCATGATTACTTTCATGCTCGTAAATCATATCTCCTTACAAATGCAGGAGCAAATTCTGTTGCCGAGAATGTTGGTTATGGATATTCTTCAGCAGAATCTGTAGTCAATGCATGGATAAAAAGCGATAGCCATAGAGAAACAATAGAAGGTGATTTTACGAATTTTGACATTTCAGCAGAGCAAAATGAGGATGGGGTTATGTATTTTACAAATATTTTTATTAAAAAATAAAAAAATACTATCTAGATTATTTATAATCATTGAGTATTAAAAAAGCCGAACGTCTATTTTCTTCATGATCTTTTTCAGTACACTGTCTGTCATAACCTTTACCACATTTATTTAATAATTGTGATTCGCCATAACCTACAAAACTAGGAATTCGTTCTGTATTAATTCCTCTGGATATAATATAATCTCTAGTGGATTTGGCACGTCTTTGGGATAGTTTTAGATTGTATCTATCTGCACCACGACTATCTGTATGGGATTCAATTTTTATAATCATTTTTGAGTTTTCTTTCATTACACTAACAATATTCTCTAATTCATACGCGGCATCAGTACGAATTTCATATTTGTCAAAATCAAAGAAGATAGGATTGATTACAATTTCCTTGTTTATAATTAAGGGGGTTAAATATAAATCTATTTCAGTTTTATCTTTGTTTTTGGTTGTTGTTGAGAATTCTTTGGAATCAGGTTTATAATTAGCTTTTGTAGCAAAAATGGAAAACGTTTTTCCACATGGTATTTCTTCAAAAGTATATTCACCATTTTTGTTTGATAGCGTAGAACTAATAATTTTACCTGTTTGATCAATAATCTGTACTGTAACTTCAGGAAGAGGTTCTGATGTGTTTTTATCATATGTGATGCCGGTTAAAATTTGCATGCACTCGTATCGATCAAAAGTGTAAATATCATCACTTCCTATACCGCCAGTTCTATTGGATGAGAAATAACCAGAATCCCCGGTTGGATTGGAAAAAAATGCAAAATCATCATAACCACTATTAAAGGGTGCCCCAAGATTTTTGATTTCTATATCTTCATCTATGTCCTTTTTTAGTATATCAGATTTATAAATATCTAAAAGGCCTAAGTTTATATGACTATCTGAAGAGAAATATAATGTAGAGTCTTTTGCTACAAAAGGGAAGACCTCTCGCCCTTCTGTATTAATTCTATCACCTAAGTTTTCAATATTTCCAAATGTGCCATCAGTATTGATAGCAACTTTGTATATATCTGACTGACCATAACCTCCTTCTCTGTTTGAAACAAAATATAAGGTCTTCTCATCAGGACTTAAGGCTGGATGTCCGGTAGAAAAAGTTTTACCATTAAAAGGCAGCTCCTCAATATCTGTCCATAGACGATTTCGAAGTTTAGCTCTATAGAGTTTTAGGTTAGAGTTACCTTCTTTGTCATATGATGCTTTTTTTCTTTTATTAATATTATTTCTTGTAAAGTATAGCGTTTTTCCATCATTTGTTATTGCTAAAGCTCCCTCGTGTTCATTCTTTAAATTTATTTTATCTGAGGTAATGGGAGTTATATTGCTAATCACAAGGGTTGAATCAATTCGTTCAATTGTTGATTGATAAATATTTAAATAAGGTTCCCCATTCCACTTATAAATTTTTTGTTTTCCAAAAAGACTGTCGTTTGCTCTTGATGAAGAGAAATATAGGCTTCCATTTCTTTCATATCCTCCAAAATCAGAATATTTACTATTTGAACTTAGATTTACAATACGAATATACTTGTCTTTTGTGCTGGACAATTCTTGAAATTTTTCGAGTGTTATATCTTCAGAACCTTTTAGACGTCTGCTATTTTTTTGATGTGCTTTAAGTTTTTTTAGCCAATTATTTGCTTCGTCAAAATGGCCTAAACTTCTTAAAGTTTGTATGTACTTATAAATATATTCAGGAGCAATATCCTTGTACTTGCTAATCGCTTTATTATACCAAAAGTATGCTTGTTCTGAGTTTGAATTGTTGTAATAGCAATCACCAATTCTGGATAGAATATGTTTAGTACTATCTTCTTTTTTTAATGCATCTTTATATAATTCTTTTGCTTTGAGATAAGCAAAATCCTTAAAAAATTTGTCGGCTACTTTTGATTTTTGAGCATAAATAAAAGTGCTAAAAAAGAAGATTAAAATTAAAAGGATTCTATTTTTCATATAGATATAAGCTTAAAAGAATCTTGGGGATCTAACACGTTTTTCGTTAAACAGTTCATACATGAGTAATATTTCATGAGTAGCTCCTATATATGGTCTCAGGTCAGAAATAAAATGTTCATAAGCATAACCAACTCTAAATTGTTTTGTTATTTGAAAATCTGCTAAAGCACCTACTGAAGCAGTGTCTTTATTATATCTATAAGAACCTCCGAGCCATAATTTATTATAGAGAAGAACATTTGCGTTTACATCCATCGAAAGGGGCGCTCCGTTGGTAGCTTTCAATAAAATCGATGGCTTTAATTTTGCATTTGTGCTAAGGTCAAACACATATCCTCCAGTAAAATAATAGCTCACACGTTCTAGTGCAACGTATTCTACAGAAGTAGTTTCAGTAGTGCGATTATTATCGGTGTTTAATATTCGGGGAGCAGAAAGTCCTACATACCACGCATTCGAATTTAAATATAATCCAGCACCAATATTTGGATTCAATCGATTAGCATAATTTCCGAAGAAAGGGTCTTGAGTAACATCAGGATCGTTTAAAAACTCTTGATCCAGGTTATAATGTGTAACTCCTCCTTTAAATCCGAAAGCTAATTTTGTTGTCTCTGTGATATTAATAGAATATGAAAAATCACCATAAATATATAGGTAGTTTTCAAAACCAGGAGCATCCCTTATGACAGATAATCCAATTCCGATTTTATCATTTCTCAATGGAGAATGAACTGATAATGTTTGAGTTTCTGGTCCTCTTTGTATTCCTGTCCATTGGTTTCTGTGTAATCCTACAATACTTAGTGTTTTTCTACTACCGGCATAGGCTGGATTTATAGATATAGTGTTAAACATATACTGCGTGAACTGCGGTAGTTGTTGTGTATATCCGATCGAACTAATACATAGTATTAGTAATGTTATTTTATTTTTTACCCCCCTCATGGATTATTTGTTTATCTAGTTCCGATATATAATGGACTACTAAATGGTTTTAAGCCGCTATCAATTAAAGTTACAATACAATAGTATGTACCGCTAGGAATCTGATTTGCAGATCCCACAGAAGATTGGTTTGCTATTCCATTCCAATCATTTTGATAATCACTTGATTTGTATATAATCGCTCCCCAACGATTAATAATTTTTACATCTATGGTGTAACCGCAATCCTCGACACCTTTAACTAAAAAATATTCATTAAAGGAATCTCCGTTTGGTGTAATTACTTTTGAAATTTTTATATCACCTTCTCCTCCGCAAGTTAGTACTGCGCATCTATTATGCACTTCTATTTCTGCTTCAAGGAATATTGGGCAGACAGAGTTGTCTATAGTATAGCTAAATGTTACTGTCTCCGAATCATCTTCATCTACTAACTCTATAGTTAATGGATCAAAAAAATTGTCATCAATTACAGAGGTGTTTCCAGATGTAACTTCCCAGATTCCGCTAGTGTCAACATCGCCTTCTAATAAATCAAATAGATCAAAAATTTGCGATTCTACTTCATCGAGAGCACATAAACTTCTGTCGTTTACAATTACAGAGTTATTTTCTAATGTTATTTTGGCATTTATTGTTGATGTGTTGCCACAATCATCTGTTATGGTATATTCTACAGATAGCGTCTCATCAATTAGATTATCAAAATCATAGTCAGAAGTTACTATTGTAGTTGTGCTTGCATTACAGTTATCATTTGCACAACTTTCTAATAAAACGATATTATCGGCATTCCATTGACTTGCAGTTTCTTCGATATCGATTGTAGAGCAAGGTAAAGTTATATCGGTTACTTCACAGTTTGTTAAGCTTGGAGGAGTAGTGTCAAGGAGAGTGAGGGTTGCTACAAGTGTTGTTGCATCTCCATCTTTATCTGTAATAGTATAGGTAACTTCTATGCTTCCGCTTTGACCACAAGTGCTAATTAGATTATTAAAATCATAATCTGAAGTTACTTTACCAGTGAAATCTTCATTGCAGATATTTGTTACACAAGATTCTAATTCTAAGATATTATTCGAGTTCCAAATAGTAGCAATAGTTTCATTATTCTCTCCATCACATTCAATTATTTCATCTGCAATGTTACAGGTAGTTAGGTCAGGAGGAGTAAAGTCTGAGACAGTGAAATATACAGTCGCTCGGTCGCAAGCTAGAGGAGTATTATCATCACAAACAGAATATATAAAACTATCTGTACCTGTGAATCCTATGTTGGGAGTGTATATAAAAGTTCCATTAGCATTGAGCTGTAAAGTGCCATTATCAACATCGTCTACAGGAATTGTATTAACGATTTGGGTATCTCCTTCAGGATCAAAATCATTATCCAGGACATTATCTGAAATATTGTCACAAGCTATAAAATATGCATCATCATTTGCAAATGTACTGTTGTTTTGATTGTTTATGATTGTAATTGTTACCGTTGTGGTGTCGCATAAAGAGGGATTGCCATTGTCACATATGGTGTATTCAAAAGAATCCTCTCCGGTATATCCATTAATAGGTGTGTAAGTAAATGTTCCTGTATCGGGATTGATGATTACGATAACACTTTTCTGCGTTGTTACTGTAGTGGTTGTTACCTTGATTGGATCTCCATCAGGATCAAAATCATTAGTAAGTACATTGCCGTTTACTGGCGTATTGATTTCTGTAATTGCCGTATCTGGATTTGCAATAGGAGGGTTGTTTTTAGGATTTCCATTAGGAAGTACTTCAATATATACAGTTGCTGTATCACAAGCTACCGGACTACCATTGTCACATATGGTATATTCAAAAGTGTCAACTCCAATAAAGTCGATAGGAGGAGTATAGGTGTATATTCCAGTGTTAGGTTCTATAGCTACCTCTATCCCTTCTGTAGTAGTTACAATAAGTGTGGTTACGGTTTGTGTATCTCCTTCGAGATCAAAGTCATTGGTTAATACATTTCCAGAGACAGGAATATTCACAAAAGTATTATTGATGTCTGTTATAGCATGAGTACAATTAAATGAAATCTTTGTACAAGCTATAGAAGTACAATTGTTAGCATCCTTAATGGTTACTGTGTAGTTGTCTTGAGGGAGATTTAAAAATGTTTCATTAGCTTGATAAGTGACTCCATTATCTATGGAATAGGAATAAGGAGGTGTGCCTCCAGTTCCTTTTGATGTAATTTGACCTAAACCTTCGCATGCAATATCGGTTTTGGAGTCAATAGAAACAGATAAAGCTTTTTGAGGTTCAGAAATAATAGCAGTGTTTTTAACTACACAGTTATTGGCATCAGTAATTGTTACAGTGTATCTGCCAGCAATTACATTGGTTAAATCTTCATTAGAAGAACCGTTATTCCATGCAAAAGTATAAGGAGGAGTCCCATCATTTACTGTAAGGTCGATAGCTCCGGTTGCATCGCCTGTACATAATACATCTGTTATCGCATTAGTTGTTTTAATTTGACAAGGGTTTACACATTGTATAACAATGCTTCTTGTTAATTTGGTACCATTGGCATCTGTTACTGTAACGCTATGTATTCGATTTGTAAGAAGAGTTGCAATTTCAGTAGTCTGGTTATTGGCAGAAGCACTCCATTGATATGTGTATCCTGGTTTTCCTCCAGAAGCAATAGCTTTGGCTTTACCATCACAACATATTCCAGTAGATGTGGCGTCTTGTATTTTGATTATCGTAAGACTAAGTGGATTGGGAGGATCAGAAATTGAGCCTAAATCTCTTATGGTTAATGAGTTGTTTTCATCCTTATGGATAGTATCTCCGTAAACATATGAAGAGATGTGTAATAGTGTAAAAACACAAGTAAATAAAATAATTTTCTTATGAAAGAAGAGTAAAGTAATAATTTTCATAGGCCCCCATTTTTATTGATTTACTATAAGAAAATCCCCATTTTTTTGTTGTCTTAGTATCTCAAAAAAATTACAAACAATCGATAATAATAAGTAGTTCAGTAATTTTTTTTCATCACATTATTTTAATTAGCAAGCTTATCTTATGTGCAGAATTTCTTCTGTATATAAGATTGGATGTACATACTCATGCTAAGAATTGATGTTTTATCTGAATTAATACAGAACGATATTAATTTTAGAATCAAAATATCTCTTGTGCACAATTAAGTACCTTGACATAGCAATAAGCTAATGCCTATTTATACATAGTAAGGGGGGAATAATAAATTATACTTTTTTTGCGGGGGAGCAATATTATATTTTGGGGGGATTTATGATGAATATTATTTTCAATAGTATGCCAAAAATTATACTCATTATAAATATAGTGTCAAATATATGTTATATATCGATAAAAATCAACTAATTGAAAAATAATAATTTTAGATTGAATTAGTTTTTGGAGGTTAAAGTTATTTATTTTTCATGTCAGAACTTAATATTAGATAATGATCTGTTTTTGATTTAGTTATAGTCTTTTTAAAGATGGTGAAATCCTACTGTTTTGCAATCATAAATCAAATATTTATAAAGGATTTTGAGTTCTATTGATTTATAATAGTACTGTTTTTATAAAAATCTCTTTTTTCGGTATAGAACTAAATCTATTTCCATTCGTTGTGGTTTAGGTCGTTTTGTTATCTTTACCGCTCGTATAACTATACTTTAATTTATAATTAAATGTCACACAATTTATTAAAAGGCAAAAGAGGAATTATTTTTGGAGCGCTTGATGAAAATTCAATTGCTTGGAAAACCGCAGAGCGTGTTTTTGAAGAAGGAGGAAGTTTTGTTCTTACAAACGCTCCTGTTGCAATGCGTATGGGTGCAATAAATACTCTTGCAGAAAAAACTAATGCTCAGGTTATACCTGCAGATGCTACTTCATTAGAAGATTTAGAAAATCTTGTAGAAAAAGCAATGGAAATTTTGGGTGGTAAACTTGATTTTATATTACATTCTATAGGGATGTCGGTAAATGTGCGAAAAGGTCGTCACTATACTGATCTTAATTATGATTGGAGTCAAAAAGGTTGGGATGTTTCTGCCCTTTCTTTTCATAAAACCATGCAGACATTGTACAAAAAAGAAGCAATGAGCGAGTGGGGAAGTATTGTTGGATTGACTTATATGGCAGCACAACGTGTATTTCCTGATTATAATGATATGGCAGATAATAAAGCATATTTAGAATCTATAGCTCGTAGTTTTGGATATTTCTTTGGTAGAGAAAACAAAGTACGTGTGAATACGATTTCTCAATCACCTACGCCAACTACTGCGGGAAAAGGAGTAAAAGGATTTGATGGTTTTATTGAGTATGCAGATAAGATGTCTCCTCTTGGTAATGCTACTGCTTCAGAATGTGCAGATTATACAATTACCTTGTTTTCAGATTTAACCAAAAAGGTTACACTTCAGAATTTATATCACGATGGAGGTTTCTCAAATATGGGAGTAAGCCAAATGGTGATGGATAAATTTGTAGAAGAAAAATAAATACAGCTTTGTATTAATATAATACTCATAAAATCCCATTCTTAATTGGTATGGGATTTTTTGTAGGTTACCTTTGTGATATGGAAATGTATTTCTCCTTTATTGTTCCCGTATATAACAGACCCAATGAGATTAAGGAGCTGTTGGATAGTATGGTGATAATGGATTATGATAAAAAATATGAAATTGTTATTGTAGAAGATGGATCGACTGAAACATCAGAAGATATTATTCAGACTTTTGTAGATAAGCTTTTTATCAGTTACTATCAAAAACCTAATACTGGCCCTGGAGATTCTCGTAATTACGGTATGCGTAAAGCAAAAGGAAATTATTTCATTATTTTAGATAGCGATGTGATTCTTCCTAAAAATTATTTATCTAAAGTTGATGGTTTTTTAAACAAAAAATTTGTGCATTGTTATGGAGGTCCAGATGACGCACATGAGAGTTTTTCTAACCTTCAGAAAGCGATAAGTTATAGTATGACCTCTTACCTTACTACAGGAGGAATTCGAGGACGAAAAAATACTTTAGGTAAATTTCAACCCCGAAGTTTTAATATGGGATTGTCTAAAGATGCTTTTCAGGCTTCTGGAGGATTTGGAGATATACATCCTGGAGAAGATCCTGATTTAACGATAAGATTGTGGAAATTAGAATATGATACAGAATTGATTCCTGATGCAAAAGTTTTTCATAAAAGAAGAATTTCTTGGCAAAAATTCTACATACAGGTCAATAAATTTGGATTGGTAAGGCCTATTTTAAATAAATGGCATCCAGAAACCGCTAAACTTACCTATTGGTTTCCCACTTTATTTTTGTTTTATGGTGTATTTTCGATAATAACTGCTTTTTTTGGATGGTGGTATTTTATCACTTTTTTAGGACTATATTTTATTTTAATATTTTTGGGAGCAACTTTAGTTTATAAAAATATTTCAATAGGTTTTCAATCTATATTGGCAGTTTTTATACAATTTTATGGATACGGAAAAGGATTCCTGAAATCTTATTATTATATTCATCTATTGAAAAAAGTACCCGAAAGACAATTCGAAAAGTTGTTTTTTTCAAAGTAATACATATGCCAAACAGAATAAGCAATAGATTTTCTCTAAAAAAAAGTAATGTGAAGACTTTTTTCTTTTTTCTAATATTCACATCATTACTATGGCTGTTTATTCAATTTTCTAAAAATTATACTCGAGAAGTAGAAGTAGCTGTTCAATACACTAATATACCACAAGATAAAATTTTCAACGAGGAAAGTGATCAGGCACTACGTATGGTTTTAAACGGAAATGGTTTTAGATTAATGAGCCATAATTGGAAAAAGAGAATACTAGAGTTTAATGTTGAAGATGCAGTAATTAGTGATGACAATCAATATTACTTTAGAGTTAATAAAGAATCTGCGGTATTGAAAAATAAATTAGATTTTAAGGGAAGAGTTTTATCGATACAAAAAGATACCCTAAGGCTAAAAGTAGACCTTAATTTAGAAAAAAAGATTCCTGTTAATATTGCTCAGGATATTCAATATGCTGTTGGGTATGGCAGTGATAAAGGGTTAGTAGTTTCTCCGGATTCAGTCATGATAAGTGGACCCTCACAAGTAATTGATACTATAGAGAGGATATATACAGAGAACCTAAATCTAGAAGGCCTTAATGTTGATTATACTTCTGAATTGAATATAGATGTTTCAAGTTTTTCTTCTACGATAAAAGTGGTTCCTTCCAAGGTAGAAGCAAATATTTTGGTTAGTAAATTTACTGAAGGAAATCAGAAGATTCCGATTACTATTAATAACATACCAGAGGGAGTCGAAATTAAAATTTTTCCAAAAGAAATAACCGTTGTATACCGTGTAGGTTTAGATAAGTATAATGAAATAAGTCAACGAGATTTTATGGTTGTTGCAGATTATGCAAAGGTATCTGAAGAAAGCTCATTTTTAACTTTGGAACTAGTAAATAAACCCGGATCAATCCATGATGTTCGTTTGCAGGAAAAACAAGTTCAATTTGTAGTTCTAAAATGAGAAATGAGATAAAAGTTGTCGGGCTAACAGGTGGAATTGGTAGCGGGAAGTCCACAGTCGCTAAAATGTTCGAAAAGTTGGGAGTTCCCATATACATATCAGATGATGAAGCTAAGAAGTTGATGAACGAAGATGATGACGTCAAAAAGAAAATCATAGCACTATTAGGAGAAAACTCCTATGTGGATGAGACGTTGAATAGGGGGTATATTGCAAATATAGTTTTTAATGACCCCTTAAAATTAGAAAAGTTAAATGCGATTGTACATCCTGCAGTGGCTAAACACTTTGATTCCTGGAAGAGTTTGCAAGATTCGGTATATGTAATAAAAGAAGCTGCAATACTTTTTGAAAACGGAGGGCATACACAATGTGATTATACAATTTTGGTTTCAGTACCTTCAGAAATTAGGATTCAACGAGTTTTAAAAAGGGATAATATAACCAAAGAACAGGTGCTTTCCAGGATGAATAATCAGTGGGAGGATGCCAAGAAAATACCATTGGCAGACTTTGTAATCTATAATCTGGATTTAAAAGATACTGATAAACAGGTAAATAGGATACATAAAGTCATATCTTCATAAGTACTTTGTAATCCGAATCTTTCATTTTGTTAACATTTGGTTAAACCGTAAAGTAGCTAAATGTTAAAGTCTTACTTTTGATTTATGAATAAAAGGTTATTCGTGTTGCTGATAATCCTGATGAGTTTGTCGTTAATTGGGATTATTTTTGTTCAGGGATATTGGATTAACAACACAGTAGAGAATAATGAAGAACAGTTTTCTTTTAATGCAAAGCAAATATTAATATCTGTATCGAATCGAATTCAATACAGAGAGTTTGAGGAAATGTTTTTTCCATTGCAGGAGATTTTGGATAGCATAGAGGAGCCTGATAATAAAACGATACGTCAGCTTCTCAATATTAGTATCGATAATACCACAAAGTCATTTGCTTATACTGATGGTATTTTAGAAGAAGATTATAAGTTATTTTCATCTTTTGTCAATTTTAATATTGATACAGTAAGGTTGAAAAACATTTTAAACCGTAATGTTGACAGTGCAACACAAGACGGTAAAAATGATTTTACGAGGCGAAATTCTAAATCTAAGTTAGAGAGAATAAGAGGTCTAACAGATCTCCAAAGGATGGATTATGAAATAGTGATAGGAGAAATAGCGAGTTTTATCCCTATTCATAGAAGAGTACAAAAGAAGGAAATAGAATATTTGCTTAGAAAAGAATTAGAAGAGAGAGATATAAAGGTAGATTTTGAGTATGCTATTTATAGTAATGCTTTAGCTACAAAAGTACGTTCTGATGATTTTAGTTTGGATTATCCTACAACATACGCTATACCGCTTTTTGTAAATGATGAAGGCGTAAGTGAGTATCAATTGTATGTTAATTTTACTGGGAAAAAGCAATATGTGCTTTCTACCATTAAAGGGATGGCGATATTATCGATAATTTTTACATTAATTATTGTAGTCGCTTATTCGAGTGCGTTGTCACAATTGATGCAACAACGCCAGATATCACAGATTAAAACAGATTTTATTAATAATATGACGCATGAGCTTAAGACTCCGATAGCTACTATTAATTTGGCTTTAGATTCTATAAAGAATCCAAAGATATCAGGAGATCAAGAAAAAGTAAAGCGCTATATGAATATGATACGTGAAGAAAATAAAAGAATGCATGCTCAAGTTGAAAATGTATTAAGGATATCTCAGTTAGAGAAAAATGAGCTTAATATTAAAAAAGAAAGACAAGAGTTACATGATATTATTGAAGATGCAGTAACACATGTTTCTTTAATTGTTGAAAATAGAGAAGGGTATATTAAAATGCATTTAGGCGCCCTTAAAACAACTGTATTGGCTAATGATAGCCATTTGACAAATGTGATAGTTAATATTTTGGATAATGCAATAAAGTATTCTGAAGGAGAACCCAAAATAGATGTATATACAGAAAATGTAAAAAATAGTATTGTTCTTAAGATTCGTGACCAAGGGATTGGAATGAGTAAAGTAGCACAGAAGAAGATTTTTGAAAAGTTCTTTAGAGAACATACAGGAGATCTGCATAATGTAAAAGGACACGGATTAGGACTAACATATGTAAAACGAATTATTGACGACCATCATGGTCAGATATGGGTGGAGAGCGAAAGGGGAAAAGGCTCCACATTTATAATTAAATTACCGTTAATATCTTAAAATATGGAAACAGAAAACAAAAAGATTTTGCTTGTAGAGGATGATCCAAACTTTGGAACAGTTTTAAAGGACTATCTTGTAATGAACGAGTATGATGTTGTGCATGCTAAAAATGGTATGGAAGGCTTCGAGAAATTCAAAAAGGATGATTATGATATGTGTATCCTTGATGTTATGATGCCTTATAAAGATGGATTTACATTAGCAAAAGAGATCAGAGAAAAAAATGAAGAAATTCCTATCATTTTTTTAACCGCTAAGGCAATGAAAGAAGATGTCTTAAAAGGATATAAAGTAGGAGCAGATGACTATCTTAATAAGCCTTTTGATAGCGAGGTGTTATTGATGAAAATACAGGCGATCATGCAACGCAAGAGTACAGAGTCTGTTGCGGATAGTAAGCAATTTGAATTTAAAGTTGGAGGATTTCACCTTAATTCAAAACTTCGTTTTTTAACATTTAAAGAGGAGGATCCGATAAAACTTTCTCCTAAAGAAAATGAATTACTTCGTTTGTTAGCTCTTCATCTTAATGATTTGATGCCTAGGGAATTAGCGCTTACAAAAATATGGAGAGATGATAATTATTTTACTTCTCGTAGTATGGATGTATATATAGCTAAACTTAGAAAATATCTAAAGAAAGACGAGAATGTTGAGATTCTTAATATTCATGGAGAAGGATTTAGGTTGGTTGTTAGAAACGAAGAATCCTAAATAATAGTAATAACGGTAACTAACTTTTAGAAGTTCACCATAATAAATATTTAATTATGGTGAACTTTTTTTATGTATGATATAATAGACTTGTAATCTTCTTTATAAGTAAACCATTTGATTTCTAGATCTTTCTTAAACCAGGTAAGCTGTCTTTTTGCAAAACGTCGGGTATTTTTTTTAATCTCAGATAATGCAAAATCCAAATCCCATTCACCATCTAAGTGTTTGAATATCTCTTTATATCCAACGGTGTTTAGTGCATTAAGTGATTTGTATGGATGTAAGTCTTTGGCTTCTTTTATCAAACCATCATTTACCATTAGATCTACTCTTTGATTTATTCTATCATAAATAACTTCTCGCTCTGCAGTGACACCTATTTTGGTAATAGAAAAAGGTCTCTTTTTTTTGGGTTTGTTGAGAAAAGATGAATAAGGCATTCCGCTTTCAATACAAACTTCTAAAGCTCTCATTACTCTATGAGTGTTTTGTAGATCAACTTTTTCATGATATATAGGGTCTAATGCTTTTAATTGTTGTTGTAAATATTCAATCCCTTTAGTGTTATATTTATCCTGAAGATCTTTTCTAATTTGCTCATCGACTTCGGGGAAATGATCTAATCCTTTAGTAATTGCATCGATATAAAGGCCAGAACCACCAATAAGAATAACATAATTATTTTTTTTAAATAACCTCTCTAGAGTATTTAGTGCATCTTTTTCATAATCGCCTACACTATAGTTGTCCTGGATACTTCTATGCTGAATGAAATGATGCTTAGCTTGTTTGAGTTCATCGAGAGTAGGAGCAGCTGTACCAATACTCATCTCTTTGTAAAACTGCCTACTGTCTGCAGAAACAATTTCACAATCAAAATGTTGTGCAAGTTGAATGCTTAAGCTTGTTTTTCCAATTGCGGTAGGGCCTACAATAACAATTAAATTTTTATTCATTATATAAATCTTCTCCACACTTATGACAAAATTTTGCTCCGTCTAAATGATTATCAGCATTACAATTACTACAATGTTGGGTATTCAATGGCATTTTATGTTTAACTTGTTGGGTATATTCGGCACTAACAATACCGGTTGGAACAGCTATAATTCCATATCCCAATATCATTATTATTGAAGCGATCAATTGCCCTAAAGGAGTTTCTGGAGATATATCGCCATACCCAACAGTTGTGAGAGTGACAATACACCAATAAACGCTTTTTGGAATACTATTAAAACCATGATCTGATCCTTCTACCAGATACATTACGGTTCCTAAAATTATAGCAACAATGATCACGGCAAGCAAAAACACAGATATTTTTACTCTACTGGCTTTTAAAGCTTTTACTAAATTATTAGATTCTCCTATAAAACGTGCAAGTTTTAATATTCTAAAAACTCTTAATAATCGTAAAGCCCTTAAGGCAACAAGAGCATGAGTTCCTACAAATAGTATAGATAAATATTTTGGAACTGTAGAAAGGAGATCTATAATTCCAAAAAAGCTAAAAATGTAGTTCTTTGGTTTGTTAATAGCTATAATCCTTAAAAAATATTCAATAGTAAATACTATGGTAATAACCCATTCCAAGGCATTAAACAATGAAGCATATTTGTCATTTAGATACGAAACACTTTCTAACATAACTAGTATAATACTAGCAAGGATCATAATAAGAATAATTACATCAAATGATTTTCCGGCAGGTGTGTCTGCTTCATAGATAATCTCATGTAATTTGTCTTTCCAGTTTTTCTGAGATGAATTATTGTTCAAACTTCTTGATTTTGAATAAAAATAATAAAAAAACTAACTCTTTTTCTTTACACCGATGAGAATGTCATTTTCTATATTAACAATGAGATTAAAGAATTCTTTCAAAATGGAATAATATTCTGTAGGATAGTAAGAGGAGTTAAATGTTATTCTATGAGTGATGATTAGTTTTTTCGGATTTTTTTGAAAACTAATACCAAGTTGACCTAATTTGTTAGGAATTTGATACAAAGAGTTCTTTGGAATGTCCACAAATTCATAGTTTTCGGGTAATTCTATTGAAACTAAGTAGGTGTATGTGTCTTTGTAACCAAAATCTATGGGGTAAGTTCTTTGGTTAAGTTTAAAAGGATTTTGTTTAAAAAAGCTTTTAGTAAATGGCTTAAGATAGAGTATGTCGTCTATTTTAGAAACATCATCTCTTGTAAAATCAAATTCAAACTCGATAGCTTTATCGTAGTTATTTTTGTTTTTAATATGTATATCTGTGATCGTTATTTCTGGATCCTGATTTTTAATATTATTAAGGAAGTGGTTCTCGCCTAATGCCTCTAATTTTTTTCTTTTGAAATGAGAATGATATCCAGAATAAAGATGTTTTGCTTTACCACTTATTTTTAAATCTTCATTAAGTACAATCTCTTCCTTAAAAAAATGAGCAGAAATTTGCTTAGGTTTTATATCAATCCATGAACTACCATTCTTAAAATCTAATAACCTACCATATTGATTTAAGCACCTAAATGGAACTTCCCCAAATACTAATGTTTTTTCTGTAGCATCTAATAAATAGGTTTTGTTATCTATTGAGAGTTGTACAATCAAGTAATTAAAACCAGAGATGACGGGATGTATTTTGGTAGCATAGCCATTATTTCTAGTAGATAAAAGTACAGGATGTACTGTAAATTTTTGCTGTTTTAAAATGTTGTGTAAGAGTATGTTGATGCCACTAACATTACCAACTTTTTCTTTAATTACCTCATTAATATTTACGTCTTTAAAGATTTTGTTTTTCTTATTCCATGTATAATTACTAGAGATGTATCTAAATATTTTTTTGGCTTTTTTTATATCATTAGGTGTAGCTTTTATACTATCAGGAAGAATCCCTTTTGTAATTGCTAGTTTTTTGAGTTGTACTCCTATCGCAACTTCTTTTTTGAGTTTGTTGTCAACATTTTCCCAGGTTTCTGTATATTTTTTATTTGTTCCATCAAAACCTTTAAACTCTTTCAATTCATAATCTATCCTTGAGAAGTAGTTCTCTTTGGCGGTCATATACTTTTCTTCCTTAAATGCCGGGATATTTTTCATTATGTATACATTATGAGAGCAATCAGCATGCCCTCCGCTAGAAACTTCTAAACATTTTTTGAGTATTGTAGATGTGTTAGTTTCTAGTTTTAGTGTCCCAACCAATTTTATATTATAGATATAATTCCCAGGAAGATCTGCAATATATTCGCTATATAGTTTTGGAATATCATCCTGAAAATCCCATCCATTAAATTTATACATAAATGGGGATGCTAGTTGGTATTTGTAGGTAAGTACTGATCCTGGCTTTACATTAGGAAAGGTGAACTTTACTAGTGTGTAATTTTCGTCATATGCTTCTGTGTAGATATTTTTCTTTTCTATTTTGGTTTTTGAGATTTCACCATTTTCCAAATTATAAGTGTACGCTTTTAAATCATCAAATTGCTCTTTTCCACTCTTGTTTTTGAATAATAATACACTTACAGTTGCCTGATCAAACCCCTTCTCATTAAGTATTTTAATCTTTGCTTCATAATCGGTAAGCAGGTCATAATTTCCTCCGTTCTCAACTCTACTAAACCCTTTTTCATATATGAAAAAGGCATTTGCAGTACTGTCTTTTTTGTAAATGGTGTTCTCTAAGTCAGCCTTACTAACCAGCATATTTGCGCTGTTATAAGTTTCTTGAGAATATGTAAAAAAAAATGAAAGAGTTAAAAAGATTAATAGTGTTAGGTTTTTAATCATTTTTTGGTAGTTTGATAATCTTTAATTTTTTATGCTGGCGCACGTAGCTCTGAATAATATGTTGGGCGTCCCTGTTGTGGGTCATCGGAGTGATAATTGTTCTTAAAATATCGATATTTTGTATTTGATGATTAAGATTAAAATATCCAATGCCTTTAAACCTACCATTTTCTACGAGTATTATACTTTGTTCATCAATATCTCTTCCTCTATCCACAATAACCATATCTTGACTTTGAAAAGAACTATTGAAAATTAATTTTTGTGCTCGAATATTGTACTCTTCAGGAGATTCATTATTGATGCAAGCTCCAAGACATTTTTTTATGGTGTAATTAAAGCAATTGCTTTTACCATTATCTAATCCCATTAATTTTTGACAAAGATTATATTCTTCTGTCCATCTATGCATGTAAGATTTGGCTTGTTGTCTATTAGAAAAAGTAGTAATACTGTTTTTTTTAGAATCTACTTTGCCTACTGTTAAATTTATATACCCATTATCATCTGTAAAATGATATAATGCCTGGTCAAATTTAGTTTTGCGTAAAGCTCTATTGTATCTTGGTTTATTGCGTTTTATTTCTTCGCTCTCTTTTAATAGAGCAAGTAATTCACTTCCTGTAATTTCATGGGTTACAGTTACCACCTCTTCTTGTATTCTTTTGGATTTTCTATTATCGTTAGTGAAATGCTGATTGAGACGCTTTTTAATGTTTTTACTTTTACCAATATATATAATAGTTCCGTCCTCGCGATGCATATAATATACTCCTGTGGCGTTAGGTGCTTGTTCTATAAGTTTAAGAAGTTTGTCATCAACCTGGCGTTTGGTTTCTGTTCTAACGGTGTCGGTGATTATGGTTTTTTCCAGATCTTTTGATAATAATAGTTTAAATAGTTTTACTGTTGCCAAAGCATCTCCATTTGCTCTATGTCTGTCAGAAAGTGGTATTCCTAGTCCACGAACAAGCTTACCTAAACTATATGATTCTTGATCTGGAATTAGCTTTTTAGAAAGCTCTACGGTACACAATGATTGTCTTTCGAATTCAAACCCTAATCTGGAAAATTCGGTTTTTAAGATTCTATAGTCAAAACTGGCGTTATGAGCAACAATAACACAGTCTGTGGTGATTTCAACAATTCTTTTTGCTACTTCATAAAACTTTGGAGCATTACGAAGCATTTGATTGTTTATTCCTGTAAGATTAGCAACAAATGGTTGTATAGGTCTTTCAGGGTTGATAAGACTAATAAATTGGTCAATTACACTATGTCCGTCAAATTTATATATAGCAATTTCGGTAATTCCTTCTTCATTATATTTTCCTCCTGTAGTCTCTATATCTAAAATTGCATACATATATAATGTCTGTCGTAGCGGTTACGTTTTTTTGTTTTTGTTAAATTAAAATTATTTGCTGTTTATCCATAATTTCTGGCTCCAAAGATAGAACTTCCTATTCGAACCATGGTACTACCGCAATCAATTGCTGTTTTATAGTCTCCGCTCATGCCTATGGATAAGGTTTCTAGATAAGGATATTTAGGTTTTAACGTTCTAAACAGCACAGCTATTTTTTCAAATTCAGCTTTTATTTGTTGTTGGTTATTAGTAAAAGTAGCCATCCCCATTAGCCCTTTAATACTAATATTAGTGAGGTTTTTTAATTCTTCAGAATCTAGTAAATTAATGATGTCTTCTGTATATAAACCAAATTTACTTTCTTCCTCAGCAATTTTAACCTGTAAGAGACAATCGATTACTCTATTGTGTTTTTTTGCTTGCTTGTCAATTTCTTTAAGAAGTTTATAGCTATCTACAGCATGAATGAGATTTACAAAAGGAGCCATGTATTTAACTTTGTTAGTCTGTACATGACCAATCATATGCCAATTAATGTCTTTTGGCATATTTTCCCATTTTTCAGCCATTTCCTGAATCTTATTTTCGCCAAAAATGCGTTGTCCGGCTTTATAAGCAGTCATTAGATCAGAAATAGGTTTGGTCTTGGATACAGCAACCAGAGTAACTTCTTTTGGAATTGAAGTTTGTATGTTGTGAAGATTTCTTTCGATGTCATTCATAAGCTACAAAGATATCTAAAAAAACCATTTTTACTCTAAAACTCATATATAGTAATGCCGCTTCTAAGTTTGGGTTCAATATAAGTGCTCTTGGGAGGCATTGTTAATCCTTCGTCTGCAATTTTTTTCATTTGAGCTACCGAAGCAGGAAATAATCCAAATCCAACTTTAAACTCTTTGGAGTCGACCATGCTTTTGATATATACGATGTCTTTTTTACCATGTGCGTAATCAATTCTAGTATCACTTCGTACATCTTTTATTGCTAATATAGGATTCAATACTGTTTGGTAAAGCACTTGTGCATCCAATTCCTCAAGTGCATTAGTAAATTCATAAGTTGTTTTTCTAAGATATAAGGAATAAAACTCACCATCCAGATACATGCTGAAATGATGGGGTTTTGAAGGTTTGTAAACTTCGATTCCTCTATTTTCAATTCGAAACCACTCATCTAACCGAATTAAAAACTCTTCTTTTGATAATCCATTAAGATCTTTAACTAATCTATTAAATTCATAGATTTTTAAATCTGATTCGGGAATCAAATAACTCATAAAAAAATTATAAGCTTCATTACCAGTATGCTCAGAATTATGCGTTTTTAAATCTTGTGCCAATAATTGAGAAGAAGCAGAGCGGTGATGTCCATCAGCAATATAAATTGTCTGAATCAAAGAGAAAGCTTCT
This sequence comes from Aquimarina algiphila, assembly GCF_007489275.1. GTDB lineage: Bacteria > Bacteroidota > Bacteroidia > Flavobacteriales > Flavobacteriaceae > Aquimarina > Aquimarina algiphila. The sequence continues at coordinate 75,438 of NZ_VLNR01000013.1, forward strand.
TTTATTTCTTGGATAGAATTTTTATTATCTATTTTCCAGAGATAATGGGTGTCTCGATTTGTGGTTGTGAATTCATATTCTGCTCTATGCTCAATGGTTTCATTAATAATTTTTGCAATTGTGGGATTGTCAGGATATGTGAGTAATACAGGTTCTGCATTAAATCCTACTGTTTTTAGATATTCTTTGAAGGTGTTTTCGCGATATTGTATGGTGTCTTCGTGTTTTTTGATAATGTCATTTTCATAATCTTCAGCACTAGCGGCCGCAATTATACCACAAAAAGATTCATGCTCACGATTTACAATTTTATAAATATAATAGCAAGGAGTGTCTTCCTGTATAAAGATTTCGTCTTCTTTAAATTCTAAATACCTATTACGAACTAATTTATAACGTTCTTCGCCTGATATTTCCTTCTGATATTTATATCCTGGGTTTACAATATGAAGAAAAGAATAAGGATTATAATCCATTCGCGAGTCTCGTTCAAAGGGAGTGTAGCTTTGGTATGATCTGGAAGCTACTAAGCTTACTTTATCTCGTGTTGGCCGTACAGCCTTAAACGGAAGGATTTTTGTCATTAATTGATATTTATAAATTCTGTTGGATCAAGATATCCAGAAGTTTCTTCAGAATAACCACCTCCGATATCCATAAAGATATCATCTCTTATCTCCAAATGCAAGTGTGCCCAATATATACCATGTGCATTACCAATAGTTCCTATTAAGGTTCCTTTTTTTACAAAATCACCTTCTTCTATATGTATAGTATCACAGTGGGCATATATCGATTCATAATATTTCCCTTTGTATTTATGTATAATTCGGATAACATTACCCCATCCTCCTTTTATATCTTTTGCAAAAGATATATATCCATTTCCAATAGCGTAAATAGGATCTCCTAAATCGGTATTACCTCCACCAACGCCATTCCAGTCGTCGCCTAAATGGTTGTTTTCTTTGAACTTTTGAGCGTTATAATACCCTTTAGCGTTTGGCTTACCTACTGGATATTCAAAATCACTAGCAATCCAGTCAGGGTTTTTCTTAAATAAAGTGTCGTATTTTTGGTATTGATTCTGGACTAAGGCAGGGTTTGTTTTTTTATTTATGTTTTGAGTAACAGAATAACTTTTTGTTTCATTTTTGCAGGACAAAAATGAAGATAAGATTACTATAACAATTACTAAAGGTATTTTCATTTTTGGATTATAATAACTTTTTTCCTCAAACCTCAAACCTCAAACCTCAAACCTCAAACCTCAAACCTCAAACCTCAAACCTCAAACCTCAAACCTCAAACCTCAAACCTCAAACCGTTGGTTATATAAACTGTTTTGCTACATGCTCTGCTTTTCTACTTTGGCTATAATCATAGAACCCTTCACCATTTTTTACACCGAGTTTACCAGCCATAACCATATTCACTAATAATGGACAAGGAGCATATTTAGGGTTTTTGAAACCATCATACATTACATTGAGGATAGAAAGGCATACGTCAAGGCCAATAAAATCAGCAAGTTGAAGTGGTCCCATAGGATGAGCCATACCTAGTTTCATAACCGTATCTATTTCTGCAACACTTGCCACGCCATTATATAACGTTTCAATAGATTCATTGATCATAGGCATTAGAATGCGATTTGCTACAAATCCAGGATAGTCATTTACTTCAACAGGGGTTTTGCCTAATGTTTTTGATAACTCCATGATTGTATTCGTCACTTCATCAGAAGTATTGTAACCTCTAATAATTTCAACAAGTTTCATGATAGGAACAGGGTTCATAAAATGCATTCCGATAACCATTTCGGGACGATTTGTTACTGCCGCAATTTGAGTAATTGATATTGATGAGGTATTCGATGCTAAAATAGTTTCATCAGAACATGCATCATTTAATTCTTTGAATATCTTAAGCTTAAGATCAATATTTTCTGTGGCTGCTTCAACAACAAGTTCAGCATATTCTACTCCGTCTTTAACATTAGTAAACGTAGATATATTTCCCAGAGTAGCTTCTTTATCAGCTTCTGATATTTTTTCTTTAGCAATCATTCTATCCAAATTCTTTGTAATAGTCGCTAAACCTTTATCCAAAGACTGTTGTGATATATCGATTAATTGTACTTTAAATCCTTTTTGAGCAAAAGTATGTGCAATACCATTTCCCATAGTCCCAGCACCAATTACTGCAATGTTTTTCATGTGTGTATTGTTTATTTATATGAGTGTGTAAATTTTGTATTAACGCTAGAAACAGTCAATGATTTTTAATGCTACTTCTAACGCTTTTTTTCCTTGTTCTAATGAAACGATAGGAATTGAGTCATTTTTTATAGCTTCGGCAAAAGTATCTAGTTCATCCAATATTGCATTATTAGAAGGTACATTAGGGTTGTCAAAATATATTTGTTTTTTGATGCCTTCTGCGTTTTGTAAAATCATGGCAAAATCATCAGGAGTTTCTGGTGCATCTTTCATCTTGACAACCTCACATTTTTTCTCAAAGAAATCAACAGAAATGTATGCGTCACGTTGAAAAAATCTAGATTTTCTCATATTCTTTAACGAAATTCTACTAGCTGTAAGATTAGCTACACAGCCATTTTCAAATTCGATACGAGCGTTTGCAATATCCGGAGTTTCACTAATTACTGAAACGCCACTAGCACTAATATGTTTTACTTCAGAATGAACAACACTTAGAATAGCATCAATATCATGAATCATAAGATCCAAAACAACAGGAACATCTGTTCCCCTGGGATTAAACTCTGCTAATCTATGAGATTCAATAAACATAGGGTTGTCTATTTTGTTAGCGACAGCAGTGTATGCAGGATTAAAACGTTCTACATGACCTACTTGTCCTTTAACACCATGTGTATTTGCCAGCTCAATAAGTTGTTGAGCTTCTGCGACAGTATTGGTGATTGGCTTTTCTATAAAAACGTGCTTACCTGCTTTAATAGCTTGTTTTGCTACTTCAAAATGAGCAAAAGTTGGGGTTACTATATCAACCACATCAACAGCATCTATGAGTTCTTCTACAGAATTGAATAATTGATATCCAAACTCTTCAACGATAGATTTAGCCTGACTTTGACTAGCATCATAGAAACCTATAAGATTGTAATTTTCTGACTGTTCTAAAAGACGTAAATGGATTTTACCAAGGTGTCCCGCACCGAGTACTCCGGCTTTGAGCATAATTCAAGATTTTACACAAAAATAGTATTATTTATAAATTTTAAATCCTAATTATATCTAAAATCTAAAATTTTAATTCTAAAAGGGGAATAAGTTGTAAATACTTCAACTAAATGTTTTTTAAATGAGCATTTTTAGAATATATAAAAACGATAATTTTTGTTTTATTTGTTTTCGAAATCATAAATTATTATACTCTTAATTCTATAAATAATTGATCTAATTGCAAAGAGTAAATTTTTGTAATATTTTCAACTCAAAATATTAAAACAGATAAAATGTTTATGTAATTTTAGCCCTCTAAATAACCATCAAGATAGTGAAAGATACCCTTAGACATGCCGGAAAAAGAAAACAGTTAGTTGAAGTATTAATTAAGAAAGGAATCAAGAATAAAGCTGTGCTATCTGCTATAGAAAAGATACCCAGACATTTATTTATGGATTCTGGGTTTGAAGATCATGCTTATCAGGATAAAGCTTTTCCTATAGCTGCAGATCAAACAATTTCTCAACCTTATACTGTAGCTTTTCAAAGTGAATTATTGGAAATCAAAAGGGGGGATATGGTATTAGAAATAGGAACAGGATCGGGCTATCAGACAGCTGTATTATGTGAATTAGGAGCAAAAGTTTATAGTATTGAACGCCAAAAAGAATTGTTTAAAAAAACAAAATTGTTTTTAACCAAACTTGGATGCCGCCCTAAGCATTTATCGTTTGGTGATGGGTATAAAGGCTTATCAGAGCATGCACCTTATGATGCAATTATCGTGACAGCGGGTGCTCCTTATGTTCCTAAACCATTATTAAGCCAATTACAAATTAATGGAAGGTTGGTAATCCCCGTAGGAGAAGATGTACAAATTATGACTCTTTTTATTCGCAAAAGTGAAACTGAATTTGAAAAGCGAGAGTTTGGAGAATTTAGATTTGTTCCTTTATTAGAAGATAAGAATTGATCAAGTTTGTATTATGAAAAAAACTGAAATAATTTTAGGAGCCTTAATTATTTTTGGAATCTTACTATTTGTATTGAACTTTCCTTTTGGAGCTATTATTGCAATATTGTCTCTTGTAACACTTTCTGGTTTCTATTTCTATTTTAGTTTTGCATTACTTAATGGAGTGAAGTTTCATGAAATGTTTAGAAAAGAATCCTTCAGAGGAATTCCCGGGGTCAGAATTTTTGCTACAATAGGAGCAGGGATAGGGTTTTCAATCATAGTTTTAGGGATACTTTTTAAAATATTTAAATGGCCTTTTGCGAATCAAAATTTGTTGATCGGAGGGGGGATAACATCCGTAATTTTAGTAGTGAGCTTGATAAAACTATGGTTAGGAAAGAAAGAGGTGTATGCGGGAATACTTTTAAGATCAGTTGTGTTAGGAGTGGTGTGTTGCTTATTGTTTTTAATGCCGAGTTCTATATTGATGCAGTTAAAATATAGAGATTACCCTAATTATGTTGAAACCTTGAAAGAATTGGATGCAGATCCGGATAATGTTCTTTTACAAGAAAAAGAACGTCAGGAATATAATAGAATTAATGGAATAAGATAAATAAGAATATAATCAAGTTATCTAAAATCTTTTTTAATACGATCCAGAGCTCTTTTATTATCACGATCTTTAATCGTTTCCCTTTTGTCATACATTTTTTTACCACGAGCAAGTGCAATATTTAACTTGGCTAATCCACGATCATTAATAAATAAACGGGTAGGGATAATGGTTAATCCAGAATTTTTTACTTCTTTTTCTAATTTTTTTAATTCTTTTTTATTCAGAAGTAATTTTCTTTCACTTTTGGGGTTGTGATTAAAATATGTGGCATGTGAATATTCTTCTATATGCATGTTGATTACAAAAAGCTCACCGTTATTAAATTCACAAAAACTTTCTGCAATACCTGCTTTACCTTCGCGTATTGCTTTGATTTCGGTTCCAGCTAATTTAATTCCTGCTGTATATTTATCCAGAAATTCATATTCGAATTTTGCTTTACGGTTGAGTATATTGATTTTATTTGGATTCATGTTTGTGAATTCGAGATGCTTTTATAAATGAATGCAAAAGTACAAAGCTTTCTCGAAAGAAAGCTTTACATCAAAAGTGAATATTTTAAATACTTTCTATGGTTCTTGAAATTGTATTGTGGCAATCTTACCATTGGGACTTAACAGAAGCTCCATTACCAAACTTATTTTTTCAAATTCTGCCGTGTAGCTATTGATATTTTCTGCTGTCTGTATGAAAGTAAGTTTTTTTAGGTTTCCAAATTGCTCATGACATCCATTCACAAAACGTTTCACTCCTTCTTTTGTCATCGTTTCTTGCATTTCGGGAGTATATAACGCAAAAATGGCATCTACATTCTGCGCATTAAAGTTTTCTTGAAAAGCTTTTATAGTATTTTCATATGCAGTAGCATCCTGAGCTAGGATGTGCTGAGTAGAAAAACAAATTATAAGCAGAACTATATATTTCATAGCATTAACATTTGGGGTTTTGAAAGTGCAAAATAATTATCTTTTTTAAGATTTAAAAAAATAAGGCTAAAAAACAGATAATTACCTAATCCTCTTTTTGGGGTATAAAAAGTGAAGTTAATGAGTAAGTATGTTATATGGGTACCGTCTAATAGGGCGATAAACACTATTGAATTTTGTGTGACCTTAATTTTTATGTAATTGGGGGTTTAACAAAATTGTGACAGTAATTTATCCTGTAAAGTTTAATTTAGTTTTTTTAATGATTGTTATGAAAAGGTATTCACTTTTATTATTGATTATAGTTTTAGCTTCATTCACTTTGGTTTTGCCCCAGTTTTCTGCAGCAGAAATTATAGATAAAGCTATAGATCATGCTGGAGGTCATAGATTTGATAATGCAATTATGCATTTTACATTTAGAGGAAAACAATATAGAAGTGAAAGAGGAGAAGGAATCTATGCATTAGAAAGATTTGTGGATGGACCAAATGGATTGATTCATGATATTGTGAGTAATGCTGGTTTGAAGCGTACTATTGAAAATTGTCCTGTGGAAATTACTGATTCATTAGTAACCAGAATTAGTGATGGGGTAAATTCTGTGCATTACTTTGCAAACTTACCTTATGGACTTAATGCTCCTGCCGTACAAAAAGAGTTAATAGGCGAATCAACTATTGATAATGAAGGGTATTATAAGATCAAAGTCACTTTTGCTCAAGAAGGTGGAGGAACTGATTTTGAAGATGAATTTTTATATTGGATAAATAAAGAAGATTTTACAATAGATTATCTAGCTTATAAATATGCAGTTAATGGAGGAGGAATACGTTTTAGAGAGGCATATAATTCAAGGGTTATTAATGGTATACGGTTTGTGGATTATAAGAATTATAAAACAGACGATCTAAAAACTCCATTAGAAAAACTAGATCAATTATTTGAGCAGAAACAACTGAAGTTACTTTCGAAAATAGAGCTAGAAGATATTTATGTGTATCTTGAAAAGGATATCGTTAATTAATTGTAAGTACAGTATCTGTAATAATATCTCCAGTAATTTTTATAATAAATACTTTGCCATAAACTTTCTCATCAATTGCACTATATTTTTCTTTACCCATGATTTTGTTTACAAAAGCAGGAGTAGTATTGCTATGACCAACAACGACAACTGTTTTTCCTTTAGTTTTTTGCTGAAACTCAGGATCATTTAGATTTCTGGGATCATATAGTGTTACTTGTAAATTTTTACTTTTTGCTATAGGTTCAGCGGTTTTTTGAGTTCTGATATAATCAGTAGAGTATATCATATCAATAGTAGTGTCAACAAGCATTTTCGCCCAGTTTTCTGCCCTTGCGTTTCCTTCATCCGTAAGTTTAGGATTCCTGTTTTTGGGATCACTAAGGTCTTTTTCGGCATGTCGTATAAAGAAATACGTAGTTGTAAGATCCTGTGATGCTCCTGTGTTCTGAGCTAAACTTAAAAATGAAGAAAGAAAAATGCTTAAAACTAATATTGCTCTCATAATATAATGTAACTATTAAATCAGATACGAAAATAACTATTACAAAAGTAATAAACGGTTATTTTCGTATCTGATTGGATTATTCTAACATTCCCATTTGCCAAATAACAATGATCATAGACAGAATGGCTATGATAAAAAATCCTATATAGATATAGGTATAGGAGCTTCTCTTTTTGTTAGAGGAGCCCAAATCGCCAGAAGATCTCATATGGCTTGGTTTTATGTGGTTGCATGTTTATATAAGACCCCATAAAAATATAAATGTTACACTTTTTGTGGTTTTAATTGTGAAATTCTTTCTTCAAAACTGGATGCTGCAATTGGTTCTTCGATATTTTTGAATAATTCCATGAGTTGAGTATCATGATTCCAACGTTTTTGCTTTAATAAATTAAAGTGTACAAAAGTACTCCACAATATAGCTTTTAATTCAGTTTTGTCTTGATTCCACATTCTGATTTCTACATGCAATTGATTCTCTGTGTGTCGGATCAGTTGAGAATCTATAATTACATTTTCCATTAATAAGGCAGGTTTGATATATGCAATCTGGTTTGTGCCGACTACCCAACTTATACCTTTTGTCTTTGCTAGTGTGAAAATATCAAGATTGTAATATTTGTCAATTTGATCCTCTCGGGCATTGATCATATAATTGATATAAGCAGCGTTGTTCAGGTGATTAAAAGGGTCGCAATCCTGAAATCTTATTTTTGCTTTACTTTCTAGTACTTTAAGTAATTTCATATGTCTGTTATTTATTAATTTTAATAATATACCAATTGGTATATTGTAGATTAAAAAAAAGTTATTATTTAAGTTCGTTGTTAATTATTTCATCAACTTGATCCATAGTTTCCAGAAGATAACTGTTATCTTCTAGGGTATGCGTCATAAAAATAGCACCAATAATCATTGTGTATAATCTTTTTGCATATAATATAGGGTCTATTTTAGAGTTTATCTCTCCATGTTTTTGGCCGTTTTCAATAATCTTTGCAAGATTACTTTTTATTTTTGTGATTGTATATCTTACCCGTTCGAGTAATAAAGGGTTTTGATGTTTGGCATCTACTCCCATATTTAGAACCGGACAACCTCCTAATTCTTGACTGTAGTTATAATAATTTCGATAAAAATCGGTAATTAGAAATAATTTTTCCAGAGAAGAGTTACTTAAAGATTGGTGATCTGTGATCCTGCGAAGCATATTCTTTACTGTAGCATTAAATGCAGCAACAGCTAATTCTTCTTTATTTTTAAAGTTACCATAAATAGCGCCTTTAGTTAATCCTGTAGCCTTAGTGATATCACTAAGACTTGTAGCTGCGTATCCATTTTTATTAAAAATTGGCGCAACGGTCTGAATAATAAATTCTGTTGTCTGTTCGGCTTTTGTAAGCATTTCTTAGTAAAATGAGTTTAAATGTACAAAAAATATACCTATTGGTATATTTTAAAGTAAAATAATTTTTAGATAATTAAAAAACAGAAAAAAGTAAAGTTGCTAATTATGACCTAGGTTGCCATAAATACCATCGAGAGGTTCTATTTTTGTAATGCTTTTTGGTAAGTTACAAGCATCTTCAATTTCCATATCCTGATAACGTAATAATAAATCAAATTTTTTGAGAGCACTTTGCGCTTGATCACACCCAACATTCACATTTCTTACATTATTTGTTTTAATCTCTTTAGGTCGATTACTTCTATTTTCAAAGTCTTTAAATTGGCATTTTATAACGTTTCTTTCTTTGAAATAGAAACGCTCTTCAAGAGTTAATATAACATCTACAAGTTGACGCTTTCCTGATTTACTTCTTTCATAATCCTTGTACGAGATCTTATGTGTTGCGTACTGGAAGAATAGTTCATCATCCCAGATATAGAATTCATCACGATATTTTACATGCCCTTTGGTATGAGTATGTATGATGTGTTTTAGTTCATTACCATTGTAATAAAAAGTAAGACCTCCTTTTTCTATTGCTTCTTCACAAGAGTATTCTGTATGATGTTGTCTTAGAGTGTTTGTGTCTACTAATTCTCTGATTAATTGATATTTATTGCGAATATCAGATAATGCTCCTTTTCTGGTTTGGCCCAGGGAGATAAATGAGGTCAGAAGAAGTACTAATACTATAGTTGGTTTCATTGAGGGAGCAATGTACTCAAAACCTCTTTTTTTTCATTATTTAGTTATTAACCATGTAGGAATAATTTTGTTAATATCTACGGTAAAACCGTAATTCATGCAGTCTAACGATATCTACTTTTTTTATTTTTTTGTTTAAAAATATACAAGCAATCTACTTTTTCCAGGTAGATTGCTTGTTTTGTCATAAGATTCAGGGGATTTTTCCCGGTCAAGAAACTAAATTCTCTTGATTTCTAAAAACTAAATTATTATCAAATTCATCTAGTAGGATTATGTTTTCAGTAGATACTTTGCCTGCTAGAATTTCTTTTGATAGCTTGTTTAGTACTTCTTTTTGTATTGTACGTTTAACGGGTCTTGCTCCAAACTCTGGCTGGAAACCTCTTTCTGCGAGATATGTTATTGCTTGTTCTGTGGCATCCAAAGTAATTTGTTGTTCCACTAACATTTTTGAAACATGTTTTAGTTGAAGTTTTACAATCTCCTTTATGTTGGATTTGGTTAATGGAGAAAACATCACAATGTCGTCTATTCTGTTTAGAAACTCTGGACGAACAGCTTGTTTTAGTAATCCAAGAACTTCAACTTTGGCCGCTTCCATCGCAGAATCCATATCTTTAATAGTTTCAAATTTTTCCTGAATGATATGGCTCCCGATATTACTGGTCATAATGATGATGGTATTTCTGAAATCGGCTGTTCTACCTTTGTTATCTGTTAATCGACCTTCGTCTAATACTTGTAAGAGTACATTAAATGTATCAGGGTGTGCTTTCTCTATTTCATCGAGTAATACCACAGAATATGGTTTTCTTCTTACAGCTTCAGTTAATTGTCCTCCTTCATCATATCCAACATATCCTGGAGGAGCTCCCATTAATCTGCTTACAGAGTGTCGCTCTTGATATTCACTCATGTCTATACGAGTAATGGAGCTTTCATCATTAAAGAGATATTCTGCTAAAGCTTTTGCTAATTCAGTTTTACCCACTCCTGTAGTTCCGAGAAATAAGAACGATCCAATGGGTTTTTTCTGATCCTGTAAACCGGCTCGACTTCGACGTACTGCATCACTAACTGCTTGTATGGCTTCAGTTTGACCAACAACTCGTTTTTGAAGTTCTTCTTCTAATACAAGTAATTTTTCTCGTTCGCTTTGTAGCATTTTGGTAACGGGTATGCCTGTCCATTTGGCAACAACTTCTGCGATATCATCATTGGTAACTTCTTCTTTGATAAGAGAAGATTTACTCTGTTGTTCATTTAGTTGTGTTTGAAGTTCGTCCAGTTTTTCCTGTACTTCTTTTATTTTTCCATAACGTAATTCTGCAACTTTCCCATAATCACCATTTCGCTCTGCTCGTTCAGCTTCAAGTTTATATTCTTCTATATCTGTTTTGGCATTTTGTATGGCATCAACGACTTCTTTTTCACTTTGCCATTTTGAGAAAATTTCATTACGTTCTTCCTTGATATTAGCAAGATCAGCATTTAATGTTTTTAATTTTAGATGATCATCTTCTCGTTTTATAGCTTCGATTTCAATCTCGAGTTGCATAACTTTTCGATCTAATACATCTAATTCTTCAGGTTTTGAGTTGATTTCCATTCGTAATTTAGAAGCAGCTTCATCCATTAAGTCAATAGCCTTGTCGGGTAAAAACCTGTTAGTTATGTAGCGCTGGGATAATTCAACTGCAGAAATGATGGCTTCATCTTTTATACGAACTTTATGATGTGTTTCGTATTTTTCTTTAATACCTCTAAGAATTGAAATAGCACTTTCTGTATCTGGTTCATCCACAACTACCCTTTGAAAACGTCTTTCTAAAGCTTTATCTTTTTCAAAATATTTTTGGTATTCATCTAGTGTTGTAGCTCCTATCGCTCGTAACTCTCCTCTTGCTAAAGCTGGTTTAAGGATGTTGGCGGCATCCATTGCCCCTTGGCCACCGCCGGCACCTACCAAAGTATGTATTTCGTCAATAAATAGTACAATATCTCCATCGCTAGAGGTTACTTCTTTGACTACAGATTTTAAACGTTCTTCAAATTCACCTTTAAATTTTGCGCCAGCAATTAAGGCACCCATATCCAGAGAAAAAATTTGTTTATCTCTCAGGTTTTCTGGAATATCTCCAGCAATAATTCGATGTGCTAATCCTTCTGCAATAGCAGTTTTACCAACACCAGGTTCTCCAACCAGCATTGGGTTGTTTTTGGTACGACGAGATAAGATTTGTAGCACTCTTCTAATTTCCTCATCACGGCCAATTACAGGATCCAATTTCCCGCTTTCTGCCATTTCATTAAGGTTTTTGGCATATTTGCTTAATGCTTGATATGTCTCTTCTGCGTTTTGAGATGTTACTCGTTCTCCTTTTCTTATTTCGCTAATGGCTTCGGTAAGATGTTTTTCTGTGACTCCTTGATCTTTTAGGATTTGTGCGATCTTACTTTTTGATTTAAAAATTGCAATGACTAAATGTTCGATAGAAACATATTCATCGTTCATCTTTTTTGCAATGATGCTAGCTTCGTTTAATGAAGAACCGGCTTCTCGAGACAATTGCAATTCTCCTCCGCTTACTTTCGGAAAACTTTCTAACGTACTATCTAAAACTTGTTGCAATAGATTAATATTTACATTGAGTTTTTTAAGTAGAAATGGTAAAACATTTTCGTCTACATTAAAAATGGCCTTAAAAATATGTTCATTTTCTATTTGCTGATGTCCGAACCCTTGAGCAAGTTGTTGTGCTTGCTGTATGGCTTCTTGTGATTTTATGGTGAAATTATTAAAATTCATAGGGTTATATTTTGAGTTCTAGTGTAGGAAATCAAATAATATTCCGACAATAAAAACACGTCAAAATGTCTGTTTTTTCTCGAGGTTTACTGACTTTTTGGCTAAATGTAAAGTTAAGGGTTTTACAACGACAAATAAATAATTATAGTCAGTTTTAAAATGCATTTGACTAAGTTTGCAATAATTTAGTATAAGAAATAACAATGGGAATATTAGGTAAATTATTTGGATCTGAAGAGAAAGAATCTAAAGAAGAAAAACAAGCTCTACCATGGCAAGAGCTTAATTCGATACCTCAATTGGATAAAATAGCAGAAGCTTCAAAGACTAAAACACAAGCAATTTTTAAACATTCTACACGATGTGGAATTAGTAGAATGGTGATTAGAAATTTTGAAAGTAGTTTTGATCTAGCAGAGAGTCAGGTAGATCTTTATTATTTGGATTTATTGAATCATAGAGATGTTTCTTCAGAGGTGTCTGCAAAATTTCAGGTTTTTCATGAGTCACCACAATTTATTGTAATTCGCAATGGAGTAGTGGTTCATCATTCTTCACATAGTATGATTACACCTCAGGTTTTACATCAATATATTTAAAAAACATTTTTGCTTTTTTCATCTAGAAATGGGCATATTGTTTTATTAGAATTTCTAGACTCAAACATTTTTATGAATAGGTGAGTTGACATTTTTCGGGCTCTTCTTTTTGCAAGTTCTACTTTTTCTCCAAAAAAGAGTTTATCAAGTGTTTCTATCCATATGTTAAGCCAAATACCAAAGTGTTTTTCTGTAATAGTACCCTTAAAAACTTGATCGACTTCTTGGTGTACTTTGATAGGATTACCTTTATATTTTGCAACAAATAAAAGATTGGTTTCCCAGAAGTCAGTTAACCTTTCTAGATGTGCATCCCAATCCTGGATTACATGATTAAAAAGAGGACCAAGTGTAGGTTCTTCTCTAATTTTTGAATAGAATGAGGTGATTAATAGATAAACATCATCTCTACTCCTTATATCACTTTTCATAGACTCAAATTTTCAATATTCATAAGTCTGTTAGTTTATATGAGACTTAAAAGGATAATAACGCTATTAATAAGTAAACTAACTATTAGTAAATTAAATACTATTTTGGCTTTCATTTGAGCTAAAATAGAGGCGTTAAATGTCATGCACGCGATCACACAAAGAGAAAGTTCTATAACTTGTGCTGTAGATCGATCTTGCATAAGAATAACCATTGCAGCAACTGATCCCAGACAACTGGAAAGTATGATCATTAATGGTATATATGCCATATACATTTCTTTGAAATCTTTTAATAACCTTGAATACATAACAATAGATTTTAGATATATATTACAAAGGTATTTCAAGGAAGAGGTATGGATTTATGATCAAGATCATAAAGCTAGTACAACCACTGATTTATCGATAAACTTTTCGATTTTTGATTAAAAGTTCTCCTTTTTGCTCTAACTTTTTAATGCTCCTTATTACAGTTTCTACACGTAATCCGGTTAAATCGGCAAGTTGTTGTCTTGTGAGTTCTACTTTATATGTTTTTGAAGATGTTATTTGGGGATCATTATTCTTTTTAAAATAATCTAATATTCTTAAAATACGATGCTCTGGTTCCTGAGTTGATATTTCTGAAACCATAATAGCTTTGTAATACAAACGAGAAGCAAGTGTGCTGGTAAATTTATAATGAATCTTAGGGTTTTCTTCTAAGAGTTTTAAAAATTTCTCCTTGGATAATTGCCAAACCTCAGAATCTATAATTGCTTCTGCATTCGCAGGGTATTTGAAATCTGAAAATAAAGGAGGTTCACCAAAACTCTTTTCTTTTACAAAAATACCTTGTATGTACTCTTTGCCTTCTTCATTATAGTTATTCATTTTAATCTCGCCAGCATGCACCTGATAATAATAGCGAGCTATAGTGCCTTCTTCAAAAAGTTGTTCACCTCGTTTATATTTTTTTAAAACAGCCCCCGAGTTAAGTAATTTTTCATTATCTATCATGCTAAATTTTTCTATGGATCATATTATCCGTCAAAATTCAATAGTGATATGGCTAATACTATAAGAAATCTTGTTGTGCAAGACAAGAGGTCTATCGTTACTATTTAAAACGATAATTAGTAATAATATTCTTTAGTTTATTTTTTAAATCTTCACCTGAGTCATAAACCATTTGCTCATTAGATGGAAATTGAACTGCTTTAAGTCCCAGATATCCCAGTAAACCATCTTCTAATGCACGTTTATCACCACTATAATTGGCATAAATATGTTGAAATACATATTCACTAGATATAGGGAAAGTTTCTAAAAGTTGTCTGGTTCTAAGATTTCTGTATTGAACATTACCCACTACATTCGCTGCTTTAAACTGAGTGAATTCATAATACTCGCAACGAACTTTTACCATTTTATCTACTTTTACTTTTTCCCCTTTATCATCTACCACTATTTCATCATTTTCATCTAGTAAATATTCCCAACCATCTTTAACTAGTTTTTCCTTTTCTAGTTGACGTTCTTTTATCTGTTCTGGAGAGATATTAATTTCTCTCAAGGAAACTTCCATTGCATAATCATATTTTACAGAACGTTGAGGTTGGCTATGATATACTGTCCATAAATCATCAAGACCATACGTACCAAAATTTAGCAAATCACTTTCTAATCTTCTTGGGATAATGACGTCTGTGTTATTTTTCATAGTAACTCTTACAAAATCTGTCCCTTTGAGATGAGCTTCTTCTATCATCTCTTTTGTATTCTTATAGTTAGGGGTGATTTTATCAAGGTATATTAAATCATCATATACCGCTCTGTAATCTGATTTTTGTTTTGCAGAGGATAAAAGTGTTTTAGCATTATCAAAAAGGTACTTAGAAAGTTTATCTTTTGTACTTATAATTCTCTGATCATAATTATCGATAGAAAAATTTGCATTACGTCCTTCTTCTACAAGGTAAAGTGGTAGAAGAGGCTTGATACGTTCTTGTCGACTTTTTAAAGTAGTATATGTATTAAAAATACGTTCTAAATTTGCAGGATTCCCTTCTTTTTCTAAGTAGGCTACAGCATTTTTATCTCTCTCAATAACTTTTGCATATGCCTGTTCTAACATAAGAATATAAGGTTGCTTACCCTTTTTATCTTTATTGGTCTTAAGTTTGTTTAAAGCAATATTTATAGCTTGATCGTAGTTTCCTGTATTAAGTGCTTTTTCGGTTTTCTTTACACTGCTACAAGAAACAGCAAAAACAAATGTGAGTACCAGAAGTAATAGTTTTTTCATGTCAATAGTATTTTGATTGGGGTCATAAAATCAACTTTAATGCCAAAAGATAATAAAAAAAACCTCGAAATTGAGTTTTCCGAGGTTTTATAACGGTTGCGATTATTTTATTTTTTGAAAACAGGAAGTAATTTAGTAGAAACTTCTCCAAACCCAATACGTACTCCATTCTTTTCACAATACCCTCTTATAGTCACGGTATCATTATCTTCAACAAATTTACGACTTCCACCAGAATCTAACTGAACTGGTTTCTCTCCTCGCCAGCTTAATTCTAACATAGAACCATAAGATTCTGGAGTTGGACCTGATAAAGTTCCACTTCCCATCATGTCTCCAGAATTAACGGGACACCCATTTATGGTATGATGTGTGAGTTGTTGTGCCATATTCCAGTACATATGTTTAAAATTACTTCTGGATATGATAGTTTCTTTTTCTTTTTCTGGTTGAATAGCTACTTCAAGATTGATGTCAAAACTCTTTTTGCCTTTATATTGAAGATAGGGCAGTTGTTTTTTTAATGGTTTTGGACCCTCAGTTCTATAAGGTTCTAATGCATCAAGAGTAACAATCCATGGTGATATTGATGAGGCAAAGTTTTTACCTAAAAAAGGACCAAGAGGTACATATTCCCATTTTTGTATATCTCTTGCACTCCAATCATTAAAAAGCACCATCCCAAAAATATAATCCTCAGCTTCTTCAATAGGGATTGGTTCTCCCAATTGATTTGCATCTGTAGTTATAAATGCCATTTCAAGTTCGAAATCGACTAATCTCGAAGGACCAAAAATTGGCTCTGTAGCACCATTAGTTAGTTTTTGACCTTGCGGACGATGAACAGGAATACCAGATGGAATTATAGAACTACTTCGTCCATGATACCCAACAGGCATATGTAACCAATTAGGAAGTAGAGCATTTTCTGGATCTCTAAACATCTTTCCTACATTTGTAGCATGCTCAATACTACTATAAAAATCAGTATAATCTCCAATGCTAACAGGTAATTGCATTTCGATTTCATCTAGAGAGAATAATACTTCTTTTCTATGTTTTTCATTGTTTTTTAGACTGTCATTGGTAGCGTCAAAAATATCCGCAATTCTATTACGAACTAACCTCCATGTTTTTTTTCCGTCAGAAATAAAGTCATTTAAAGAATCTTGTAAAAAAATATCATCGGTTAAAGGAATTCCTTCAAAATAACCCAACTGATGAAGAGCTCCTAAGTCAATAGCAGTATCACCAATACGTGTTCCTATGGTAATAATATCATCCCTGGTAAGGAAAACACCAAAAGGAATATTCTGAATTGGAAAATCAGTTTTAAGAGGGGTTTTAATCCACGTTTTTCTATCTGGATAATTTGCGGTTATGGGCATTATTGTTTTTTTAATAGATTGTTGGTAATTCTTAAAATCAAATATATAATTTTCGCTCGTTTAAAAATTTTTAATTGTGTGAAAATTAATTAAAATTTTACAAAAGAATATAATTGATTGTAATAATAATATTTATTAAGCCTTCTTATTGAAGAGTCTTCTCGATAAGAGTAGTAAAAATAGATAATATACAATTCTCTTATCTGCTATGTTGTTAAGAAAATGTTCATATTTATTACTATTCATTTCATCTAATTTAATGAATGTATTTCCTATTTTTGCACTTTTATTAACAAATTGAGAATACATGCAACGCGACGAACAAATTTTTGATTTAATTCAGGACGAAAGAGAACGTCAGATCAACGGATTAGAACTTATCGCTTCAGAAAATTTTGTAAGTGAACAAGTGATGGAAGCTGCCGGATCTGTACTAACTAATAAATATGCCGAGGGATATCCCGGAAAACGTTATTATGGCGGATGTGCAGTAGTAGATGTTGTAGAACAGATTGCTATTGATCGTGCAAAAGAATTGTTTGGAGCAGAGTATGCTAATGTGCAACCACATTCTGGCTCGCAAGCGAATACTGCGGTATATCATGCATGTCTTAAACCTGGAGATAAAATATTAGGTTTTGATCTTTCTCATGGAGGACATTTGACTCATGGGTCTCCGGTTAATTTTTCAGGAAAATTATACAACCCGGTTTTTTATGGTGTAGAAAAAGAGACGGGAGAATTAAATTATGACAAGATTCAGGAAATTGCGACAACAGAAAAGCCACAAATGATCATTGCCGGAGCGTCTGCATATTCAAGAGAAATCGATTATAAAAGATTTAGAGAGATTGCAGATAGTTTAGGTGCAATTCTTATGGCTGATATTGCACATCCAGCAGGCTTAATAGCAAAAGGTGTTATTTCTGATCCTGTTCCGCATTGTCATGTAGTAACGACGACTACACATAAGACGCTTAGAGGTCCAAGAGGAGGGTTGATCCTTATGGGTAAAGATTTTGAAAATCCTTTTGGAATTACTTTAAAAAGTGGAAAGAAGCGTATGATGTCTTCTTTGTTTGATAGTGCTGTTTTTCCAGGAAATCAAGGTGGACCTTTAGAGCACATCATTGCTGCAAAAGCTATTGCGTTTGGAGAGGCGTTAACCGATGAATTTTTGCACTATATAGTACAAGTAAAGAAAAATGCAGCGGTTATGGCTGAAGCATTTGTGAAAAAAGGATATGAAGTGATTTCTGGAGGTACAGATAATCATATGATGTTAATCGATTTACGTAATAAAGGAGTAACAGGGAAGCAGGCTGAAGAAGCTCTTGGTGTTGCAGAAATTACTGTAAATAAAAATATGGTACCTTTTGATGATAAATCTCCATTTGTTACTTCAGGAATTAGAATAGGTGTGGCTGCAGTTACTACACGCGGACTTGTAGAAAATGATATGCTTGCTATTGTAGAATTAATTGACAAAGTAATTGTTAATGTAGAGAATGAAGAAGCATTACATGATATTGCTAACGAAGTAAATGCTATGATGGCAGACAAACCATTATTTATAGCTTAGCAGATTAATTATAATAATTAAAGCGCATTGTCTTATTAGTAGATAATGCGCTTTTCGTATTTAATACGATAGATTTACATTATTATCTATTAGAAACGGCGAATAGTATCAGTTTTTCACTAGAAATAGGGTAGTTTACATATTTTATATTCCTGATCTTTGGATTCATTATAAAATATAATTTGATCTAGAATTATCCCCAATAATAAATTTGCTGGTAAGGAAGTTTTTAACGAATTATGTATTTAAATTTGGATTGGTTATCACCATAGAGTTATGAAAAATATAAAATTACTCATATTCGTATTGATATTGCCTTTTATTGGTATATCACAGAATATAGATGAATCTATTCTAAAAATTAGGAAAGAGTTTCAACGTATCAATTCGAGTACAACATTAAAAAAGATTGATTTGAATAATGAAGAATTTATGGAATATATACCAGATGGAGGAGGTCAGATTACTGGTTTTTTTGAGAGTGATCATTTGGTGAAAATTACTGAATGGATGGGACCTTCTTATGGAGTTATCATAACAGATTATTACTTAAAAGACGGGGACGTGTTTTTTGCGTATCAGCGGGAAAATAAGTTTAAGGATGTTTTTGATGAATCAGGAGAATGGATGCATTTTGATACATCTAAACTCGAAATTAAATTTGAAGGAAGATATTATTTTGAAAATTATAAACTTATAAAAGAACTCAATAAAGGAAAGCCTTTATTTGAAAGAACTTTTAAGGAAACTGAATTTCTTGAACAAGCTAATATATATGCCGAGATATTAAGAAAATCAAGGATTATGAAAAACAAAAAGAATTAGACTCTCTTTTTATTCAAAATGTAATATTCTAGAACAATACAGATGAACAAATATATGAATGTTATGAATATACAGAGTACACTTATTTCGATGTTGATCATAATAACTGTTGTATTGACAGGGTGTAATAAAAAACAACAGTCTACATCTACAAAGAATAAAGTAGAGACAGAGGATGTAAACGCTACATCTGATGAAAACAATATGGAAAAACAGAAAACCTCCTCCGATGACATTACTGTTCCTGATATAGAAGGACGATATGATCTTATAGAAGGGTTTGGGAATGGGCCAGAAAAAATACACGATTATAGTATATATAAAGGGATATTAATCATAAACCGTATCTCTGATACAGAGTTTGGTTTTGTTAAGGTTACAAAAACTAATCCATACAGTCCTATTGGCGAACATGGAATCTTCTCTTATAAAGAAAACAGGTTTTATAAAAAAGAAATAGACTATCCTAAAAAAATTATATACCATAGTAAAAGTATGGATCTCATAGTAAATGATAGTTTGATCAGTACAACTCGATATACTTCAAATATGACTATATATGGTATATGGAGAAAATCGAATCCAGAATCAAATATTTATGTTTCTCTTCGGAAAACATTAGAGAAAGAAAAAAAAGAATATATTGATTTTTATAATGAAGTGTATAAAGATACTAGTATAACAGGAAGAAATGAATTCATCAAATATAGAACAGGAGAGAGATTTATAGAAAATGATTCAATTTTTCTGAGTAAATGGAAGAAATATAATACTAATTCTTCTGATAAGGGATAGAGTATTGATGTGAAAAAAGATTTCAAAATCTCTTTTTCCTCATGAAAGCCTAATATAATGAAAGAATATATACAAACAATAGAGAGTGAATTCAAGAAAAATGGAAACCCAACTATTGCATTGGATCAAAAGGCTTATATGAGGGGTCAATTTGAGTTTTTCGGACTCAAAGCAACCCAAAGAAGAGAAATTCAAAAACCATTTTTTATTAAAGAATTTCTCCCGAAAAAAGGCGAATTACATCAAATTGTTAAAATACTTTGGGAGAAACCTCAAAGAGATTTTCAACATTTTGGACAAGAGCTTACCTTAAAATATGTAAAGCAGTTTGAAAAAGAAGATATTGAACTTTTTGAATTCATGGTGATTCATAAATCCTGGTGGGATACAATTGATTTTATTGCCACAAAATTAATTGGTGAATATTTTAAGATGTATCCAGAACAAAGGGATATTTATATAAAAAAATGGCTTGCATCTAATCATATATGGTTGCAAAGATCATGTTTGCTATTTCAACTGAAGTATAAAGAAAAATTAGATCCCGTGTTTTTGAGTTATGTGATTAATTCATTAACCGGGACTCAAGAATTTTTTATTAATAAAGCTATTGGTTGGGTGCTGAGAGAGTACAGTAGAACAAATCCAGAATGGGTTGTAGAATTTACGAACAAGACAGAATTGAGTAGGTTAAGTAGAAAAGAAGCTTTAAGATTAATTAAAAAGAATTAAAAATTGATAAGAAGAATAGGTGTTATAGTAAGTATAAGTTTACTCGTTGGTCTAAGTAGCTTTTATTCAATTCAATCATTGGGTAATAGGATTGATGAATCAAAATTAATTAGTCACATTATTAACCCTAAAGAACAAGAGGTACATTTTTATTGGAAAGATAAGAACGGAAATACATATGCAAGCCTAAACAATCTAAAAACAAAATTAGAGGAAGAAAATAAACAGTTAGTTTTTGCCATGAATGGAGGCATGTATAATAAAGATAGGACGCCACAGGGATTATATATAGAAAACGGAGTTCGTAAGGCAAAAATAGATACCGTGGATAAAGGATATGGAAACTTTTATTTGCAGCCCAATGGTATTTTCTATTTAACCATAGATAACACCCCTATTATATGCCCGACAACTAAGTTTAACAGTAATAGTGATATAAAATATGCGACTCAATCAGGGCCAATGTTATTGATTGATAATAAAATTCACCCTAAGTTTACTGAAGGTTCTGTTAATGTTCATATCAGAAACGGAGTAGGAATTCTTCCTAATGGAAATTTACTTTTTGCAATGTCAAAAGAAAAAATAAACTTCTATGATTTTGCATCGTATTTTAAACAAAACGGCTGCAAGAATGCACTGTATCTAGATGGTTTTGTGTCTAGAACATATTTGCCTTCAGAGAATTGGGAGCAATTGGATGGAGATTTTGGAGTGATTATAGGAGAAATAAAAACTAAAAACTAATCCTTAGATGCTTATGAATGGCTCCAATTTTCTGCATCGTCACTATTATTGGGAGAAAGTCCGATAATGTCCCCATCAGTATTTACACCCAGACCAACGACAGTTCTATTTACATAATTGAAATAGCTAACTACTTGATTAATTTCTAATATTTCTCCATCAGATAATTGTTGCTCTCTAAGTTTATGAATATCTGCTTCTGTAATAGTGTGATGAGATAGTGTTAATTGTTTTGCATAATGTAAGCCCTCTAAATATTGATATTTAAAATGAAGTTCTGGTTGATCTTTTATGATAGAAGACATAATTCCCTGAAAAGTAGTTTCATCATTGAGCAAACGTTTTAACCCGGCAGCGTGATGATCAACACAATAGCTGCATTGGTTCAAATTACTCACATAAACACCAAGTGTTTCCAAATACCACTTTGGTAGTGTGTTATTCGAATTATGAAGTACATTTTTATATAATCCCATGTGACCTATAAGGGTATGTGGTCGTAAGCTATGAATAGATAAAACATTATCTACATTATTGTCAGGGCCCTTGATACGGTCATAAATCTTTTTTAATTGACCTGTAGCATTTTTATATGCTATTTCCTTTATCCAACTCATTTATTGAAGTTTTTCTCTAAAAAATGACCCTTTTTTACTGAAAAGAGCACTAAATAATACTAACATTGATCCTAGCATAATAGAAACATCTGCTAGGTTAAATATTTCAGTTTTAAAAATACCTAGATCCAAAATCAAAAAATCAGTCACCGATCCATACATAATACGATCAAAAAGGTTTCCAATTCCTCCACCAATAATGAAAGCAAAACCGATAATAGTTTCTCTGGAATAATTTGTCTTGATTAATATTTGTCTTAATAATACTAGTAAAACGAATATTGGAAGAATTTGTAATAAAATAATTTTTAGTATCGGACTTAAATCCGAACCTAAACTATACGCTGCTCCTGTATTTTCGACTTTAGTCAACACAAAATTATCTTTAAAAACAGCTATACGTTCATAAGGTTCAATTGCTTGTCGTACAACACTTTTTGAGATCTGGTCGCAGCTAATATTTAGCAAAACCAGAGAAAGTATGAGTATTATTCTTATTTTTCCTTTGATTTTCATTATAATTTCAAAAGTAATAGAAACGATCAATTATTCTCATGTTTCTCATATTTTTTATGTTCAGAAAGAGAGAAAGCTTTATCATAACTATCTTTGTTAATAGTTTCATTTTCATTAGAATCATAATCAATTAAAATTTTCCAATTACCCTCTATCATTTTTAGTACGACATGAAATTGGCCATATGAATATTGTACTTTATTATCATTATCAGTATACGATGCTCTATAAATACCTCTGTCAGAAACAAGGGTTTCTGAATACACTCTTTCGAATAACCTAAAATCAATAAGAGCTGGTTTTCCTTTGGGTTTACTCCATCTTTTTTTATATCCTTCAAGGTAGGTTTTAACACCTTTTATTTCTCCACCATTTCCAGAAATACGAATCATGTCATTACTATGAATAGAGGCAAACAAATTGTAATCTAATGTTTCAAAGGCTTTAGAAAAATTACCATACATGTCGGCATTAATTTTTTCATGAATAGCAGTTTCTTGCGCTATACCATCAAGATTTGAATAATAAGAGAGTAGAATTATTATAAATATTATTTTTATTTTAGATTTCATAACTGTTAAATATTTTGTTGTTCATATAATACGCAATGTTTCAATCGGTCATTATCTAATAATTTAGGATGTATAAAAGTTTTAATGCGTTGCATTCCTATTTTTTTCATGATTAATTCTGATTTTAGATTAATCTCTGGGGCAACAGAATAGATTTTGTTTAGTCCCATTTGTTGAAATCCAAAATCCAGGCATGCTTTTGCACCTTCGGTAGCATATCCTTTGTTCCAAATACTTTTTTTAAGCCGCCAACCAATATCTATAAAAACATCGAGATCTTTTAAATAGGTTTGCTCGCATAAACCTATAAAGCCAATACATTCTCCATTTTCTAAAAGATCAACAGGGAAGTAACAGAACCCTTTTTCAGCGAACATTTCTTGCATTCGTACAATGAAAGCCTTAGTTTCTTGCTTTGATGGCTTAAAGGGGAAAAATTCCATTACATCATCATCATTATTAATTTCTGTTAAGAGCTCTAGATCGTCTAGCGTCCATTCCCTGAAACCTAAGCGTTCAGATGTAAAGATGTATGTATTCATTTTAAGCATTTTCATGTTGGCTTATGTAAATATAAAGTATCATTTAATACTTCTATAAAAATATAGGAGCACGTTAACGTTTTTTACATAAAAAAACAGGTGTTTACCCTCTTTTATTTACATTATATAATAATTATATTTGGTTATACACGATTCTTTATAAGAATACTAACCTAATAACCAGCCAAATATGAAAAACAAAACAGGAATTATTTTACATGGTTTTATAATAGTAGCTATTGGGGCTGCTTGTATGACTTCTTGTAAAAAGGAAGAAAAAAAAGAAGAAAAGATAGAGCCTGAAACCACATATAGTGAAGTTCAGACAGAAACTACTTGTGCTTGTGAATCGAGCTGGTTCCCACACAGTCAAACATCTGCTCCTGCCGAGGGAAAAGGAAGCCCGTTTGATGTATCTTCTACGACCAATTGTATTTTTCACCAATGGTCATGGCAGAAATTTTTATGGTTGACAAA
Organism: Aquimarina algiphila; assembly: GCF_007489275.1. GTDB lineage: Bacteria > Bacteroidota > Bacteroidia > Flavobacteriales > Flavobacteriaceae > Aquimarina > Aquimarina algiphila. The sequence continues at coordinate 99,768 of NZ_VLNR01000013.1, forward strand.
ACCAGATGGTAACCTCCCTTTATTTCTAAATCAGGATTCAATAATTCAAGTGAGTGATTTAATGGAGAAAATACCACAACAGACTGGGGCAAATGTGGTGTTAACAGATACAGAACAAGCAGGGTCGAATGGTATACTAAAAACAAATCCTGCATATAATAGTGCGACCAATGAGGCTATTACTATATATTATTCGATTCATACTAGTCCAATAATGTTAAACCAAGCTGAGATTTTTAAAAAACAATTAGATGATGGAACATTGCCTGCAGATAATTTAGAAGTATTTCCAGTAGGTTCTTTAGAGTTAAAAGTGTCATGGGTAGATATTAATGCTATTTCCAGTGATAAACAAAGTAATTATTTTACAACTGTTGCTGCTTTGAGCACAGATGGAGGCGCTACTTTTACAAATACTAAGATGGCTTTGTTAGGGATGCATGTTACTGGTGTTGTAGAAAATCATCCTGAGTTTATTTGGGCTACATTTGAGCATAATGATATTGCACCAAATTATGATTGGTCTGCCAATACAGCAAGTTCATCCACAGAGAAATTATTATTTAGTAAAGGGACAACAACTGGCTTAGGAGGGATTACCTGGGATACAACAAACAAAGCACCAGTGACAGCCCATATGGCGTATGATTTATTTCAATATGGGGTTCCTGTAAATGCTTCTGGTTTTTTGAAAACAAGCCAATCAGAGCCAGAAAATTTTGATAATATTAAAGATATTAATACTTGTGTGGCTGCAAAACTTACCGATGTATGGAATAATTATTTCTATAATGGTTCTATTTGGATTAATACAGATAATATGACACCAAAGGAACAAGCAGAAAAGATCGTAAGTTTAGGATATAAAATAGGAGCAGCAACACCAGGATCTTTTGCAAGAGGCTCTTTAAATAACGCAAATGTTTCTATGGAAACCTTTACCCAGACTTTTCAAGATAGTATTTCAAAAATAGCAGTAGATAATCTCGCTAATTGCTTTTCATGTCATGCAGGAGTTAGTTTTACAGGTAATACTTCTCCAATATATCTTAGCCATATTTTTGATGCTTATATCAAATCTGGTCAAGGTAAAACAAGGGATGAAATTAATACATTAAAAGACGATCAACATATACAAACACTTCTTAAAGCTGTTGAATAGTAGTATTGTATAACATAAAAAAATGTCCTTTAAATAATAATCTAAAGGACATTTTTTATTTCTGTTTCATGATGTCTTTTTTCAATAATATCGATATCAATCTCATATTGCAATCCATACAAATTTATAAGAGTATCGGTTCTTTTATATTATCTATAAGATTATAAAAGAATGATTAGTTGTTTTCTTCAAAAGCGGCACTTTCATATGCACCAATATCGGGGGCAGTTGTATTGCGCAGATTACCCAGGATATCAGTTCCCGAAGTTGGAGTAGATGCACCTCCATTTGCTGCAGAATTCTCACCAATATTGAGCATGTTTTCGAAAGGGGCTTTAAAATCAGGTTCTCCGTTTAATACGATATTCTCAAACAATGCTACATTTGTAAAATCATATAAGGCATTATCAGCAAATTGATTTCCTGTATCTTCGAATCTAATCAGACTGTTCTTGAAATTATAGTTAAAAGCAGTACCGTCAACTCTACTAAATATAAGTTCAAGTTGTTGGTTACCATAAATAATACAATTTGTAAAATTGGCTTCGATTAAATCAGCAACAACCACTTCTGTTTCACTTACTCTAAGATTATTATCTATTAAGACGGTTGGAAGTTCTCTAAATCCACTTCCTATACTAGAATAATTAGTAAAAGTACAGTGATTGAAATTGTAAGTCCCTCCTAATGAACAATTGAGAGATACTTGTCCAGCATTATTAATAACTACGTTTTCACCAAGTATATTACCTGTGCGAGCTAAAAGACCGACATTAGAACTGTTATAAATCTGTGTATTCGAAATGGTAAGTGTTGGATCTGGTCCGCCATCATTAGAATCCATTAATATACCCACCGTAGCATTTTTTATTGTGGCATGATTTATACTATGTCCTGTACTTCCTGCGGTGAGCCATATTGTACCCCATTGTCCCGGGATATCACTAAAACCAGGTTCTAAACGATCACTTTCAAAAATCACTTCATTTTCAAGGAGTTCGGGATCTGTACTTACATCACCATTTATAACAAGAGTACCTTCATTAGCAACAATAAGCCCAGAATCGGCATGAAAGTGTATTCTTGCACCAGCATCTATAGTAAGAGTTTTTCCACCGGGAACAGCTGCATATCCATAAATAATATAGGGCTTTTCGTTGGTAAAATTTAGCTGCTCGTCTTCTAGGAAGAAACCTTCAATTCTAATTTCATTATTTTCATTATCTAAACCTAATAAAAGTGTTTCTATTTCACCTGTCATAGCATCTCTAGAAGGAAATAAAAATATAGCATCTTTTATTAAGGTAACCAGATCAACATCTTGTTGATTTCCACCTGTATCAAATAATATACGATCTGTATATAAAAACTCGGTATCTGTTGTTTGACTTGTTATATCGGTTGTGGTTTCTACAAATACAAAAATACTATCCTTTGCAAGTACCTGAACATCTTCAAAAGATTTTCCAGGAATACCATCTACATTAAGTCTATAGTTAGAATTTTCACCTCGTTCTAATGCAATAGTGGGGATCGTAAAATCATCGTCTGTTCGATTATATACTTTAAAGCTATACGTACTAGAGCCAATATTGGTAAAAACAGTATCCAAAAATAGAGTGTCATTTGAAAATTGTAAATTTCCAGTACTAGGCCCAGATTCAAAATCATTACGACAAGAGCTCCATAAAATTAATACTACAAGTAAGAAAAGAGTTGATAAGTAACGCATATTTATATAAAAAGGTCTTTAAGAGAATACATAAAGTTGCAAATTAGCAAAGATTTTTGTTTTTAAAAGCTTCATTTTCTCATTCTTTCATTTAATCATTATTTATGTTGATGAAAGTATAACTTGTTAGCCTATACATATATTGCTTTTTGATAAAATATAATACTAGTTAAATTATTTCTTTTTACTTAAAATTATTTCTTTTAATACTTTAACTTTGTTAGTTCAAATTTAATACGCACAACATAATAATCTATTATGAGTATATATGATGTAGCCGTGATTGGCTCTGGACCTGGTGGATATGTAGCCGCTATTCGATGCGCACAACTGGGTATGAAAACAGCAATAATCGAAAAATACACAACTCTTGGAGGAACATGTCTTAATGTAGGTTGTATACCTAGTAAGGCTTTATTAGATTCTTCTCATCATTATGAACATGCAGTAAAGCATTTTGCAGATCATGGTATAGAAATTCCTGGAGATGTAAAGATTAACCTTGAAAAAATGATTGCCCGTAAACAGGCAGTAGTTGATCAAACTACAGGAGGTGTTGATTTTCTGATGAAAAAAAATAAGATTGATGTATTTGAAGGAGTTGGAGCTTTTAAAGATGCAACTCACATTAATATTACAAAAGCAGATAGTACTGTTGAAACTATCGAAGCTAAGCATACTATTATTGCTACAGGTTCGAAACCTTCTACGTTGCCATTTATCAAAATAGATAAAAAGAGAATCATTACTTCTACGGAAGCATTAAAACTTAAAGAAATACCAAAACATCTAGTTGTTATTGGAGGAGGAGTAATAGGGTTAGAATTAGGTCAAGTATATCGTCGTTTGGGAGCAGAAGTTTCTGTTGTGGAATATATGGACAGAATTATTCCCGGAATGGATAAAGCACTCTCTAGAGAATTGCAGAAAGCAATGAAAAAACAAGGAGTTAAGTTTTATACCTCACATAAGGTTACAGAAGTAAAAACTGGAGCCAAAGAGGTAGTTATTACTGCCGATGATAAAAAAGGTAACCCTGTAGAATTCAAAGGAGATTATTGTTTGGTATCAGTTGGTCGTCGTCCTTATACCGATGGGTTAAATGCAGAAGCTGCAGGAGTAAAACTTAATGATAGAGGTCAAGTAGAAGTGAACGATCATCTACAAACTTCTACATCAAATATTTATGCAATAGGAGATGTAATTAAAGGAGCAATGCTTGCACATAAGGCAGAGGAAGAAGGGGTTTTTGTTGCAGAAACACTTGCCGGACAAAAACCACATATTGATTACAACTTAATTCCTGGAGTAGTATATACATGGCCAGAAGTAGCTGCAGTAGGAAAAACTGAAGAAGAGTTAAAAGAAGCAGGAGTAAAATATAAATCAGGACAGTTTCCATTTAGAGCATTGGGAAGATCACGTGCTAGTGGAGATCTTGACGGTTTTGTGAAAATTCTTGCAGATGAGGTTACAGATGAAGTGCTAGGAGTACATATGGTAGGAGCACGTTGTGCTGATCTTATAGCAGAGGCTGTTACAGCTATGGAATTTAGAGCTTCGGCAGAAGATATCTCACGTATGTCTCATGCACACCCTACGTTTACTGAGGCTATAAAAGAAGCTGCACTAGCAGCGACAGATGATAGAGCGCTACACGTATAGATTTTATATTGATATCCTCTTGTAGTTTTAGGAAAGATGTTTTGAGGAAATTATGATAACGAGCCATTCTTTTTAGGGTGGCTCATTTTTTATTTTTTCTTTATGAATCATAAAACGAACTTATCTATATATTAGCTGTGTCAAAAAAACTAAGTATAATGCATATTAATGATAAAACAGGAATTAAAGAATATCAGGCTTCACCAGAGCGTTATAAAACAATGGCTTATAATCGATGTGGAAAAAGCGGAGTGCTCTTACCAGCTATATCACTTGGACTTTGGCACAATTTCGGTTTTGTAGATAATATACATAATGCAAGAGAAATTTTGAGGTCTGCCTTTGATTTAGGAATTACTCATTTTGATCTTGCAAATAATTATGGGCCACCTTATGGTTCTGCAGAAGAGAATTTTGGAGTATTGTATAAAAAAGATTTCCTACCGTATAGGGATGAGCTTTTTATAGCGACAAAAGCTGGTTATGATATGTGGCCAGGCCCTTATGGAAATTGGGGATCTCGAAAATACTTGATGGCTAGTATTGATCAGAGTCTTACCCGTATGGGATTAGATTATGTAGATATCTTTTATCACCATAGACCAGATCCAGAAACACCACTAGAAGAAACTATGGTTGCACTATCTGATATTGTTAGACAAGGAAAGGCATTATATGTAGGTATTTCTAATTATCAACCAGAAGAAACTGCTAGAGCAGCAGCATTATTACAAGATTTAAAAGTCCCTTTTGTATTACATCAAGCTCGATATTCGATTTTTGAAAGAGAAGTAGAAAATGGTTTATTAGAAACATTAGGGCATAATGGAGTTGGATGCATTGCTTTTTCACCTCTTGCACAAGGAATGCTCACAGATAAATATCTAAACGGAATCCCAGAGGACTCTCGTGCAGCAAAGAATTTTACATATCTGGATAAAGAAAAATTAACGAGTAATCTAAAAAGAATACAGAGCTTGGCAGCAATAGCACGTGAAAGAGGACAAAAATTATCTCAGATGGCTATTGCATGGTTATTAAATCAACCTCAAATAACTTCTGTACTTATTGGCGCTAGTTCTGCAAATCAACTTAAGGAGAATATAATAGCATTAGAACAGTTACAGTTTTCTGAGGAAGAATTAGTAGCCATTAACAATATTTCTAAGGGAGAGTAAAATCAGGATATTAGAATCTTATATGCTTTCTAACCGCCCTAAGACTTCAGTTTTATAGTTTCTGCTAATAGGGATAGATTTATTATGTAGAACAATTTCTTCATTAGAAAAAGAGTCTATTTTGGAAATAGCAATAATATATGACCTATGTGTCCTTATGAATTGTTGTTGAGGTAATTTTGATTCTATAGTACTAATAGTTTCTCTCGTTATAATGGTTCCAGAAGTACAATGTATTTTTATATAATCACTATAACTTTCAATATAAATGATGTCAGGGAAATCTATTTTTTTCATCCTGCGTTCTGATCTTACAAAAATAAAATTGTTAGAATGAATTTTTTCTATATTGGTGGCTTTAGGTTTATGATAAACTTCAAAATAGTTAGTAATTGCATTTAAAAGCCGCTCAAAAGAAATAGGTTTAAGAAGATAATCTACAGCATGTAGGTCAAAACCATCAATAGCATATTCACGATATGCAGTGGTAAAAATAACCTTGATATTAGTATTGATGGATTTAGCAAAAGAGATACCAGAAATTTCGGGCATATTAATATCCAAAAAAATGAGATCAATTTTTTGAGTGTTAATAGAATTAAAAGCTTCTATTGCGTTACTGCAGATATCAACTATGTCAACCGTATCAATTTTTGATAAATGGCTTGCTATAATATCTCTTGCGGTAGGCTCATCATCTACTATAATACATGATATTTTTGTGCTCATTATACGGGTTTTGTAATTTTTAAAACGAGATGTACATGATACCAATCATCATTTTCAGAGATGTTTAATTCATGCATATCTTTATATAACAGCTGTAATCGTTTCTTGATATTTGTCAACCCTATACCTTGTACGTTATCTTTAGAAGTGTTTAAAATAGAGTTTTTGATATTAAAATGTATCTTATTATTACGATATTTTAAATCGATTATAATAGATAATTTTTGATTGCGAATTTGCCCGTGTTTAAAACTGTTTTCTATAAATGGAATAAAAAGCATAGGTGCAATTTGTATAGTGTGAGCTATCTTATCAAAATTCATAGAAACGTCCAAAGTATTCATAAAACGCATTTTTTCTAAGGCGAGATAATCTTCTATGTGATTAATTTCTTCTTGTAACGAAACAAAAGGTTTATCTACTTGATACAATAGATAGTCTAAAAGATTAGATAGCTTTAATATCATTTCTGGAGTTTCTTCTGATTTTTTTAAAGCAAAACCATACATAGTATTTAGTGTATTGAATAAAAAATGGGGATGTATCTGCATTTTTAGATAATGCAGTTCTTGCTCTTTAAGTTTAAGCTGTGCTTCGAGCACTTTATTTTTTAATTCTTGATTTGCACTAATAGAAGTATAGTTATGTTGCACAAGGTTAATTGCACTAGCTACAAAGACTACAAAATATACAGCAATAAAAAGAAATAGAGGACTTTGGGTCATCGGAGCCATTTCGCCAATTTTTAATCCGGTAAGAAATAATAGACCATAGAAAAAGGACATTACAATAAAGAAAGCCGAAATAATGATAGTATATGTACAATACAATATGAATAGACCATATTTTTCGTGTAATAAATATTTTGGAATTAGAATGTCTGTAACAGCATATGTAGTTCCTATAGTAACGGGCATTAAAAAGAGAGAAAATGAGAAAACATAATTAATATTATCACTATTATGTCCAAAGAAATAGGAATAACAGAATAATACAATTACCCAAAAAATAATGTGGAGTAGGAGCTTTGCAGTTTTTTTAAGTATAAAATCTCTGGAAATCATATGAACAGACAATATCCGTATTTTTTGCGTTTTGAAATATAATTTTGAGATGAATAACCTCTTTAAAGCTGTATTTAACAAAATAGAACTAATTTTACTCATATTGAGTAGTAATTCTGCTAAATATCACATTAATCAGGTAAGTAAGCGCAAAAAGAAAAAATGTAACACAACAAAAATTAGTTTTGGATATGTCTAATTCAAAATCCATCATTCTATGATTTCATTACTTTTTATTCTTCAACAAAAAGAATCTTTTTTTTCAGCACTCTTTAGCCGCATTAATGAAGGTGGTCCATTTTTTATGGTTCCAATTTTGATCATGTTACTATTAACGTTTTTTCTAATTATTAAAAGTGTAATAGCGTTAAAACAAGGGAGTGTTACCCTACAAAAAAACATTAGCTTACCCGTTGTGCATTTAGAAAAAGTTGCGCAAACTGCTAAAAGGCAGTAAATTGTAGTTACGACACTATAATTTATATGCACAACTTTCAAGCAAATTACGATAAAATACTCAAGGTTTTAAAAGGATTAG
>NZ_VLNR01000130.1 GCF_007489275.1 Aquimarina algiphila
GATTCGAAAAGTCTGTGTATTTTGGCAGTGGCGCAATGCTTGCAAAAAGTAAAAGTTAGCAACCAATGCGCAGAAATATCGAAAATCAGGGTAACATTTTGCCCTGCTACGACACATATATTAAACGTTGGCAGTAATTAGAAAAATGAGAGACTATTTAGAAACATTTAACATACTGACTAAGGACGAAATTGATTTGTTTGAAAAAAAAGTTACCTTTAAAAGATTAAAAAAAGGAGACTTTTTCATCAAAGAAGGCCAAATATCTAAAGAAGTTGGTTTTGTTATATCAGGATTATTTAGGTCTTTCTATTATTCATCATCGCAAGAAGAGGTAACATATTGCTTTACTTTTTCTGATACTTTTGTAAGTGCCTATTCTTCATTTTTATCTCAAGAAAAAACAGTAGAAAACATTCAAGCTTTAACTGATATTGAACTATTAACTATCTCTAAAGACGAAATTCTAAAATTAGAACAATCAAGTACTAATTGGTTGAGGCTTTTTAAATTTATAGCTGAACAAGAATACATCAAAATGGAAAAAAGAATTTTTTTGTTACAAAAAGAAACAGCTAAACAACGTTATCGTGATTTATTAAATAATCAACCTGAACTTTTACAACTAATACCTCTGAACTATCTTTCTTCTTATTTGGGTATCACGCAAAGACACTTAAGTCGAATAAGAAAAATGATTTCGAATTAGACATATGTCCTTTTATGAAAATTTGATTGTTTCGTTCTTTGTTACAAACATAGAACAAAATGAAAAGTATATTAATAATAAACGGACATCCAGACAAAGAAAGTTTTAATTATGCTTTGTCTGATGCATACAAGGAAGGAGCAAATAAGACAAATGTAACATTAACTCAAATTAATATTTCAGAATTAGATTTTAATCCTAATCTAAGATTTGGATACAGAAAAAGAACTGAATTAGAACCTGATTTAATTGATGCAATAGAAAAGATAAAAAAGGCTGACCATATTGTATGGTTTTTTCCAATGTGGTGGTATGGTTATCCAGCATTAATGAAGGGTTTTATTGATAGAATATTTCTTCCAGGAATAACATATCAACCCATACCTAAAAAAGCATTACCACAAAAACTCTTAAAAGGAAAGACAGCAAGAATAGTTATAACCGCTGATGCACCTAAATGGTATGACTACTTATTTATGAAAAGTCCAACTATCAACCAGTTCAAAAAAGGAACATTAGAGTTTTGCGGAATTAAACCTGTCAAAGTTACATACATCGCTCCTATGAAGAACTCAACTATTGAGTTGCGAAAAAAATGGATAAAAAAAATAGCGTTACTAGGTGAAAAACTAAAATAACTACTGCCAACAATGTATAAAAAACATAGGGCAATTCTGGCTTTTCTAAAGGTCTGTATTTATTTGCAAGGTCGCAGAATATAAATTTTGTGTTTCAAATATTGAATATAAACACAAAATATTATATTTGGCTTAGTTATAAATGTAAAGTTAGAGCTTACCCTCTGCCCTACGTTTCTTATACTCAACGTTAGGACACATTTGGACTAAAAGTTGAGAAATGCTTTATTTGTATTAATTACACTTGCTTCTTTTTTTAAAATTTCTGACAAATCTATATAATCACCTTTCTGATATAGTTTATTAGTTTCCACTTGTGTTATTGTAATTTCATTAAACTTATGGACAACTCTTTTAAATTTAATTACAGAATTTTTAGTTTTATAAAAACCTTTCATTTTCATATGACTACAAATTGTTGAATATGATTGAATTGAACCCTTTTCAAACTGACCATGCAATTCTTTTAAATTTGTAAAATATCCTATAACACTATGTAAACGATTATATTCTTTTACGTCATTTTCAAAATCAATTGAGATTCCTTTTAATAAAAAGATTTTAACATTTTTGCTCATTCTATAGTATATATGATTATATCACATTTATAATATACTAATATACAGTATATTATAAAAAAAATATTAAATATTTTTATAATATAAGCTATATACTCCCATTTTCAGTTAATAACTATTAACATATACACCTGATTAACAAGAGGTTAGTCGTTATATTTGTGCAACGATTATATGTAATGAATGGCAAAGAAAAACGAAATAAGTAAAAACACTAAATTCTACAAAAAAGAAATGAGGAAATGGGAATCAAGAATTCTTATTTCGCTTATTCTAATTATTATTGGAATAATATGTTTTTATTTACTTCATTTAAAAATAAATAACTGGGAATTTTCAAATCTTTCACTTAAGATTTATGACTTTTCTAAATTTAGCTTTTTGTCCCCTTTTGTTTTTTACTTGACTTTTTCTGTTAGACAATTTAATCATTACAAAAAGCAATTAGATCTATATAAACTTAAAGCAACAGATTTTGAATTTATCTCTCAAAATAGAATGTTTGAAAGAACAGATAGTGAGTTAAATTTAAAATATAAAAACGTGTCCTAACACGATATATGTGATCATAGCTGTTTAGTGCTAAATCGAATGGTTCTTGTATATTTATGATGGCGCAATGCTTGCAGAAAGTAAAAGTTAGCAACCAATGCGCAGAAAAATCGAAAAGCTAGGTAACATTTTGCTCTGCTACGACACATATATTAAACGTTATCTACAATTAACTAAATGAAAGTTAAACTTTGGACAATACAAGATGAAAATGGATGGAATGAATTACAAACCAAAGGAATATTAGTAGCAAAGCAGCAATTTGTAGAACCAGATTTTAAAGATGGATATGATTGGATGAAAATTCAAATGAATAAACGAATTGGAAAACCAGATGAAAAAGGTCAATATCCAATTTGGGCTTGGTATCAATCTATATCTACAAATAAAAGAAAACCGGATTTAAGAGCATCTGCTAATTTACCAAGAAAAACTATTGGTTATAGAATAGAAATTGAAAAGGATCAAAAAGATATCTTGTTATCGGATTTTGTTTTATGGCATTGGCCACTTAGCTATAAAACTTATATAGCGAATTCTGAAATGGAGGCTAATGAATTTGAAAAAAGACAGGAGAATACTGAGTTTGATAAATTGTCAAAAATGGAAAAAAAATTAATTGAAAAAAGTTGGGAAAAGATTTTCGATATGGATTTTGACTTAGAATATTATACTCTACCTTTTAAGGAAAAAAAAATTCAAGCTACTTTTTGGGAATTACAGTTGAAAGATGTTATAAAAGTGGATAAGTTTATAGCAAAATAAAAATAGATAACACTATATATGTGATCATAGCAGCTAAGTAATCAATCGAATGGTTCTTGTATTTTTGGTAAAACGCAATGCTTGCAAAATAGAAAAGTTAGCAACCAATGCGCAGAAAAATCGAAAAGCAGGTAACATTTTGCACTGCTACGACACATATATTAAACGTTACCACATATTGGATAAAAATGGAAAATCAAGAAAGCGGAGTATTAAAACGGTATATAGAATTGCAAAAACTGACTTGTAAAAAGTATAATTCTGACTTTACTCCTATTGACGAAAAATTTTTTATCGGAATTTCTTCAAATCTTGAACTTGAGCCTTTGAATGGACTACGACATCCTAAACATGGAAAAATGGACGGATGGTATATTTGGAGTGGCGAATGGTCAGATGAAGATGATTTCTTCAAGCCTTTATGCCTAGAGCATTTGATTGAGTTAAAACCTGAGATAACTAAATATCTTGGACTTGATATTGGGTTTCGGTTTTTGACAGACAAAAATGGATATGAAGATGTTTGGTTTGATGAAAATATAACTGAATTAAAATAAAACATGTGGTAACATTATATATGAAATCAGAGCAATTTAATGCTAGATCAAAAGGTTATTTCTTTTTTGCAAAGGCGCTAAATTTTTATAAATCGAATAAGAAATAAAAATGCGCGGATAAATCGATTGGTTCTGGCATATTTGCCTTGCTCCGATTCATATATTTGGCGTTGTAAACAATTATATAAATGAGATTAGTAACAATATTCACTCTAATTTTTCCAATTTTTGTAATAGCACAAACTTTTGAACTTAAAAAACCAAACGTTGCGGAATTGAATGAACAATTAAAAACGTCAAACTATTCAAAAAACGTTGTTTACTTATATTTGATTCATAACTATAAACCATCCTCTGAGAAGTTCGACCTTATAAAACGCAACTTTGATAGCGATAATTTTTGTGCATTCAAACAAAAATTTGAATACCGAATTAGTTACTCAGAAGCAAAATGTAAAGAAGCAGGAGGAGAAACAACCAAATTAATTCTCCCAAAAACCAATCGAGAAAGTGCAATTCAATGGATAGAACTTATTTTTAAAAGTTCACCAATGGACATTGATCATGGCTGGAATGGAGAAAAAACTAAATATGGGCCAACGGACGGTGGGGCCGGTTGTTACTACGAAATAACTGACACTGAATTCAATACAAAAATTGACATGTATTGTGGATGCTAAAAAACTGTTTACAACACCATATATGTGATCATAGCAACTAAGTGATCAATCGAATGATTACTATATATTTGGTAAGGCGCAATGCTTGCAAAAAGTAAAAGTTAGCAACCAATGCGCAGAAAAATCGAAAAACAGGGTAACATTTTGCCCTGCTACGACACATATATTAAACGTTAGGGCACATACTTGTTATCTGAAAAGCAAAACGCAATCTGAACCTGTCTGTGGACGAGCCTCGATCGTTTGACCTGAGAGTTTTTTCAGTGGTTTGTATCGGATCTAAAGTAAAAAGCGATGAAAAAATCACTCAAAAGAAGTATTTCGGAGTAGTAACGTGCCGAAAAATCGCTTTTTTTGGCTCATTACGATAATTTTGACGGTAAAAGGGTTTGTGATTTTTTAGTTTGGTAAGTGATCAATCCAAAGACAGCAAAGTGATCGCTGGAGATTATGAAAAATAATACGGAGTAATTCGCAATCTGATATCACTTTACTGCAGCTTGTTTACTAAGTTCAGGCTTGTAAAAATGGTACGTACCATAACACTATATATATGTCATAGCAGCTAGATGAAGAATCGAAAAGTCTGTGTATTTTTACAATGGCACAATGCTTGCAAAAAGGAAAAGATAGCAACCAATGCGCAGAAATATCGAAAAACAGGGTAACATTTTGCCCTGCTACGACACATATATTAAACGTTAGGCGCCAGCATCGGAGGTCTGAAAAGCAAAACGCAAGTAGAACGTAAACGGACGGGCTACGGAGGAAAGGTCTGAGTATTTTCTCAAAGATTTTTACCAATTCAAAAGTTGGAGCTCCTCCCCGATTCGGACGGAATTTGGGCCAGTGATTTTTTTTGTAAGAGTTATCGTCCAACCCAAAGTCGCAAAGCGATCGCGGGAATTGGAAAAAACAGTTCGCAAGCAATCATCGCTTTGCTTAAGGCAATTTTGCAAAGTCCCGGCTGAATAAAAAAGCCGGCGCATAACAAAATGTATAAGTTCATAGCGGCGGAAATTCCTAACGGAATTTCACGCGCATTTGTTAACTTTGGGCAATGCGGAAAATTCTTTGTCGACAAGTCCGCTACGAAACTATACATTAAGCGTTATAACTAATTCAAGATAATGAGTAGAGAAATTTCAAGAGCTATGTTTCTGGGAGATATTGAAAAATTTGATTTCCTAATCCAAAATGGATATGATATTCATAGCGTTACTGAGAAAGAGCGTTGGAATTTACTTCATAGGGCATTAGTATCCGTTAC
>NZ_VLNR01000131.1 GCF_007489275.1 Aquimarina algiphila
ATCCTTTTAAAACCTTGAGTATTTTATCGTAATTTGCTTGAAAGTTGTGCATATGAATTATAGTGTCGTAACTACAATTTACTGCCTTTTAGCAGTTTGCGCAACTTTTTCTAAATGCACAACGGGTTGTACTATTCTTATCAAGCTTATATCATTTTAAAGTTTGTTATAGAGTAAAGAAGCTGTATGACTTTATAATTTCTAATAGTATCACTGGATTGATTTATTAATAATACAATACATAAAACCCCTCTAGTTAAGGTGCTAGAAGGGTTTTCACAATCAATATTAAATAAATTTATTATAAACTTTAAAACCTATTATAAAGATACTAATCATTAGTACACCGATTTTACGGGTTTCCTTAATTTGAGATCTTTTTTGATAAAAAGATAAAGACGAATTTCTAATCTTAATTATTCTCAAGATTTATGTAAAAACGCACTAGTTATTCGGTTTAAAACTTACGGCTATATTTTATACATGTTGTTCTTAAATGAATTTTTTAATATTAACCATGAATCCTAAGTGTAATCCTTCGTGATAATTATTAAATTCAAAAGCATCTTTTAGCGAAGTTAGATAAAATCCAGTCCCTGTCATTCGTTCATTATAGTTGACAAATTTTCCGTCATAAAAATCTGTTTCTGTTTTTTTGATTAAGGATAGTAATAGTTCTTTCAGTTCTGTTACCTCATTTTGAGAAGTTTTTCCAGTTGGTTTTGTTCCAGGTTTATAAAGTTCAAATAATTCATTTGGGATATATCCTTCCAAATCTGAATCTTTATAGATTAATGCTTGTTGAGCAACAATAATATGACCAATATTCCAAATCAGATTATTGCTAAATCCATTCGGAATTTTATTTAGTTGCTCTAAAGTATAGTTATTAAAATAGTCTAAATAAAGTTCTCTGCTTGTTTTCCAAGTTCTAAATACAGATTCCATTCAGTTTGTTTTTCAAATGTTTTACAACGTTAAATGTATGTGTCATAGCAGAGCAAAATGTTGCCAGAGTATTGACATTTTTGTTGCATTGATCGTCAACTTTAACTTTTTGCAAGCACTGCGCTTTACCAAAAATACAAAGACCTTTCGATTTATCACTTAACGGTTATGATCATATTTATCGTGTTAGGCAATGTCTTTATTTACTGTCGTAACTTTATTACTTGCTTTTAAGATATACACTACATAAAATAACCATAATGTTTCTCCATTTCCTTTTTTTTAACCCAAATCAGATAGAGCGTTTATGAATACCATTGACCAAATACTAAAGCCAAGATTTTTGACATACCATGTTAACAATAGATGTTTGGTTTACTGTGACTATTTTACAAATATTAAATACGTTTAAAGGTAATCTAGAAGTACTTAATCAACTTTGATGTACTCAAGCGTTTGAAATTAGAGAATCTTTTTGTTGGAAAATATAATAAAACAGATACTATAATCGAAATTAACCAAAGTTGATATACATGACTTACTTGAATAACTTCACCTTTATTTATGGTAAAGATTAAAATTGCATGAAAAACTAGAAGAACGTACAAATGAATAATATAAAAGAACATAGGAGCTGCACCATATACTTTTAAAACCTGAGAAAATCGACCATTAATTCTTTCAAAATAAGAAAGCAGTAGAAATCCGATACCCAAAGTAAATAACAAAAAATGTAGGGAAGGAGGGTATTTTGTGTAATTTAAAAATGACATCACTGATTTTAAGACTGAATTTTGTGTCTCCCATGGCAAAGTTTCACCATAGATATTCCATCCCCTTAATATCAAGAGCAAAGTAAGAGTTGAAAGTCCAAGGAATACTAGTATTTTTTGCCTCCTTGCTGCTACCATATGATGATGATATAATGGTCCGGTAAAGTATCCGAATAAAATTACACCTACCCATGGTAGTACAGGATAAGAAACTCTGATGTCTATAAAACTATCGGTTACTAAATAACCTCTATCGTGAAGAATAGTCCAAAAATTATAACCTAATTCAGTAGTATCGAATGTAATTGGAGTTAATAAATTGTGCCCAAAAACAATGATGAATCCAAGTACTCCAATCCAAATTCTTGGAAGTTTACTCAACAATGCCAAACAAATCATACATATGCCTATTGCCCATATCACTTGCAAATACAAAGTGTTATAAGACGCAGACCATGAGAAATTAATTAGTGTGATTTCTAATAGAATTAAAAAAAGCCCTCGTTTTAGTAAGAAAGCGGTTGCCGATCTGGACGGTTTATCTTTTGGGTTTGAATATAACCAAACGGATAGCCCTGTTAAAAAAACGAAGACAGGAGCACATAAATGGGCTAGCAATCTAGTAAAAAATAAACCGCTACCAGTTTCTTCAATAACCATTGGATCTACAACACGATGGTGCGTGAAAAAATGTTCTCGTACATGATCCACTAACATTATCAACATTACAAAACCTCTTAGCATATCTATAGATGCTATTCTTGGAGTTCTTTTTTTATTTTCCATCTTCTTAATTACTGCTTATACTTGTACTATGTTTTTGGCGTTTAAATACCTGATTGTAGAGATACAAACAGAATAGAAAATCTACAGGGATTTTTTAAGTACATCTAAATAAGCATTAATTTTATACTTTATTATAACAAAGCATAAGCCCTTTCAACTGGCCATGTATCATCATAACCATCTTTCCATTTTTGAGTATTTAATTCTTCATCTGATGAAATACAAGCGTTAAGATTTGACTTAATTTGTTGTTCATCCATATCCCGACCGATGAATACAATTTCATTTTTTCTATCACCAAAGTCTTTATGCCAATCTTTCTCAATTTGATCCTGATTCTCAATAAATGTTAAGTTTCTGATTCTCTTTTCAAAAGACATACTGCTCCACCAAACTCCAGCGCTGTCCGCTTTTAAAGAACCACCTGCTTGACCCCAGATTAAAGCTTGTTCTGGTCTAGAAGCTAACCAGAATAAACCTTTACTTCGTATGATTACATTAGGGAAGTTATTTTGTACGTAATTCCAGAATCGTTCAGGGTCAAATGGTTTTTTACTTCTAAAAACAAAAGAACTAATACCATATTCTTCAGTTTCAGGAGTGTGCTCACTTTTATTTAATTCTTCTATCCATCCAGCACTCTGTTCAGCTTCTTCAAAATCAAATAAGCCTGTGTTTAAAATTTCTTTTGGTGCGATTTTACTAAAACTTGATTCAATAATTCGAGCAGAAGGATTTAACTTTTGGATAGATGCTTTTAATACACCAAGGTGTTCCTTAGTGACTAAATCTGTTTTATTTAATATAATAACGTTAGCGAATTCTATCTGGTCAGTTAGTAGATTAACAATTGTACGATAATCTCCTTCTATATTGGTAAGTTCTCTATCCATTAATGTTTCGGGACTTCCAAAATCATTAAAGAAATTAAAAGCATCGACTACGGTTACCATGGTATCGACATAGCTAAATCGAGAGAGATCAATACCATGTTCTTCATCTACAAATGAGAATGTTTGAGCAACAGGAATAGGTTCACTAATACCGGTACTTTCTATAAGCAAATAATCAAAACGATTTTCTTTTGCTAAGCGTTCTACTTCAATCATCAAGTCTTCTCTTAATGTGCAACAAATACATCCATTACTCATTTCAACAAGCTTTTCTTCTGTTCTCGAAAGTGTGTTTTCACTTTTAACCAGGTTTGCATCTACGTTGACCTCACTCATATCATTCACAATAACTGCCACTTTTAGACCTTCTTTATTGTGCAGGACATGATTTAGCAATGTTGTCTTTCCCGCCCCCAGGAAACCACTTAATACTGTTACAGGTAATTTACTGTCCATATTTGCTATTTTTATTGAATAGAATAAGGGGGTAAATTTAGCTGTTAACATTTGTTAATGCAACTAAGTTGCATTTTTTTAAGAAATAAAATGTTTTTTGAAATGATAGCGTGTTTACGTGGTATCGATTACAATGTTCAATACATAATTTTGTAAGGGTTTGCGTATTTCAAATCTTATCAAGTTACTATTTGAAAAATAAAGCTCGTGATGACGCTCTAAAACTCTTGAAATACTTATGAAGTATACACATTGCGTTGTAGTGTCGGATAATCACATGTGTTTTCTAAATTCGTTTTAGTAAGCTCGAACCGCTCAACTCTGCTTCAATAGTTTTTTCCTTAATCAATTTAGTTAATTCATTATGCCAGGACTGATCTCGCCACATACCTACAAACTGAGGTCCACAGAAATTACTCGTTGAAATAGCTGCCCAACGTCCAGTTTTAACAGCTTCACGAGTACCTAAATCGCATAGTTCTTTAACCCAATCCCACTCCAAAAGAGGCCAGTCTTTATAATCAATTATACCCCAACACTCGGTAGTGACAAGAGGTTTATTGACCTTTTTAGACCATTCGGCAGCCCAATGAATCTGCCTTAAAAGCTGATCTTTCCAGTAGTTTTCTTTTTCACGATATAGTTTTTCTCCTTTTAGAGCAAGGTTTTTATAACCATCATCAGAAAATCTTTCGTAATTATAGTCTATCTCTTTATAAAATTCACCATTGTTCCCATTTACCATCCAAATATGTACTTCAAGAAAGTCGAGCATGCTAGTATCCCCCTTAGTTAAGGAGGCTTTGTTAACCTCACCAGTGAATGAAAAAGTATATGGGATATCGGGGTATTTTTCTTTCAGTACTGCTATGGATTCACTCATCCAACGACCGGACTCTTTGGTATACCATCCTTCCAAATCGGTTTTAAAAGGAGTCCATACTTCTAATGGCCATTCGTTACTTAGGTCCAGGTATATGATTTGATCCATCAAATCATGTGATTCAATCAAATCGAGTACCGATAGCCAGACCTCGCCAAGTTTTTGAGGGGTAGTAATCACATTATATGACTTCTCTTCATCTGATCGCCACCATGTTGAGAGTCCAATTTTAATACCGTATTCTTTGCATTTCTTAATGAAGTTAATAAAGTAGGGTTGTAGTATGACTTTAGTAATAGCAGGACTTCCCCAGTCTTGTGTATTCCAATGTGGGTTAATCACAAACTCTTTGTTTGGGTTTTTGTGGATAAGATGTGGAAAAGCATCTATTCGAATAGCATTATAACCCCGTACTTTTAACTCAGAAAGTGCTACATCCCAATCCTCATAACCTGCACCCGGCCATCGTCGTTCCAGCCAACTAAATTCCCACATTGTTATAGCCAAAGCCTTTTTATTATTTGTGGTTTCTTTGAAAGACATAGCACTTATTTCTGTTCCTAAAGACAATCCCAGCGTCGTAAGCGTAATGTTTTTTGTGAAATTTCTTCTGTTCATATTTTTAAAATTAGTTGTAGATGTCTTTTATTGACAGTCTATTTTACATGTACCACAACAGTCTTGTGTATGAGCAGTAACAAATTTTAAGTACCTACTTTATTAAATTACAATAACCCGTTGTGCATTTAGTTAATATTAATTTTTAGGTTGTTTATATTTCTGTTGAATTCAAACCTATTGATATATTGAATAATGGTCATTGCTGTGATCTTTGATAAGATTCTATTTTTAAATCCC
>NZ_VLNR01000132.1 GCF_007489275.1 Aquimarina algiphila
CCTTTTAAAACCTTGAGTATTTTATCGTAATTTGCTTGAAAGTTGTGCATATGAATTATAGTGTCGTAACTACAATTTACTGCCTTTTAGCAGTTTGCGCAACTTTTTCTAAATGCACAACGGGTATGTATTAATAATTCATTATTGCCTGATATTCTATTAATGTATCTTGTAAAAAAATGTTACCAGATTTTTTTATTTATTTTTATTTTTTTCCAGAGCTTTCTTTACAACAAAAAACTCCATTACAACATATTTATCAACGATTACCTCCCTCAACCACCTCAGACAGTATACAATCCAATATTTACTAATGAGGTAGTCACAAGTTTTTTACTTGATATAATCTACAGCCTTAAACATTTAAAGTTTCTATCAAAAAATTAGAAGGGGTTTTAAGGCATGAAGCCCTATTAATTGTACCCTAAAACTATTACAGCAAAAATATCTTAACTCTTTTACAACTTTAAATAGGGTTGGAAAGTAAGTGTTGTAAACAAAAAACATTTTTGGATTAATAATTATTGATAATCTGTAATATTCTAACATAAAATTTTTGATGTCTTTATATTGGTCACATTACATATTATACGTCTACTAGCAAGAGGTATATAACCTCCTTCAATACTTAAAGGTTTGTTTTCCAAAATAGTTACTGTACTTTTTTCAAGTTTTAATACTCTTTTTTTTAATGATAGAATTATCCAATATTAACACTTGTCATTAATAAGTTAATCATATGAATATTAACATATTGTAAACTCAAAAAATGACTATAACATCAAACAACAGATATCATCAAGTAATTTTTAAATCCCATTTAAAGATATTTTAATGGTAATACCTCAGCAAGAAAACTTTCCTGAAATTTATAAATTCCATGTTGTAATTTGATATACATTTTATTTTTAAAAAAATAAAAATCAACACATTACAATGACTTCATTTCTAAAAAGAAACCTGAGTAGTACAATTTTGGATATTTAATTAACTTATTACTTTTAGGGAGATTAATGTACATTCTATTAAACCAATTTTTCTCAAATTAGGTTTTAAAATCTCTCGTATTGCCAGGCTTTTTAGAATTAAAATAAAATGTTTATTGATTAGAAATACTAAAAATGCTATCTGAATAAATTGTTTTATATTTCCTGTTTACATCATATAATCTCTTAAAGAATATTGTATGATGTAAAAAAGCAAGACAACATTGTCTCGCTTCGGTAAAAATTGTCTTAAAAGTGATCCCAAGCATTCACGGTTTAAACTTTTTAACAAAATATTTAGAAGAGATAACTGAGTATGCAAAAGAGCATCAAGCCCTACTAATAGCTTGCTAAAAATAGTTTAAATAAATTTTTATTAACTTTTTATTTAAGAGTTTTGGTGATTTTTGTCCAACCCTTTTTTATACTAGAATTAGCTATATTAGGCTGCATATAATAAATTACAGAACCAATACTTCATAAAACATTATATACATTAGGTGTTAAATGCTTTTTAATAGTTAATAGAATTTACTTCATTATTGCTTTTATTTTCTGTTTCTAACGGAGACCAATTATTAAGATTTGATGTTGTAACTAAAAAATTTATAAAATGGTTATTAGTTAAGTATCCATTAGCACTAACAACCCCCTTTGTTACAATCCCTGGATAAAATCCTATAAATTTATTTTGTTTGAAAATGTTGTTTGATATAGTCCAAATTGTAGCATTTTCCATACTTATTGAAGCAGACCGGTTCCCTCCTGTATTTTCAAAAGTATTGTTAGAAATTGTTACGTTTGCATTTGACATTATTACACCCCAATTACAATTATCAATAGTATTATTTACCACTCTACAAAATGCTAATTTATTATACTTTTTATCATAATTAAGTTGAATTCCTAAATAAAAATTATGTATAATATTATCACTTATAACTGCTTCTGGGTTGATTGGTGCTGTTTTAACAGAATCGATTTTTCCGTTTTTTTGAAAATAAATACCTCTATGATAAGGATCATCTAAAGAATTATCACTCCCTAAAAGAGTATTTCCTTTTATGGTTAATGTTGAGTTTTGTTGCACTGAAATACCTACATCTACATTTTCAACATGATTATTAGAAAAATTTACGTTCTCACTTTTTCCTAAGCCTGTAATTACCATTCCTATACCTGAAGAAGTAAATTGAACACTATCACGTTTAATATTTTTGATAATATTGTTGCTAACTAGTACTGTTTTAGAAGCTGTTCCGACTTCAATTCCAAAAGTATGAAATGAATCTATGATGTTTTCAGAAACTATAATAGATGAACTCTTACCACCAATAGTTATTCCGATATGAGATTTTTCATTCCCTATACCCTTTAAAGAATTACCACGGATAATATCATTTTTACTATTCCATATTTCAATACCAACAGCATCTTTTTCATTAGAAAGTTCTCCTATATCTTCTAGTCGATTATCAATAAATTGATTATTTGTGGATACAAAATTTTTGTGATTACGAGAATATATACCGTGTCTTCCTGTTTTAACGATAAGGTTATCCTTAAGGGTATTATTTGAACAAAACTTTTGATCACCATTTAATAGAATACCATATCCTTTTGTATTTTTAATAATACAGTTTCGAATCAAATTATGACTGCTTTCTTTTAATAAAATTGATTGTCCACTTCCGAACCCATTCTCTATTGTTACATTCTCAATATTACAATATTGAGCATTTATCAAAAGGATATTACCAGTATGATCTTTATGTGTATCTCCTTCATTGAGGGAAGGTGCTATACATTTTATTAGAAGGTTTTTTATGGTAACGTTGTCAGTATTTTCTATTCTAAATGCCCTATGTGAAATTTCTAAGTTTGCATTTTTTCCTTCAATATTTAAAGGTTTTTCTATTTTAATTTGTACTGGAGAAGAATTAATGTCTTTTAGGCTATATTTACCACTATTATCGAATTCTACTGTTCCATTATCTGATGTGAAATTAATAGCCTGCTGAATTGCATCTTTATCGGATATGTCATCATCGGTTTTAGCACCAAACCATTCTGGGTATACTTTTTCTATTAAAGAAGACCCTATAACTATTGAATTGTTATTGTTATCGAAAATTCGATACTTGCTGGAGATTATTTTACCGTTTATTTTAACCTCTACTGGGGATGGTGTATTAAATCTTAATTTGAAGGGATATTTAAATTGTAGAGAAACAGATTTGTTAATATTATGATTTTTGGTTATGATAATATCGCTTTCTATTATATAAATAATTTTTTCATTAGTAGTGGGCGTTACATCTAACTGATTTTCATTTGTTAAACTGATCACAATTTCTGTTGCAAATGAATTGAAGATGAATAATTGCAGTAATAAGAATATGGTTAATTTATTTTTCATATTTTTCATTTTAAAAATTTTCGTTGTATAAGTATATGTTTTACTTAAAGGTATTGTTACCCAAGAAATAGCTCTTTTCTTATACTTCTACTAACGAAACAGAAGTGTAAATATCAAACAAAAAAAAGCAAGACAATATTGTCTCGCTTTGGTAAAAATTGCCTTAAAAGTCCCCTAGGAGGGATTAACTAGCGTTGATCCCATTACACTCACTACTGCAAATAAACACCCTACCTTTTTAACCACTTAAAACCAATGAATTAAATTGTTTTTAAGACAAAGATTAGCGTGCTTTACTATTGAAATCATTTTAACATAAGTTAATAATTTTCATATATGTAAATAAGGATTAATTAGTGCTACTGACAAACCTATGGACTCATAATCCCGAAAGTCCCAGGTTTGAGTCCTGCTCCCGCTACTAAATAGGACTTTTTAGAAATCCCCATATTCCTTCTAATTGTTGCGTTTAGAGCAAATAAAAAATTGATTTCGTTGGTTCGATATTGTCTGTTTTCTGGATTAATCATTAAACCTTTAGGAAAAATCAATTCTTGCTGTTTGGTTTTTATTTCAAAACTCCCCAAAGTGGTATTTACTGATGTTTTGCGAAAAAAAATAATTGAGTTTACAAAATCATCAAGGTTAGATATTTATTAATGTATTTAAGTTATTCTTTAATTAGAAAACAGAATTATCAATATTTGCCAGTGCATTACTGATATAAAGTCCAATTGCATGGTAATTAATACGCCATTCTAGTATTTCCTGTTGCCCTATTGGAAAATGGTCAATAAGATCTGGATTCAATGGTGTTGATGTATTCTTTACATCATAATGATCACCTTCACTTTTTGCATATAAGTAGAAGCACCCTTCATGGTAATAAAATTGAGTTTTATAAAATAAAGGAAGGCTAGGTATAGGATCCCAACCATTTACAACTCTATAAAGCTTACTTTGCCCTGAAGGAGGACAACTTTGTAGTTTTGAGTTAAAACATGTAATGAGTCCACTATCTCCTATTTTAGGCTCTCCAAAAGTAGTAACGCTAACAAAATCTGATAGAAATGGACAAGCAAATGCCGAAATAATTGCTTGTGCTGCTCCAAGACTGTGGCCTGTTATATACATGTTTTGTGCATTGTTTTTTCGTTTTGCAACTACTTCTTGAAGTTCATCTAACATTGATAATACACTAAAATAAAAACCTTGATGCACAAGATTATTTTTCATATTTTCAAATGGTGTAAGGATAATATCAAAATCTGCCAGCCAGTTGGCTAGATTAGACGAGCCCCTAAAAACAACAATAACAAAATCTTGATTAGAGAGCACCATAAATCTAAAACTGTCTACATCTTTGATATCTACAATCAAGTTTAATGAGGGACTTTTAGCATTCCATAGATTCACTTGTTCGTTGATACTTCCTATATCAGCGTAAATAAGCCCACATAGCTGTGCAAAAAGGTAATTATTAATAGGGTTACCCGTTGTGCATTTAGTTAATATTAATTTTTAGGTTGTTTATATTTCTGTTGAATTCAAACCTATTGATATATTGAATAATGGTCATTGCTGTGATCTTTGATAAGATTCTATTTTTAAATCCCTCA
>NZ_VLNR01000133.1 GCF_007489275.1 Aquimarina algiphila
TGAGGGATTTAAAAATAGAATCTTATCAAAGATCACAGCAATGACCATTATTCAATATATCAATAGGTTTGAATTCAACAGAAATATAAACAACCTAAAAATTAATATTAACTAAATGCACAACGGGTTAGTACACTATTTTTCTAATTAAGCAAGACGTATTCAATAATAACCTTTACATTCTTCTTTGGTTTTTTACTGGTTTTTCAGTGCAATACGGTGAAATATTTTTCCTTATCCATTTCATCTAATTTTAAGTAAAAATATAAATGATAAGATTAATAATATCTTTTTATCAATAGTATAGCAAAATCAAAAATTATGAAAAAAACATTTGTGTTATTGATTACAATTTTACTTATCTCTTGTAATCAAAATAAAAAAGAAGAATCGGTAATCAGTGAGGATACTCCTAAGTTGACTGAAGAAGCGGATAATTTTGATTGGTTGTTGGGTACATGGAAAATCAATACTAAGGAGGTTGGTAAAGAAATGTTTGAAAATTGGGATAAAAAAAGTAAAACCGAGTATGTTGGATTAGGATTTACAGTACAAAATGGGGATACAATAAAAAAAGAAAAATTTGGGCTTATAAAATTAGATAATCACTGGAATTTTCAAATTCAATTACAGGGCGAAACTAAACCTTCTTCATTTAAAATGACAAGTTCTAACGCCCATGAATTTATTTGCGAAAATAATGCACGTAATTTTCCTAATAAGCAACTTGATTCTCCTAATAAAATAAAATATAGAAAAAAAGAAGACAAAATATATGCTACAATTTCTGGAAGCAAAATAAAAATACATTTAGAATTGGTAAAACTTCAATAAAGAATTATAGTTCATGTATAGCAATGAGTTGATTGATAGTGTTCATTTAATATTCTGCTAACTAGTGTCTGCCATGTTTAAACTCAAGAGACTTGACATGAATTAGAATATCTTATGCCTATTTATTTTTTTATCTTGTTTATAGACCATAAATTAATCTACATGGATAAAAAAGTGATTGTTTTTTGTGTTGATTGAGATTTCTATCGGTGGCATTATATGCTCAAAACGCTTATATACTTATAAACTTCTTTAAGAACAATCACTACAATCGAGCCATTAATTTAGTTTTTTTATTATGTCATAGATCTGTTTAGACTTTTTGGATTTTTAATATTTATCTAAACCTAAATATTTATATTTGCGCCTTGAATATATACTTCGATTTTTATAGAATAACCTTTTGAAGTTGCTCTTCTATAATTAACAATTCATTGTGCTTTTTTAATCACAAAAATAGAATCGAATTAATTTTCAAACAATTTTATGAATTTTTATTAAAACTTAAATGCACTGAAAACAACTGGTTTTTAGAAGTAATTAAGTAAAAACGGGTAGTAGCTTAGTCCGGTTAAAGTGCTGGTCTGGGGGACCAGAGATCGGAGGTTCGAATCCTCTCTACCCGACACCCATGAGACCTCTTTTATAAAGGGGTTTCGTTGTTTTTAGCCACTATTCTTTTTGATTTTCCAGAGAACTACAGGCAAAACTATGCATGGCGGTTCTGATTCTGAATTTGACGGTGACGTAATACTACAAGTAGAGAAACCAAACGAAGATTATAGAGATAACTACCTGGTAGCACGTAAAAATAGATATAATGAAATCCCTATGCTCAAATATAGTATATATCATCAAAGGCTTATAAGAGATTCAGAAGAAGTAAAGAAAATCTCTACAAAAAAGGCTCAGCCTTTGCAACCTAAACTTATTGTTCGTTCGCTGTAAAAGTGTGTTTTATTGTTGTTGAGAAAGCCCGGTTATTAGTCGGGCTTTTTACAGTGGAAGTAATAAATTGTTATCTATTTAATTTTTAATCATCGGTGTTTTCACTTGGATTCAAATTTAAGTTACATATACTTCCTCCTTGATTCAATCCACCCTTGATGCAAATTAGTTTATCTATTCCAAAACCTTTAAAATCATTTAAAGTAGATTGTGATCTTTGAAACTCTTTTTTTAATTTCTTCATTTCATATTGTTTTTATGAGTTATAAATATTTTAATCCATAAGCAATAACTACTTATCTTACATTTGTGTCATAAATTAAAAAAATGTTACCCTCTTAAGGGGTTAAATCATATTATATATAATTACAGGTGCAGAAAGTATTAATATACCAATTATTCCATTCATATATGAATCATCGTTTAAAAAATCTTTGAATGTTTTTTTAGATTTCCAAAATCTCGAAATGAACCATCTAAAACCTGCTCCTGGATAGGAGAAGATCAAGATAACTATAATTTCAAAAATTGCTTCCATAATGTTAGTTAAGAAACGTAGGGCAAGGTATTAAGCAATACGTTTCGGATTGGTACTTAGCCAAATATAAATATTTTGCTTTTATCATTTTTCGTAAACGCCAAATTTTATAGTTGTCGACTTTGCAAATAAGCACAGACCTTTGGGTTAATCCTAAAAGCCCTATGTTTTCTTATACATTGTTAGCCACTCGCTTTATTCTGGTTTACAAATAAATTTTATATTCAAACTTTTTATAAATTCAAAATCATCTATCCAACTAACATTCATATTATCACATACGTGAGGGATTTTAATCTTGGTTTGTTTTTTGATAAAATCTTTTTTCTCTTTTGTAACGACAATTGCATTTTCTTTCATTGCATGAGCAATTACCCAAGGGTCAGCTTTTGAATGAATTCCATTGCTTGAAACTAAATATTTGTGATTGGGATTTGATGAATATATGTCTTTAAGACACTTAGTTACTTCTCCATCAATTTTTTTAATTGGAATATCGCTATTCTTTAGCCATTCGAATAGATTGTCTTCTCCTTTCTCAATTTCTTCGTAAACTAATTCGGGAATAAAAATCACACCTTTTTTACCCAAACTATTTAAAACTTCCCAATATGATGGACAAATTTCTGGTGAGTAATATTTTTGCCAAGCTTGAATAAGAATATTAGCATCAATACAGTAAACTACTTTTTCATTTTTAAACATTAGGCAAGTAGTTTTTCAAATTTTTGGAACTTATTTATCCGGGTGTTAAGCAGACTACTTGCTATTGAAGGTGACAATGAACCATTGTTAAAAGAATCCATTACAATTCTGGTAAAGAGTTTACTATTTTTATTTAGACGAAGCAGATAAGCATCTGGACCTCCTTTTCGTTCTCTTTGTTTTTCTTTTTTAATCTTTTCTCTTTCTAAAAACTTCTCAAACTCATCTTGAGCATCTTGTTTTAGAATCTTGTAATTAGATTGAGAAATTAATTTTAAGTTCAAAGCTCGAACTAATAAGGCAAACGAACTTATACCAAGTTCTTTTGCTTGCTTAAAAATCTTATTGTTTGAATCAAAAGTATCTTTACCAAGTTGTGTAATTAATTCTCTTGGCATTAATGCATTAGCTGCAACTTGGTTGCAAAATAATTCTACTGGATGAAATTTTGATTTTACTTTATCGTTAAAATCAATATCTACTTCATTTGATATACCTGATTTTGCTATCCAAATATGAGCTAATTCGTGAACAAGTGTAAAAAGTTGCGGAGCATTCCAATTTTTTGAATTTACAAAAACAAATGGTGCATATTTATCAGCAATTGCAAACCCTTGTATTAAATCTCTGTCTAGGACTAATCTTGAGTGTAAGAAACTTGCACGAGATATAAATATTCCTTCACTTTCCGCTTTGTCAATCCATTCTATAATTGGCGTTTTTTTATAATCGTTAGGATTAATTTTTAAAGTATTCAATATGTCTTTAGCAACAACTTCCGGGTTATCATTTATTGAATATTTGCCAACGAATGGAAGAGTACTTTCTCCTATTTCTTCAAATAATTCACTAATCCAATTTTGTTTTTCTTGGACATCTCTAATTATAAATAACGAAGCAGTATCTAATTCCTGTGAGTCATCTCTTCTATAATCTTGAAGTGGATGAAAATCTTTTGGAATTTCAGGTAAAAAGAAAAGTGAAAAAGGTCTCCTAAAACTATTTGCCAATATTTTTGCTTGTCGAATTGTCGGAAAATCAATTCCATCTTCCCAAGTCAGATACCTTTCAGGTGATACAGAAACTTTTTTGGAAGCATCTTCTACAGAGATTTTGGCGGACTGTCTAGCCCACTTTAATATCTCGGATGTTATAAATGCTTTATCTGCCATTAATTCTTTAAAACAAAGGTAAAATTTTAATTTGGAAAACAACTTTTTTTTCAATTCTTGCGTTCTATAATAAAACCATTTTCCGAGAATGTAAATGTTCGTTCATCGAAAATGGATTTCATGATAAGCCAAACTTTATCAACTAAAGTGAATTGCTTTTTTTTGCTAGCATCTATTTTAGTTAACCGTGCCGTAATAGTTATTCCTTCTATTTTTGTTGTTTCCTTTGTTTGGCGATTGAATCGAACTCCTCGCGCATTTTCGAAGCGTTTTGTGATTTTTTCATTCATTTTATTTTGCCGACTTACCTCCATGCGAAATTCATTGATGTAATCAATTAGCGGGACACTTTTTTCATTTTCTCCAATTATTAAGAAGTTAAAAAAATCAAATTCGTGTGTAATTGGTATTTCTCGATTGTCGTCGATGTCTATTTTTAATATCACAGGCCGTGTTACAAATGCTTTAATATTAATCTCGAAGTTCGCAATGTCCATTTCTTTAGAAGTATTTTGTAAGTCTGGAAATTCTTGCCAAACTGACCCACCTATTCCTATTATATTGACCCAGTAAATCCTATTTAAACTGACCCACCTATTCTTGTTTAAATTGACCCACCCCCAAAAGTGTGTGTATTAAATAACTTGTA
>NZ_VLNR01000134.1 GCF_007489275.1 Aquimarina algiphila
TCCAGTTCGGTTTGGTAACTATTATTTGAGTATCCGTAAACCCCGGAGAAATTGATACTATTTGTGCAGGAGGAAACGCTTCACCTTCCTTATAATTAAAATTGATATCTGCCATTATTTATTGTCTTTTCGCATTATTTCTGGACTCTTTTATTTTTTGCAATCGTTCATCAAAACGTTGTATTTCATCATCGCCAATAAGAGAGACAGCGGTCACCCCCTCATCTAATAACCTATTGACAGCAGAAGAAAATAGTGTCATTGCTTCATAAGGATCCTTCTCTTCGATATCTGTAGTATCCTGACGTTCTTCTTTAAATTCTGGTGGTGGCGTAGTAGTAAATCCTCCTTCAGCAAATTTGCCAAGCTTCATTTTCCTTTTGGTCTCCAGATACTCCATAATTTGAGGAATTGCAGGATCTGTACTATTCATCACAAACTCAGGTATCACATATTCATTTGCATGTACAGTTCCTGCCACCTCATGTCCAGTCTCATCCAAATACCCAATACCTTGTGTATATCCTCCCTCTGCATAATTGTTTTTATCTGGTAATGGCTTAGCTAACACCAATCCTGCCTGTACTACACCCATAGCACCTATTAATGCAGTCCAGGGCATACCTAAAGTATGAGGAGATGATGCGTAAGCTTTTGCAATCCCTAAAGCCGTATTTGCGGCGATTCCAAAAAGAGTAGAGATTTGTTCCCTTTTGGCTTGTTTGTATTCAACTTCAGCTTTCTTTTTCGCTAATTCCTGATCAAGTTTTTCAACTTCTTTATTATAGGTTTCCTGATCAATAACCCCAGAATCCAATTGCCTCTTTAAAGCCTTTTTCTTTTTATCATTGTTCTTCTCAAAACTCTTTAATTGTTTGGCTTCATTAGCTGCTAAGAAATCACTATACATCCCCCAAACATTCTGCAAGGCACCAACGACCATTTCGACTGCCTTAATTTTATCTTTGGCAGTATCTAAATTCTCAAACGTGTTTTCCCAATCATCAATAGTGAAACCGAAAATATCTACTTCTCCTTTTAACCCTTCCACCTCAGGATCCTCTTCTTCCTCATTTTTTATTACACCTATTTCTGAAAGCTTAAGTTTTACCTCGTCTAATCGTTGGTTCAGAAGTTCTTTTTGCTCATCAGTAAGTAATTTATCGCCAAGGTTTATTCCTGTCTCTTCTCCGGATAACAGGGAGGTCATTAGGTCTATCTGCTTTTTATAAAACGCAGCTTTGTGATCAAGTTCTGATAGTTCAAAATTCCTATGCAATGCATTTTTTGCATCATTTAAAGTTTTAATTTCAGAGAGCTCCTTATCCGACAATGTACCTTTAAGTAATGCTTTAGCCTCTTCTATATTTTCTAATGCTGCTATCTGATTATTATGGTCGGTCTCTCTAAGAAGTGTATCGCGTTCATATTGCTTTTTTAATTTTTCAATATGATCAGCAATAGCCTCATTCTCTATCTTAGCGATATTGGTTTGGTGCTGTAATTCTAATATCTCAAGAGCTTTAAGCTCCTGAGCAGTCATTTGGTTTTTGTTCTTACCAAATAACCCTGCCTTTTTCAAACGCTCCTGAAACGCAGCCTCTTCTTGCTCTAATAATCCTTTACTATTTAGAATCACTAGATCCCTGAATTCTTTTTCTTTTTGTAATCGTTTCCGTAATTCTTCTAATTGCTTACGGGTGATATGTGACCTTCCGTTTTGTAACTCTTCCTCTGCCTTTTGTTGTTCTTCTAGTTTTGCTTTATCAACAAATCCTTGTTTTCGGGATTCAAACTCAAGGTCTACTTTTTTTGAGGCCTCTTCTCGTATTCTTTTAATTTCATCCACAATACCAGAAGCAGAAGTTTTCACATCATCAAAAGATTTACTTACATTTTTCTTATAGTTATCGGCTGCTTTTTTGGCACCATCAAAATCAAGGCTAATCAATTTTTGAAATATATCCCCAAAAGAAAAAGCCTCCCCAATCAATTCTTTGATACTACCGATCACTAATCTAAAATTACTTCTAACAATGTTGGGCATTGCCTTTGTTGTAGCGAGGAATAGGACTATTTGCTTTGCCAGAAATTTATTTGAATCTGTAAAAGCTCCTCGTATACCACCCAATGCACTATAAAAAACGGTTTGAATCTTCGTCCATACCAAATCCATTTCCCCTGCAAAAGCAACATAATCATCAGATCGTAAAGCCTCATCTTTTGCTATAGCAAGCTCATGATGAGCGTCTGCGGTTTCTTTCAGCATTTGTTGAAGAGGTGTGAGTACAATGGTTTGATCTGCCAATGCTTTATTAATTGCTTCAAAAATCTTTAAAGCTCCTCCTGCATCTTCCCCAGCTCCTTTAAACAAATCTGCTGTTAACTGCTGTTGTTGCTGTACACTTAAACCATACTTTTTACTTTCCTTAATGATTTCCTGTAATGCTTTTTTGGTAGTAACCGTTCCCTGTTTTATGCCTTTAAACAGTTTATCGGTGAAAGAGATCCCAAATGCATTATCCAAAGCATCTCTAGTCGTATCTGTCTGCTCAGTCATTGCCAAATGGAATTCTTTTAACGCATCAGGAAGCTTATCTTTAAACACACCCAAATCATAACCTGTAGCAATAATATTCTTAAAGTCATTTACACTATACCCTGCATCGGCAAGAAATGGAGCAAACTCATTTAGACTCTCTAAATACTCTTCATTTACCACCCCTCCTTCTATCAATCCTTCTTCTATGGTATTTAGTGCTTCACTCCAACTGATCTTAAATTTTTTAACCAGAACATTAGCGGTTTCCAGAGTCTTCTTATAATCCTGATCAAAAACTTCTGAAATGGTTTGTGCATGTAATCGAACTTCATGCGCTTGCTCACCAACCAATCCTGTCACCTGCTCTGTAAGCTTGGCTGATTTCCAAACCTCTTTATTATACTTTGACCATTCTTTAACTGCTAAACCAACCCCTGCCAAAACGGTAGCAGCAAGAACCACAGGGTTTGCGAGTAAGGATAACGCAGCCTTTCCTACACTCTTAATACTTCCTGCAATTCCGTTAAAACCTGCTTTTATTTCCTTATAATTCCCTCTTTTAAATCCTGTAAATAATGAACCTACACTATCCGTGAAATCATTAACCACTTCTTCATCTGATTTCATTTGATCAATAAATTCTTTTTGCTGTTTTTCAGCATCATCCATCAGCTTATTATACTGAGCGAGGTTTTTCCCCGCTTCCTTCCAATTATCAGAACCAATAGGGCTTTTATCCAGTTGCCTTTTTGCCTTAAAGTATTCACGTTTAAACGTGAGAAATGTATTTTCAACTTCCTTACCGTTTACCTTTATTTTAAATTTTAATTCTGGAGCATTATTATTCATCCTGAGTAAGCGTTACAATGAGGTTATTAAATTTTGCCTGAAAAGATTCGGTTCTGGTCTCAGCCAAGTGTTTAGCCAAATACGTTATCGCACCACTGGATTTATAAACATCCTTGAAAATGGAACGATCACGAACATTAAGAATATGGGATTCCCGATTTGTAAATTCTTTACTAAACCTGTTATGGGAAAAGCGAACAAAACTCCCATCCCGTTTTCCTTCAAAACCATAATGATGCATAAAAGCATACTTATTGGAGGTAGTATCAAGACCTAACAATACATACTCTCCTAGTTTGGGACGTACCTTACTGGCACGAAGCATAGGCTTTATCTTTTTACCTTGAAAAACACCACCTCGGTTTTTTACATCAAAAGCCCGATTGATATTTTTATGCAAATAACGAGTAGCCAAACGGGCAGCATGTGCTCCTATTTTAGCTTCTTTCTGACGGATGATTTTCTGTTGTGCAGATAAAGGCATCTTTTTTTATGCAAGATGCCATTAGAGGAGAATCAAAAAAAGGACAACGGATTAAAGGGAATCTATATCACTCCAATCATTAACATCTATAGTCAATGGTTGTTTGGTTTTTAAGGTCAGAGAAAATTCCATACCCACTAATCCAAGACTGGATTTTAATCGAATTTCATTGAATTCAACATTATTTTGATCAAAATTTTTATACAACCATTGGGAATCTGGTTTTTTACTGTCATAATAAATACGGCTAAGCACTTTGAAACCAACTCGTTCACAATCCGCAATGGTCGAAGATTCTAAAGCATAGTCATCCGCTTTAGATATTGATTGTACTATTCCAAAATGGATAACCCTTCCTGCAAGTGTACGTTGATCATTACCATTTAGCACTCCTTCATATTTAAAAATCGTAAGTAACTTTCCCTGTATCCCACGTTTTGTGTTTAATTTATCATGTAGTTCCTGCTCATTATATCCAACAAAATTATCGATCTCCGTACAATAAGAAGCAAGAGACTCCAAATATGTTTTAACCTTATTATAATCTAAACGTTCATCCATTTTTTCGTGTAAATTCTTTTTGATCCGCTAACTCATCGTCAAGGATATTCATAAAATCATATAGATTGGCTTCCTTGGTATTAGGTAGTGGTCCAAAAGGTTGATTTTCACTTCTGGCCATATTAAACACAATTTTATCAAAGGAGTTATAAGTATTCTTCCCTGAGCCTGATGAGTTTTTAAACACATGGGTAAACCTTTGGATTAGCAACTGTCTACTCCCTATATATGCCAATACTACTGATAGTTTTTTATCTCTAGGCATTAACCTAACATATATAGAATGATCTAATTCTTTACGGGAAAAAACTTTGCCTTTTGGCAAATACAAAATGGAAACCAACCTATTGAGTTCTTTACTATTCCTTGTCTTACACCAACTATAGTAAAACATATCTGCCATAGAAAATTGATCAATCGTAAGATTATTCATTCTGGAATCTGGACCGTACAGTTTTATAAATCCTAATTTTAAATATTTTGGAAATTC
>NZ_VLNR01000135.1 GCF_007489275.1 Aquimarina algiphila
TTACTGTAAATTTCACTGGATTGCTATAATCTATAGCTGTTGTTGGGTCTGGGCTAATACTTGCTTTCTCTGATATTTCTGCTGTAGCTTTTAAAGCTGTAACTGTTGTTCCTACAGGCAAGGTAATTGCCACTGTTTTTAATTGTTCATCTACTGTGGCTTCTATATCTTTTATTACAAACGATGTAAGCTCTTTTAATTTACTTTTTACTACTGGTTCATCATCTTTGGAACAAGATGTTATTACCAATAGCAATAATGCAATAAGGAAAAAATTGGGTGTTTTCATGTTAAAAATATTTTTTTTGCAAAAATAAAGCTTACACAAAAGCAAAAAAACACCCAAAATGGGTGGTTTTTTATAAATTAGATTCGTTAATTTTGCAGCTTATTTTTTACAAAATTGTTATTACTAAGAATATTTATTTTAATTCCTCTATTTGTTTCCTCACAAATAAAGTTTAGGCACTATACTGTTGAGGATGGTTTGCCACATGACTTTACCTACCAAGTGCACGAAGACAATCATGGTTATGTATGGATTGGAACTGATAACGGTTTGGTAAAATTTAATGGTAAAAACTTCACTGTTTTTAATCACAACCATATTGTTGATTCTGATTTTTTTATTGATATAAATACTTATAAGAAAGATACTCTTGTACTAGCTGTATGGAAAAGTGGATTACATTTTATAACAAGAGACTCTATAATTAAGCCTATAATTATTAATAAAGCTTTTAGATCAAAAAAAACCCAAACGGCACAACCCGTTGATAACGACATAATTGCATCTAATAATGGAATTCATTCTGTATACAAAAGAGGTTCTAATTTTGAGTTTCACATATCTCAATTTGTATTTAAAACATCAAAAAATGGAATCCCTAAAATAAATTACAATGTAAAATCTGGTAGTAATAGCTATAATTATAGCACACTTAAAGTAATTAATAATACTCCATACTTTTACAGAGGCTTTAACAAACAGGCAGATAAAAAACTATTTTATGGACTTTACCAATACAATCTAAAATCCAAAGAGCTTAAATTATCTCATCCCTTTTTAAAAAATCGTCAAATTAATGATTTTGGAAAATACTCAGAAACTGAATATTACTTTACCGAAAATAACACTTTAAGTATTTTTAATGATAATAGAATAATTAAAACAAAAAAAATTCCTGTTAACGGAATAATACACCGATATTTAAAAACAGATTATTGCGATGTTTTTGTAGTAAATGACTATGACTCATTAAATGATTACATATACTTATATGACAAAAATAGTGCTGTATGGATAAAGTTATCTGATAATTTTTCTGCTTCTAATAGTATATTAATTAGTGATGTTTATAAAGATTCTCAACAAAATATATGGGTTACTTCTAAGGCAGATGGAATATATAAAATTAGTAAAGAAGATAATTTTTATACTAACAAAATCTTACCTAAGAATCATGTTTTTGATATTAATACCAATGATTCTGAGCATATTTTTTTTCTTACGCTTAAAAGTCTTGCTAGTTTTAACAAAAAAAAAAAAGAAACAAAAAATATATTACTTCCCGGAGATGCATCAGAATTTAACGATAATCTTAAGAATACCAATAAAATTAATATTAAATACAAGAGAAAAAATAATACAAAAATTAAATTTAATGGGTTTTTATTTTTTAGCGACAACCTAAATGTGAACAAAATAAATGGGATTATTTTTAAAAACAAGACCTTTTTTATTGATTATAAAATAAATAGCAAAAGAAATTATATTACTGTAGATAAAAATGTAATAATTTATAATTTTATAATTCATTTAGATAATGAACTTTGGGTTAGCACCAATAATGGTATACTAGTATATAATTTGTATAATGGAAAGTATAAAAAGAAAATAATTATCGACAGTAATAATCCATTACTACCTGTTTATAAAATAGTTAATAGTCCAAAAGGTGTATGGGCTATTGCGGGTAGTTCCCTATATTTAATTAAACAAAAAAGTACCATAAAATTTGGTGAAAAAGACGGATTATCTAGCGCAAAAATAAATGATATTATTTTAGATCATAAAAATACTCTTTGGATATCTCACCAAAGAGGGTATTCTATATACCAAAATAAAATGTTTTACAACTTTAGTAAAGAACCAAATTTTCCTTCTTCATTTACTTCTAAAGTTAAAGAAGATAACGAAAAAAACATTTGGATTGCAGGAAACAAAGGAGTAGTAAGTATAAATAATTCTAGAGCTTTTAAACCAATACACCCACCAAAAATTATTGTTTCTAAAAAAAATAATAATTTTTTAATAGACGTAGTAGATTTTTCTGAAAAAAATGTAACAAAGCAATATAAAATAAATAAAAGCACGTGGAAAAACATAAAGACAAATATAGATTTATCTAAATTTGAACCTAAAAAATACACTCTTCAATTTAGAGCCAGAAATCCATTAAGTAATTGGTCTTATTCCAAAATATTTACACATAAAATAACTCAAATATGGTATAAAACTATTTGGTTTTACGCCCTCTGTCTTTTATGTTGTTTAGTTTTATTTTTTCTAAGATTAAAAAAAATAAATGATAAAAATAAATTTTTAAGAAACACTATAATTGAATCTAAAAATCTACAACAAGAAATAACTAATGTTCGTAAAAACATAGCTCAAGATTTTCACGACGAATTAGGCAATAAATTAGCAGGTATCAGTATTCTTTCTGATTTGATTGCTAAAGATAAAGAAATACAAAATTCAAAATCAATTCAAAAAATTAACCAAATACAAAAAGAATCTAAAGATTTATATAGTAACATTAAAGATTTTATTTGGTCAGTTGAGGTTAAAAGTAATGAGTTAAAAGAACTTATTGTTCATTTAACTGATTTTGGAAATAATTTATTTCAATTTTCTGAAATTTCTTTTATTTCTAAAGTAAATATTGATAAAAACAAAATCGATTATAAACTACCTAATTATTGGAACAGGCAAATAACATTAATCTTTAAAGAAGCTATGACTAATACTTTAAAGCATTCAAATGCTAATTTCACTAGCCTTTATTTTTCTATAACAGAAAACAATACATTAAAAATAGAACTTAAAGATAATGGTATTGGTTATACAATTGAAAATTTAAAACATAAATACGGAATACTGAGCATAAAAAAAAGAGCAGAAAAAATAAAAAGCACATTAATTATAGAATCTAAAAAAGGAACTACTATTACTTTTATCGGAAAAATAAAACATTAAACTTATTATTAAACATTTTGTTGTTTTTCGTATTAGAAGAGGGTGTAAATTGAACTCTGTCTGAAATAAATTTTAAGTACTAATTTTATTCAGACAGAATTATGAAAAAAGAAGAACAAACAGCATTCGAGAAAAAGGTACTTGACCAGTTTATGTCTGGCAAGAATCTTTTTGGTAAAGACGGTGCTTTTGCCCCAATGCTAAAAAATGTGATTGAGAAAGCCCCTGAGGCAGAGATGGAAAATCATCTTGATGAATCGGAGCGCAGTATCGGCAACAAACGTAATGGCAGGGGTAAAAAGACCATCAAAAGTGGTTTTGGCACTTTCGATATCGATACGCCTCAGGACAGGCAAAGCAGCTTTGAGCCAGAACTTGTTAAAAAGCGTCAGACCATATTGGCTGATAACTTATCGGATAAGATAATCGGTTTATATGGTCTTGGGATGAGTTACAGAGACATATCTTCCCATATCAAGGAAATGTTATGATACGGACATCTCCCATACTGTTCTGAGCCAGATAACGGACAAAATCATACCCGATGTAAAAGCGTGGCAGAACCGTCCGTTGGAGCCGCTCTACTGTATAGTATGGCTCGATGCGATGCACTACAAGGTTAAGGTTGATGGCAGGATAACCCACAAAGCACTTTACAATATTCTGGGCATCAACACAGAAGATCGCAAGGAAATATTAGGTATGTACCTCTCTGAAAGTGAAGGGGCTAATTTTTGGTTGCAGGTACTCACCGACTTGAACAATCGCGGATTGAAGGATATACTTATCGCTTGTACCGATAACCTTCGGGGCTTTACCGATGCGATATTAAGCGTGTTCCCCAAAGCACAGGTACAACTCTGTATTGTACATCAGATTCGAAACTCCCTTAAATACATTGCTTCAAAAGATCAAAAGGAGTTCATGCGCGATTTAAAGCTAATCTATCGGACAACAAGCAAAGAAGTGGCAAAAGATCAACTGTTGAACCTGGAAATGAAATGGGGTGCTAAATACCCAGTGGTTATCGAGAGTTGGCAGCGCAATTGGGAGCAGCTCTCACAGTACTTCCAG
This sequence comes from Aquimarina algiphila, assembly GCF_007489275.1. Lineage (GTDB taxonomy): Bacteria > Bacteroidota > Bacteroidia > Flavobacteriales > Flavobacteriaceae > Aquimarina > Aquimarina algiphila. The sequence continues at coordinate 4,337 of NZ_VLNR01000135.1, forward strand.
TACACCGAACCAATTCGAAAAATCATCTATACCACAAATGCAGTTGAGGGGTTCCACCGCCAAGTGCGTAAAGTGACCAAGACCAAAGGGGCGTTCACAAGTGATATGGCATTAATGAAACTTGTATATCTTGCTACAAAGAACATAGAAAAGAAATGGACGAACCCTCTACACAATTGGAGCCTTACTGTTCAACAACTTTATATTAAATTTGGGGAGCGGATACCCCTGATGTTAAACACCAATTCCTCTGGGGCTAGCCCCAGAGGAATTGAAACAACAGACAGAGTTTAATTTACAGACCCTATTAGAAAGTGTCTTTCGTAGTATTTTTTCTTTTATTACTTCCTCATCTTTATAGAAAACTATTACATAAACCCGTTGTGCATTTAGAAAAAGTTGCGCAAACTGCTAAAAGGCAGTAAATTGTAGTTACGACACTATAATTCATATGCACAACTTTCAAGCAAATTACGATAAAATACTCAAGGTTTTAAAAGGA
>NZ_VLNR01000136.1 GCF_007489275.1 Aquimarina algiphila
GGTTCTCCAGAATATCAGCGTTGTATCAATGAGCGAAACCTAAATAATGTTTCTCATTCTTCCTCAGATAATGAAACCTTTGGGCTTTTATTACATAAGATCATTACTCCATCTGAAACGGTAACTTTTGATTATTCTACGTATACGACAGTCAATATCAATAAAAATCCAACATCACTGGATGCGGTAACAATAAAAAATAGTATAGGGCAAGAGGTGATGAAGTACACTCTAAACTATACTGATAAAACTGCTACAAGGAAACTATTGACTACTATAAGCAGGGGAAAAACAAATACCCCTCAACAAGAGTACTACCGATTCGAGTATTATGGAAATCCTACTTCTGATATTGCCTATTATAAACAAGATTATTGGGGGTATTATAGTGGTAATACAAATACTACTGGGAGTTTAATTTCAGAAAATTCAAATCGAACCTCTGATTTTGCAAGTACTCAAGAAGGGGCTTTAAAAAAGATACATTACCCTACTCAAGGATATTCAGAATTTATCTATGAACAAAACCAAGTGTATGGAAAACTAGATACTGGAGAAGTAGGTAGTGAAGCTCGCCTCGATATGGCTATAAATAAAACGATCACTTCAGATACCTATCCAATAAACGATAATATTAATGAAACGATTAGGGTTCCTTTTACACCAAAAGCACTTCCTGATGGCAGTGTTAAGGTTAGTTTTGGATACTATCTACATTCTTCTATGGGATATTCTCTCTCACTGGTAGAGCTCAAAAAAATAGGAGGCACGATCAAGAATTGTCCGGGAGCAGGGATATGTAACTATAAATTTGAAACTGCCTCTGCAGAACTGGAACCCGTTACCAAACAACAGGATCAAACATTATATACTCTGGAGCCTGGAGATTATGAATTAGTGCTTACCTTAGAAAGAATTGCTGCTCCTTCAAATCCAGACAGAACCCCAAGGGCGGTGGCAAGTGTAACATTAAAATACTATTCTGGTAATCCCCCATCAGAACCAGAAGTTACTAATATCCCTTTTGGAGGCATACGAATCAAAGAAATAAATTCCTATGATGCACAAGGAGGACATACCACCAAACGCTATTCGTATATGAAAGAAGATGCGGTTACTTCTTCTGGAATCAATCTTTCTAAACCTGTATTTGTGAGCAAAGAAAATTATCATTATCTCCCTGATCGTACTCCTCCAGGAAGGACAGAAATGGATTGCTACTTGACCAAGAGGACTTCCTCCAGTAATATCCCGTTAAGTACGTATATTGGTAGTCCGGTATTGTATACTACTGTAGAAGAGCAATTAGTTGGAGATGCTGGTGAAGTGCTTAAAACCCGGTCGTACTTTTCCGGACAAACAGATCTTACAGAGCGTTTTCCTTTTCCTCCAACCGAGAAAAAGAACTGGAGAAAAGGCCTGACATTACAACAACAATCCTATACTAAAGAAGGAAGCTCCTATACAGTGAATGGAAAAACTACAAATGTATATGGCCCGCTAGAACGTCATACTGGAGCTTCAGGCCATCTAAATTCATATAATTTAAAAGCAGGTAAGGTAAATTATGTTTTTGATGCGGTAGGAAATCTACAAACGATGACTTCTGGGGTTAATAATTCTCAATTTGTCACCTATGTCAATCGTTCTGAGTTATATCCTATGTTTTCTTCAAAACAGGAAGAAATACATGATAACAAAACTATTATTAAGAATAGCGCGTATACCTATGACAATCCTTATGGTCAGCTAAAAACACAGACCACAACCGATAGTGATAACAAAACGTTGACGACCGCCTATAGTTATCCTTATGATAAAAATAGTACAGTAAATAATCTTTTGGTGGCTCAAAACAGGATTACGACTCCTGTAGAAACACAGAGCAAAGAAAATACCACTATTCTTGGGACTCAGGTTACAGAATTTATCGATTGGGGGAATGGTATCGTGCTTCCCGGGATCACTAAGGTGGCCAAAGGAGGTGATACCCCAGAGCCTCGATTGACCTATCACAAGTATGATACTCAAGGAAACCCTCTTGAAGTATCTCAAGTAGATGGGCGTCATATTATGTATGTCTGGGGGTATAACAACACCCAACCCATTGTAAAAATTGATAATGCAAGTTATACGGGGATACCTGCAGCAGTAATGACACTGATTGATCAGTTAAAAACGACTTCAGATACAGAAGATACGGCTGTTGAAGAAACGACCATGCGTACGCTGTTTAAAAACCTAAGAGAGCATGCCTATTTTGCCAATGCACAGATCAGCGGATATACCTATGATCCATTAATCGGGGTAACCAGTATGACGAGCCCTCAAGGACAAACGGCATATTATAGGTATGATGATATGAACCGAATGCAATATGCTTTAGATCAAAATCAGCATGTCGTACAGCAAGTACGTTATAACTATCAAGGTCAGCAGTCTGATGCTTTGGGCGGAGTCATTATCGATACTCCGGGTGATCAGCCTAAGGTTCCTAACCAGCCTGCTACCTTTATGGCCAATACCTCTGGAACCGATGGCGCCAATCTATATACCTGGACAGTTAATGGTGTCGAAGAGCAATGTGATACCTCCCCTAATTTTACAACTACCTTTACCGGTGAAGGGACCTATGAAGTAAAAGTACTGGCGTATAATACCCACACCAAACATAGGGTAAGCCATACTATGAGTGTAGAAGCAGCATATCCTCCATTAGGAATTCCTACCGTGAGTGGAAGTCAGTATATCCTTAAAGGAACCAATGCTAGTCTTACTGCTTCTGGGATTAGCGGGGGAACAGGAAACAGTAGCTATGAGTGGTATGTTAATAATGTCAAACAATCCAGTACAACCACTAGCTTAACCTATACCAGTAATACCGCAGGAACCTATGATGTCTATTTTAAAGTAATTGATAATGAGAGTGGAAATATGGTAAACAGTACCGTGAGAAAACTATATATCTATAATCCATTAAATACGCCAAGTATCAGCGCCAGTAAAACGGATATCGATAGAGGGACTACGACCACTTTTACAGCCAGTGGGATTAGTGGAGGCTCAGGATATCATAGGTATGAATGGTATCGCAATGGAGTAAAACAAAGTGAAACAGGTACCAGTTATTCCTATCATTTCCCAAGTAAAGGAACCTATGACGTCTATTTTAGAGTAGTGGATACCAGAATTGCACCAGAACATTATAAGAATTCCAATACGAGAAGGCTTCATGTCTATGATCCGTTAACCATTAGCGTATCTCCCGGGACTTCTACCCTGACTAATGCCAATCCTAGTGTGAATATTAGTCTAAGCCGAAGTAAAGGTTCTGGACACTATTCTCAAAGCTGGAGGGTATGGCGATTAACCAATCCTTCTACCAACTACTATGCAGGAAGCGGTACAAGTCTACCCTTTGGATCAAGTCAGAATGGAGAATATGAGATTAAAGTTACCGTAACTGATACTAAGACCGGAACGGTAAAAGAGAAGATCGTTCCCATCATAGTGAATAAATCCTCTGGTGGAGGTGGTGGTGGAACCGGTGAGCAGTTTTAATAATCCCATAAAGAATAAGTAAGATGATAAACAATAAAATTATATATAGTATAGTGATGCTACTTATGGGATTGCAAATGCAGGCTCAGGTAGTGTTATCTGATAAGAATTATGTCCATACCACGGTTCCTCAAACGGCAGTAACCATTACTGATATGGAAAATGTGAGTTGTGCCAATGCCAATGATGTAGACAACACCATAGAGAGTGTCACCTACTATGATGGCCTGGGAAGACCCATACAACAAAGAGCGATCAAAGCCTCTCCTACAGGTAAAGATATTGTCACCCATATGCAGTATGATGCCTATGGTAGACAAGCCAAACAATATCTTCCTTTTGAGGCGAACAATACTGTTGGAAGTTATAAAACCGTAGATGTCAATATTGATATCAATGCGTATTATAAAAATACATATTCAGACGACTTTCCTGGGATTACGACCAATCTGGGAGATGTTAATGCCTATAGTGAGAGTGTATTTGAAGCTTCTCCTCTAAATAGAGTTACAGAACAAGGTGCTCCAGGTAAAGCATGGAAAGCCGATCCCAACAGTGATACCGATCATACGATCAAATTTGATTGGGGTACCAATGCAAGTAATGAAGTAGTGAATTTTACTGTAAGCTTTACAGGGGGTGATACCCAAAAGCCAGAACTGGCACAAAACAATCACTATACTCCCAATCAATTGTATGTGACCATTACCAAGGATGAGAACTGGACACCCTCAGATGGAGATTTACATACGACCAAAGAGTATAAAGACAAACAAGGACGTGTAGTGTTAAAGAGAACCTATGCTTCGACACCCTCATCAACATCAGAAGCACATGATACCTATTATGTCTATGATAGTTATGGCAATCTTACCTATGTGATTCCACCAAAAGTCAATACTACAGACGGAGTATCGAACACTGAGCTTGTCGAAGTGTGTTATCAATACACATACGATTATAGAAATAGGCTCATCGAAAAGAAAATCCCGGGGAAAGGATGGGAATATATCATCTACAACAAACTTGATCAACCGGTACTTACCCAGGATGCATTACAGAAACAAGACAACCTCTGGCTCTTTACCAAGTATGATGCTTTGGGTAGGGTAACCTATACCGGAAAATACACCGATAGTCGGGATCGAGGAGCTATACAAACCACAGTAAATGCAGCTACTTCTCTCTGGGAAGAAAGAGGAGCTGAAGCAATGCTGGATGGCACAGCAATCTATTATAGCAATACTGCATTCCCAAATACCAATCTGGAGCTACTTACTATCAGTTACTATGATGATTATGATGTTGGAGATGCCGTAGGATTTCATCCCTCTACCAGCAGCGGACCTTGGGAGGGTATGAATGTAGTAGTATATCCAAAAGGATCGCAGACAGTATCGAGAGTACGGGTATTAGACACCAATCAATGGATCAATACGGTATCTTATTATGATGAAAAAGGAAGGCTATGGGAAACTAATGTAAATAACCAATACCTGGGCACTGATGATTGGGTGCTGACCAAATTGGACTTTACCGGGAAACCTTTAAAAACCTTTACTAAGCATATCAGAAACGGAGTACTCACCTGTACTACTGATCTGTTTACCTATGATCATATGGGAAGATTGCTTACGCAAACTCAACAGATCAATACCCAGGATACCGAGCAGATTGTGAGCAATACCTATGATGCCTTAGGACAACTAGAATCCAAAGCTGTGGGAGGCGTTGCGAATGCCAGTGAAGCAACCTCCCCACTACAAGAAGTGAATTACAAATATAATGTAAGAGGCTGGCTTACAGGAATTAATGATGTAAATACTCTAGGAAACGATTTGTTTGCTTTTGGCATCAATTATAACACCACTACAGAAGGTTTAGGAGCAACTCCTTTGTATAATGGTAACATCAGTGAAACCCTTTGGAAAACTGCCAATGATAATACCAAACGAGCCTATGGATATCAGTATGATGAATTAAACAGAATCGTAGAAGGGCGTAGTAATGATGGAAATTATAACCTATCCAATATATCCTATGACAAAATGGGAAATATCCTAACGTTAAATAGGACAGGACATATAAATGAAGCTGTTACTTTTTTTGGGGTAATGGATAATTTAGGATATACCTACGATGCAGGTAATAAACTGGTAAAAGTTACAGATACTGCAAACAAAATCTTTGGGTTTAAAGATGGAACCAATACTAATGATGATTTTACTTATGATGATAATGGCAATATGGTCACCGATCAAAACAAAGGCATTACAGGGATTACCTACAATCATCTCAACTTGCCTAAAACAGTTTCTATATCCAATGCGCAAGGAACAGGAAATATTACTTATATTTACGACGCTACTGGAGCAAAGCTTAAGAAAATTGCTCCAAGTGGAAGTTCTTTAATAGAAACGGAGTACGCAGGTAACCACATCTATAAAAATGGCAATCTTGAGTATTTTAGTACTCCCGAAGGTTATGCAACTCCAGAAGGGACAGGATATCGATATGTGTACCAGTTCAAAGATCACCTTGACAATGTTCGTTTAAGCTACACCAAAAATGATACAGGCAATCTAGAAATTATTGAAGAGAATAATTATTATCCTTTTGGTTTGACTCATAAAGGCTATAACAGTACTGTATCTTCTTTAGGAAATTCTACGGCACAATTATTGAAGTTTGGTGGTAAAGAAGAACAAAATGAACTTGGGCTTGTTTGGATAGATATTACAGCCAGAAATTACGACCCTGCATTAGGAAGATGGATGAATCTTGATCCATTAGCAGAGAAAATGCGTAGACACTCACCTTATAACTATGGATTTGATAATCCTATTTATTTTATGGATCCTGATGGGATGGCTCCTTTTGGTTTTGAAGAAGGACCTATTAGAGATAAAAATGGTAAAATAGTAGCCTATGAGGTTGAAGCAGGACAGGGACCAAGTCAAATAGCCGAGGATTTAAATTCAACAGGAGAATTCAATGTTGAAGCAAATTATTTTGATATAGTCGAATCTAACCCTACAAAGTTCAGCAATGTTGAAAACCTAAGTGATATTAATGACCCAGAATTTAGAAAGTTAAATTTGAATGAAGGGGATAAAATAAATATAGATAAAGTATTAGATAAAGAGTCTATTGCACAAGAAAAAATATCTGAAAGAAGAGAATTAGCAAGTGATGTAAATGATACTAGAAAATCAATTGATAAGGCAAACAAAGATATTGATTCTTTGGTAGAAGTTAAAAAAACCGCAATTGAACGTCATGAGTTGAACAAGTCAGCAAAAGCACATGAAAGTCATCCATCTGATCCTAGTGCTGCTGGTGCTTTAAGTGAAATAGGAGGTGCTCTAAGACATGGATTAATTGAAATGAATTCTAATAAGATGATCAAGGAGAAAAAGAGGGATATTGATAGCATGAAAGCTTTGAATAATGAAAGATTAAATAAAATGAAAAAACTAGATAACTAATACTAAATAAAAACTCTTTTGAATAAAATAAGAATTCCTTTATTGTCTTAAATATAATGCTTAAATATGCTTAGAAGTCTTTTAAAATCTAGTTTAACTTTAGTTATATATTTCACTTTATACTATGGGTTTGAAAAACTATTGAAATTCATCTTTCTAAGAGAGGAATTCATTAACATTAATCCAGATTATTTTTTATTTATTGATCCTATATTAAGTGTGTTCTTTATTAGTATATTAATTTGGTTTATAAGGAAAACTTTTTTGATTGATAATAACAAAACCAACATTAGTATTCGAATTTTACCTATTATAGCTTTTTGTGCTATTACTTTTTTTATAATTAAAGAGCCCTTTTTGAGAATAGATTTTATTTTAGATAAAAAAGAAATTCCTGAATCGGTTGATATGTCGTCTAGGAGTTTACTTAGTTTAGTTGCTATTTTTTTAAATATAGTAATTATGACCCCAGTTTTTGAAGAATTACTTTTTAGGAAAATTATGATGGGCTTTTTCTCTAGAAATCATTTGATTATAGCTATTATTTTATCTAGTCTCTTTTTTACATCAGTTCACATTAATTTTAATGAGATAAATAGTTTTACACTAATCACTTTATTTAGTTTCGGATTTATCTCTTGTGTATTATATATTCGATTTGGCTTTATATATAACTTATTATTTCATGTTTTTAGTAACTTGATATGGTTTATAGTTGATGTAAATCGTCATACATATTGGAAATTGTTAAAAATATTCGATTTTGGCTTTTTCTATTGGGGGATTATCATAATTTGTTTTGGTATAATTCTCTATTTGATGATTAGATTATTTAGTCAAATAATTAAAATAAATAATTCGGAATCAGGTTATTTGAATCAATTGGGGAACACTAAACCTTCTATATATTCAATATTTATTAAATAAGCCCCCGCTAGGGTATAATATGTGCTAGTTTGCGTTTGTAACTCGGACTACCATAAGAGTAAGAACATAATAATTAAAAGACAGTCATCTAGATAGGTGGCTGTTTTTTTATTGTGGGTTATAAGAAAGCTTGCTTGGTTTTAAAGTTCTAGATTACATTATCAATCAAAAAGAGCAGCTTACTTTTGGTGTCTTCGTCAAGCTATTCAATATCTTCAATACGTTTTACACCCCTTTTTATTTTTTTATTATGCAACACTTTCTTTGCCTTTATGTCTTAATAAAGTAAGGAAAGTATAAAAATTTAACAAATTCCATAAAATTGGTTTAATTTTTGTGCGTTCTTTATAATGATAAGTAGTAGTCCTACCCCAGGCAATTTAGCCGGCTTATCGGGAAACAGAAAATAGTAACTAAATAACTTAACCAATATGGAGCACTTCGGTGTATTCTATGGTATCTTCCGTGAGGATATGCCATTGCTTTTGTCAGGTTTTTTACCCAGGGGAAAATATCTAACTTTTTTAAAACGCTATTATCCCTATGTATTTACCCATTTATCCATGGTGGTCAAAAAAAGATCCGAATGTTCTTTTACCGTTCTTAAAAATTCAGAGACCCCTTTCTATACCTATGAAAGTTCGCTTAAAGAAGGGTTTAAAAACACTTTGCTAACAGAAATCAATCCAAACCTACTGTCATTCCTTTTGGATCATATTTCCGTACAGCAAAGTAACATTCAGGAAGTACACATCAGGGAAACTGAAGAGCGTTATATAGTAGATATCTTTATCAATAGAAGTTATACTACTTTATCCAATACAGCACTTTGTTATTATTACTATTTTATATTGCTGCGACCTACGTATAACGATTTCACAGAATATTTGCATCAACTCTATTTTGATGAAAGTATCAGTGAAGAAAAAAGGGAAAGTAAAATTCGTAAATACCAACTAAAACTGAACTACTATATCGCTACCTTGGAGAAAACATACCTTACTGATACCTCTCAAAATGTATCATTGCATAAAGGTATACAAGATGTTTTTCGATGTATGCACCGATACTTGGATCGCATACTTATCTATATGGAAGAATGTTGCGACACATATTTAGATAAAGAGTTAGGAGTATCTTATGAGCAACGACGACAATTCATTTCTACCTATTATGATGTTTCTCAAGAATTGATTGTCCTTTTCAAACAGCAGAAACTCCCCAAAGAAATTGAACTGGAACTCTGTAAACCTTTATATAAAATTACTTCAGATACTTTTACTCCATTAACTTATATAAAACGGGAATTCTACCGCAAATATATAGACCTGTTTACACGTCTGTTTACAAAATTGGAATCCCCGGATCACGATCAGGTCTATAGCCTTATGATTGCCCTGGATCTGAATACCCATAATGTAGGTAAGGCAATGAGTATAGAATTACTCCATCGACTGGAAGATTTTTCTACTCCGACCGAACAACAAACCTATCTGTATCGTCAACTCATGCGGGTAGAAGAAGTCCCGGTGACTTCCCCCATTAGTTACCATCCTGAGTTCCCAAGCTTAAAAACATATTTGATCAGTTACATCAGACAGCGTATAGCCCTCTCCCATCAAACCTATGAAATTGAACAAATCAATACTAAAAAGATACCCAGTTCAGATATGGGTATCGTGAATATTACCAAGTCCAAAGTTGTAAAAAGAAAAGTAAACCTTACCATCCCGGAATTAGCTTTGTTTGCACGTCTGTTTACAGAAATAAAAGTTGTGAGTGTCAAAGGAAATAAACAACAATATTTTAAATTCCTTTCACAAATTTATATGTCCAAAGATGATAAGGATATCTCAGAGAACAGTGTTAAAAATGCATTCTACTCCAGTAGTAAAGATACGTTAGCTTCTGTTGAGCGCCTTTTAATCCGGATGCTCAATACTATCCAGAAGTTTAAGGATTCTAAAATGATTTCATAATGTAGGTCAACCTTTTAAAAAGGTATCGCTAAGCAGGATATTGGTATGGCCCCTACAGATGCCCTTTTTATGTTTTACCTCCCCTATTTTTTAATCGATTTTGATCACTTTTTTCTGTGGTCTTTTCTATAATTAATGTTAATATTTTAACAACCTCTGGAAACACCAGTTTTTATAGGGGTTGCATTCAAGTACGGTTTTGAACGGTTTTACTGGGGTTTCCAGTGTTTTTTTGCGCATTTATAATTTTTTTTCTGTGATTTAATGTGAATTAGCGTGACACCTTTAAACTTACAAAAATCTAAAAATCAACACTTTGCTGTCTTTTCTAATGGGGTTGCGCAACCCTTGCGCCCCAAATTCGCTTTTGTTTTTTTGTTTTCTTTATTCCAGAGATGTTGAAAAGTGGGTTCCGGGGATATCATCCGGGGGCTAAAACCAGAATTTCAATACCAGTAGGATCCTGCTTTTTTAAAACTGGTATTGAAATTAAAAACCAAGCTTTCTTCATCCTTTAAACAAAGTAGAACATATTCAAAAATATAGCAATGGAATTAATTGTATTCGAAAAGGACAGTTATTATAAACTCATGGAAGAGACTATGGTACTTATGTATAAAGTCATCCATGAAAAGCATAAACAAATTCAATCTGCAACAGAAGAAGAGCATGATTTTCTGACTACCGAGCAAGCGCTCAAGTTAATGGGGTTAAAGAGTAAGAAACGGCTCTATATGCTCAGGGATGAAAAACTCATTGATTACTATCAGCATGGCAGGCGAAAACTATATTCTAAGAAAAGTATTATCGCCTACCTCAATGGACAAAAGATTGTATGACATACACAAAAAACACTTCATTAAAAATGGTTTTCGGGGGATAAATATTCCTTATCCCCTTCAAAAACCTTAAAAAATCATATCATGATCACAGAAACCATACCCCCTATACGCCCCTACTATGATTTTAGCGCGGTCTTTATGGCCACAAAGGCATTTATAGATCGGCACAACGAAAAACACGATCAATTGACCGAGCGATTAAATGCCAACCATAGGGCCACCGCAGAACTAATTACGCGACTGTATGCCAAACAACTCAATCATGCCGTTTCATTGGGGGAAGATATCTCAGAACAGCTCCCTGGCTTTAAAACCTTTAATCCAAGTTTGGCATCCTGTAAAGGGTGTACAGTACGAACCATTATTAACCATAAGGAACGGTTAAAAGCAGCAGGATTTATCAGTAAAGAAATCCATAGGGGAAAAACAGGGATTGAACTCTGGATCAATCCGCAGGTTTTTACCCCTAAAAAGATATCCATAATTAAAGGAAATATGCAGGGGATCATTAAAGATATCAAAGCTGCCTATGGCAGTGAAGTGAAAAATTTACACCCATTAGTTCATGTACAACAGGAACAAAAAAAGAATAATAATAGCACTGTGGATAAGTTCATAACTCCGGAAGAAGGAGTTCACCTATCGGCTCACAGTCCAAAAGAAACTAACGTTACAGGAACAGTACAGGAACAAGACAAGAACACGAGGAAAAGTCCGGTTTCCGGCTCAAAAACCCAAACCAGGGGCGCAAAAAAAATGCGTAAAAATGGGTCGGATCCGGCTTTTTTATTACAATTAGTCCGTGATTTCTGGAAGTATGCCAAATTGCTATTGTTTTCGGAGTTGATCCTGAGTGAGGTAGAAGAAAATGAAATCTTAAACCATATCTGGGTATCGGTATATCGAAAATTCAGGGTCAAAGGCAGTAAAAAGGATTGGGAAGGCTACCAACAAATTCTTTATAAACGTGTAGATATGGTCTCCAGATACCTGAAGCGCAACCCCAATCGCTGGGTGGCCCCTGCGCATTTGTATTTCAGCCCGGATAATAAGCGTAATGGCTTTAATAAAACCTACGATTGGTATCTCAAACAGGAAATCCTTAAAAAAGAGATCCGAAACCAAATCCT
>NZ_VLNR01000137.1 GCF_007489275.1 Aquimarina algiphila
CCCTTTTTTCTTCACTGATACTTTCATCAAAATAGAGTTGATGCAAATATTCTGTGAAATCGTTATACGTAGGTCGCAGCAATATAAAATAGTAATAATAACAAAGTGCTGTATTGGATAAAGTAGTATAGCTTCTATTGATAAAGATATCTACTATATAACGCTCTTCAGTTTCCCTGATGTGTACCTCCTGGATATTACTTTGTTGTATGGATATTTGATCCAAAAGGAATGCCAATAGATTTGGATTGATTTCTGTTAGCGAAGTGTTTTTAAACCCTTCTTTAAGCGAACTTTCATAGGTATAGAAAGGGGTCTCTGAATTTTTAAGAACGGTAAAAGAACCTTCGAATCCTTTTTTGACCACCATGGAGAAATGGGTAAATACATAGGGATAATAGCGTTTTAAAAAAGTTAGATATTTTCCCCTGGGTAAAAAACCTGACAAAAGCAATGGCATATCCTCACGGAAAATACCATAGAATACACCGAAGTGCTCCATATTGGTTAAGTTATTTAGTTACTATTTTCTGTTTCCCGATAAGCCGGCTAAATTGCCTGGGGTAGGACTACTACTTATCATTATAAAGAACGCACAAAAATTAAACCAATTTTATGGAATTTGTTAAATTTTTATACTTTCCTTACTTTATTAAGACATAAAGGCAAAGAAAGTGTTGCACAATTAAAAAATGAGCAAAGTAAAAAAACTGTTAGAATTATTCTTAACCACCAAAAGTGATGAAGAACCAATATGATCCAGAATAGTAAAACCTATAGTTTATAAAAAGGCATTTTTGAACATAATCCAGTTATTTTTTATGTGTAGAGGGCAGTGCCCGACAGAACGATAGTCAAAATATTGTTACTTTTTTCGCCATTTGGAGAGGTCAGTTTAATCTAGTGTATCCACCTTTTATATTTATTTATATGAGACGAATAACTAATCTATATCTCCGCAATAGTGTTTTGTTTCATAGATTTTGTTTATTTCATTTTTGGATATAAAAAATCCACAACATTGCTGCTGTGGATTTCTTATCATTTATTTCTTATGCATACCTGCTAAGCTTTAACGGCACTCGAAAGGATTCGAGCGCTAGCTAGGGGCGGGTACTACCTAAATTATTTAATAACATTTTCTGATGTTATGATATTTCCCGCATCAAATCCATCATAACAATCAAGATTGTTATTTTTAGCAAAAAGATAAAAATCTTTATTCCTTTGATCTAAGCTATTCACATCATGATACTCTATTCTTTCAACATGTAAATAATATTCTTCAGAATCATTAGGGTTTTCTTTTTCGGCTTCAAATATGTCTACATATTGATACCCTAGCTTAGATAATTTTTCTGCAGCTATTTTAAGTTTTGATTTATTCTTATCTAAGAAAAAATACCCCCATAGAAGTTTACTACTTGTATCGAATTCTCCTCCTTTATCCAAATTTTCAAAAAAATCTTCTATTATTTCTTTTGTTATCATCATATCTATTTTTAACCGTCAGAACCTGTTGGTTTTGGTCTTTTTTGACCCGCTGGTGTTGTGCCTGTCTTTTGATAATACGAGTTTACTTCACTCTGTTCCCAGTTCAAAATATTTTGTCTTCCTTGAACATTTTTCACCTTTACTTCGGCTTTATAAGTATCGCCTCCCTGCTTATTTAACTTGTTGACTTGGCTATTAGCTCTTCTAGAGGTTCCATTTTTATTCAATGCCCCTCCACTAACACCTACTTTATGTCTCACTCCTTTTGTAGTATTTGTTATTTCATACCCATGTTGTGCCGCTTTACTAGCTTTTGAGTTACCATTTACTTTAATTTCTGGAGTAGGTACTTTAGTAGAAGACACTTTTGAAGAGCTACTTTTCGAGTTTTTAGGCAAACCAACTTTTGAGATCCCCCTAATAGTAACTTGAGCTGTAGCTTCTACTTTGACAATATCTATACCAGTCTCAACATTTTGCGCATCAATTTCTCCAAAAGAATCCTGTCCACCAGAACCTATAAAATTAAATGCTGACAATGCAAGAAAAGCTACTTTTGCAAATCCTCTTTCAAAAAAATTAGCTCCTAATTCATTCTGGTCTATCAAAGAAAAAGCCACATCTAAATCACTTGGAGGCGCTACTCCTCCATCACTTATATCAGTTCCATTATTAGTTTTCTGACCTTCTAATCCCTCTACTTCAATTTTCCATACAGGATTGTTAGAAGCAAACTGATAGTTAGTTTGATAATAATAATCTTCTGCAATTGGATCACTTCCAAAGAACCTTGCTATTGCAGGATCAGCATTTCTCCATTTATAAGAATGCCAGTTCAATCCTAATTCATCATTAAACTCTTGATTTAAATAAGTATGATGATTATTTTTTCTACCTCTAACAGAATTATTGTACCCTTTGTGTTGTAAGCCAAATGGATAATAATTATTCTCCTCTATTATCTCATCTTGAGCAATTGAACCATCCTTGTTTTTATCTGAATACGAGACTCTTACATTATTAAGGTGATCTTTAAATTGATACACATACTTATACCCATCTGCTTCTTTTTCTACAATCCCTTCTGGGTGATTAAAGAACTCAAGATTACCATTCTTATAGATATAATTCCCAATGTACTCCGTTTCTATTAAAGAACTTCCACTTGGAGCAATTTTCTTTATTTTTGCTCCAGTAGCGTCGTAAATATAAGTAATATTTCCTGTTCCTTCGCTATTACTTATAGAAACAGTTTTGGGTAAGTTGAGATGGTTATAGGTAATCCCAGTAATCCCTTTGTTTTGATCAGTAACCATGTTTCCATTAGCATCATAGGTAAAATCATCATTGGTATTGGTACCGTCTTTAAAACCAAAGGTGGTATTTCCTGTATCTGTAACTTTTAGAAGTTTATTACCTGCATCATAGGTATATCCTAGATTATCCATCACTCCAAAAGTAGTAGCTGCTTCATTAAGATGTCCTGTCCGGTTTAATGATAGGATATTCCCCATTTTGTCATAGGTGATACCGCTTAGATCATAATTACCACTGCCACTTGCAGCTTCAGTAATTCTATTTAAGGCATCATAAGCATACGTATACGCCTTTATGCTATTATCCTGATTAGCTGTGCGCCAATAGGTTTGACTGATATTTCCATTATACAGAGCTTTATCCTGGTATGCGGCAGCTACATCATTGTAATAAATTCTAAAAGAAAACAGGTCATCATCCATGGTGTTTACATCATTAATTCCTGTAAGCCATCCGCGTATGTTGTAGGTGTAGTTTACTTGTTGTAGTGGGGTTGCTTCACTGGTGTTCGCAACGCCTCCCACATTCTTTTTAATCAATTGTCCTAGCTTGTCGTATTCGTTACTCACAATCTGCTCTGTATCCTGGGTATTGATCTGTTGGGTTTGAGTAAGGAGTCTCCCCATATGATCATAGGTAAACAGATCGGTAGTACAAGTGAGTACTCCGTTTCTGATATGCTTAGTAAAGGTTTTTAAAGGTTTCCCGGTAAAGTCCAATTTGGTCAGCACCCAATCATCAGTGCCCAGGTATTGGTTATTTACATTAGTTTCCCATAGCCTTCCTTTTTCATCATAGTAGGATACGGTATTGATCCATTGATTGGTATCTAATACACGTACACTCGATGCTGTTGGTAATCCTTTGGGGTACACAATCATATTCATTCCCTCCCAAGGTCCACTGCTGTTAGAGGGATGAAACCCTACAACACTTCCAACATCATAATCATCATAATAACTGATGGTAAGTAACTCCAGATTGGTATTTGGGAATGCCGTATTGCTATAATAAATCGCTGTGCCATCCAGCGTTGCTGCAGCTCCTCTTTCTTCCCAAAGAGTAGTACTCGTGTTTACTGTGGTTTGTATAGCTCCTCGATCACGACTATCGGTGTATTTTCCGGTATAGGCTACTCTACCCAAAGCATCATACTTGGTAAAGAGCCAGAGGTTGTCTTGTTTCAGTAATGCATCCTGGGTAAGTACCGGTTGATCAAGTTTGTTGTAGATGATATACTCCCATCCTTTCCCCGGGATTTTCTTTTCGATGAGCCTATTTCTATAATCGTATGTGTATTGATAACACACTTCGACAAGCTCAGTGTTCGATACTCCGTCTGTAGTATTGACTTTTGGTGGAATCACATAGGTAAGATTGCCATAACTATCATAGACATAATAGGTATCATGTGCTTCTGATGTTGCTGAGGGTGTCGAAGCATAGGTTCTCTTTAACACTACACGTCCTTGTTTGTCTTTATACTCTTTGGTCGTATGTAAATCTCCATCTGCGGGTGTCCAGTTCTCATCCTTGGTAATGGTCACATACAATTGATTGGGAGTATAGTGATTGTTTTGTGCCAGTTCTGGCTTTTGGGTATCACCCCCTGTAAAGCTTACAGTAAAATTCACTACTTCATTACTTGCATTGGTACCCCAATCAAATTTGATCGNGGATCGGCTTTCCATGCTTTACCTGGAGCACCTTGTTCTGTAACTCTATTTAGAGGAGAAGCTTCAAATACACTCTCACTATAGGCATTAACATCTCCCAGATTGGTCGTAATCCCAGGAAAGTCGTCTGAATATGTATTTTTATAATACGCATTGATATCGGTATTGACATCTACGGTTTTATAACTTCCAACAGTATTGTTCGCCTCAAAAGGAAGATATTGTTTGGCTTGTCTACCATAGGCATCATATTGCATATGGGTGACAATATCTTTACCTGTTGGAGAGGCTTTAATCGCTCTTTGCTGTATGGGTCTCCCCAGGCCATCATAGTAGGTGACACTCTCGATGGTATTATCTACATCATTGGCATTGGCACAACTCACATTTTCCATATCAGCTATCGTTATTGCTGTTTGAGGAAGCGTGGTATGTACATAATTCTTATCAGACAACACTACCTGGGCCTGAATCTGCAACCCCATAAGTAGCATCACTATGCTATATATAATTTTATTATTTATCATCTTAAATATTTTGTTTATGGGATTAATGTTGGGGTCCACAATTTGGGCAATCTTCATCAGAAATACTGGATATAACCACCATAAGCCTATTGACTTGCTGACCGGTTAAATTATCTTTAACCGTAGCAACAATATTATACTCATGAGTCCCTGTTGCAAAATTGGAAAAATAGAATTGTGCCCCAGTACCTGAGCCAGCCGTTTGTGATGGACTAACACTTTTAAAGGCTCTCCATGTAATTTGACGTGACCCTGAACCGCCAGAAATACCCGTTACATTAAATCTTACACTTGCACTTGAGCCAAAGACTGAGGTAGCAGATTGACTTGTGCTGACCACCATTTTATAATATACTTTCAAGATAGGGGTATTAGCTCCCCATTTAGCATTTGCATTCTGCATGGTTAAGTCCACTACTTTAAACTTGATGGTATAGGTTCCTGCATTAGGAAAATGATAGGAGTATGATGTTCCCGTAGCACTTTGCTTTACATTGTTCACATACCATTCGTACCTTCGAGAACCTGAACCACCTCCTATATTAGAGGCTGTAAATGTGGTCGTTGTTCCCTGCTCTATATGTGCTTTTGAAGCACTTACTGATGGGGTAGTTAATGAATGATACGCATATAATTTTCGAGTAGCACTGTTTACCGATTTTCCACTCTCGGTATCAATCACTTTAAAATAGATATTATAAGTTCCTACTGTATTAGGTTGGTATCTATAGATAGTTGCCGTACTCGCTTGTTTTATGTTATTAAGATACCATTCATAACGAAGGTTCCCAGTACCTCCTCCAATACTCGAAACACTAAAACTGACATCGGTTCCTTTTACAACATGTGTGTAATTTGCACTTACCACCGGAATAGTTAATTCGGGATATTGTACTACTACATTCATGGTATGGCTTACCCTATGTTTGGTTTCCGTATTGTAAACCAATACTTTTACTGTGTAAGTGCCTTCACTGGTAAAGGTTTTGGTAAAACTTATTCCACTACCACATTGTTCTTGCACACCATTCACGCTCCATGTATATAGGTTAGCGCTACCACTACCAGAAGTATTGGCAGTAAAGGTAGCGGGCTCATTAGGAACCTTAGGCCCAGCACCGGGAGTATCAATAATCACCCCTCCCAAAGCATCAGACTGCTGACCTTGATAGTTATAGCGTACTTGCTGTACCACGTGCTGATCCTGATCCAAGGCATATTGCATTCGGTTCATATCATCATATCTATAGTAGGCTGTTTGTCCTTGTGGATTGGTCATACTGGTTACCCCGATTAATGGATCATAGGTATATCCGCTCACTTGTGCCTTGGTAAAATAAGGATGCGCTCTTAGGTTGTTAAACAGGGTACGCATGGTGGTTTCTTCTGTAGCCGTATCCTCATTGTCTGAGGTACTTTTTAACTGATTGATCAGCGTTGTTACTGCTGCAGGGATCCCGGTATAACTTGCATTATCAATTTTTACAATGGGTTGTGTATTGTTATACCCCCATACATACATGATATGACGTCCATCGACCTGAGAAACTTCTAAAGGATTCCCCTGGGTATCATACTTATGATAGGTAAGTCGAGGCTCTGGGTTATCATCTCCTTTGGCTACCTTAGTGATCCCGGGAAGGATAATTCCATTCCCCCAATCTTTAAATTCTGTAACTTGAGTACCCAGAATAGTCGTGTTCTCTTTATGCTGTGTTTCTACAGGGGTTGTAATCCTGTTTTGAGCCACCAAAAGATTATTTACCGTACTAGCTTTATCATAAGGATAGGTATAGGTAGTAGTCAAGGTTTTATTATGACTATCTGTTGTAGTCTGAGTTTTGATCTGACCATAGGGGTTATCATAGGTGTATGTGCTATTCTGAATAATCGTTTTGTTATCATGTATTTCTTCCTGTTTTGAAGAAAACATAGGATATAATTCAGAACGATTGACATAAGTCACATATTCAGAATTATTAATCCCAGAAGTCATCGTTTGTAGATTTCCTATAGCATCAAAAACATACCTTACTTTGCCTGCTTTTAGATTATATGAATTCAGATGACTTGAAGCTCCAGTATGACGCTCTAACGGACCATATACATTTGTAGTTTTTCCATTTACAGTGTAGGAGCTTCCTTCTTTAGTATAGGATTGTTGTTGTAATGTTAGACCTTTTCTCCAGTTCTTTTTCTCTGTTGGAGGAAAAGGAAAACGCTCTGTAAGATCTGTTTGTCCAGAAAAATACGATCGGGTTTTAAGCACTTCACCAGCATCTCCAACTAATTGTTCTTCTACGGTGGTGTATAATACCGGACTACCAATATATGTACTTAACGGGATATTACTGGAGGAAGTTCTCTTGGTCAAGTAGCAATTCATTTCTGCTCTTCCGGGAGGAGTACGATCAGGGAGATAATAATAATGTTCTTTGCTCATAAATATCGGCTTAGAAAGGTTGATTCCAGAAGAAGTAATCGCATCTTCTTTCATATATGAATAGCGTTTGGTAGTATGCTCACCTTGTGCATCATAAGAATTTATTTCTTTGATTCGTATCCCTCCAAAAGGGATATTGGTAACTTCTGGTTCTGATGCAGGAGTACCAGAATAGTATTTTAGACTCACACTTGCTACTACCCTTGGGGTTCTTTTTGGATTTGAAGGAGCGGCAATTCTTTCTAATGTAAGCACTAATTCATAATCTCCAGGCTCCAGATTGTATAATGTTTGATCCTGTTGTTTAGTAACAGGGTCCAATTCTGGGGAGGCAGCTTCAAATTTATAGTTACATCTCCCTGCTCCCGGACAATTCTTAATCGTGCCTCCTATTTTTTTGAGCTCTACCAGTGAGAGAGAATACCCCATAGAAGAATGTAGATAGTATCCAAAACTAACCTTAATACTGCCATCAGGAAGTGCTTTTGGTGTAAAAGGAATCCTAATCGTTTTATTAATATTATCGTTTATGGGATAAGTATCCGAAGTGATCGTTTCATTAATAACCGCATCAAGACGGTCTTCACCACCAATTTCTCCAGTATCTAGCTGTCCATACACCTTATTTTGTTCATAGATAAATTCTGAATATCCTTGAGTAGGGTAATATATCTTTTTTAAGGCTCCTTGTTGAGTACTTGCAAAATCAGGGCTTCGATTTGAATTTTCTGAAATTAAACTCCCGGTAGTATTTGTATTACCACTATAATATCCCCAATAGTCTTGTTTATAATAGGCTATATCAGTAGGAGGATTTCCATAATACTCGAATCGGTAGTACTCTTGTTGAGGGGTATTTGTTTTTCCCCTGTTTATAGTGGTCAATAGTTTTCTTGTAGCAGTTTTATCCGTATACGTTAATGCATATGTCATCACCTCTTGATTTATCGCATTTTGTATGGTTATTGCATCTAATGATGTTGGATTTTTATTGACATTCACTGTTGTATATGTAGAATAATCAAAAGTTACCGTTTCAGATGGAGTAATGATCTTATGTAATAAAAGCCCAAAGGTTTCATTATCTGAGGAAGAATGAGAAACATTATTTAGGTTTCGCTCATTGATACAACGCTGATATT
>NZ_VLNR01000138.1 GCF_007489275.1 Aquimarina algiphila
TAAAAGACCACATTGGAGTCTTAATTTAAAAACACCTAATTTTATACATAACAAAAAATCCTGTGAAGCTAGCTTCACAGGACTAAATTAAATATCGTAAAATTGTCAACCTATTTTAGGACGACTCAAATCTTCTTTTTTCTTCTTGTAGAAAAGGTTTTGTTGAGTACAAAACATTTAGAGATAATCACAATAGAGACCTTGGCAAAACCTTTAAATTACTTAAAATAGAGGTTCTTCCAATACAACATAAATTTTCTACAAAACATATCAGACACACTTTTGCGACTTTAGCAAAATTCAAAGGCATAGATCCCGATATTATTCATGAATTAATGGGACACGAAAAGAATGATATTGACACTGTTTATAAAGACAGATACCCATAAAATATTAGTAATGAAATACATAAAATAATAATCTATAATCTTGATTGAGCTTTATTTAAAAAATTTATTGGAGCTAAACAATTTTATATAATTTAAAAATCTGTTCTTATCAAAATGTGTTACAACGGATAATTATAAGCCTTGTCCCTACGACAGAGGAGTCGATATGAGGTCTTATATATTGTTATGTGCTGGATTCTATTTTAATTTGATGACCTTTTGTTAATTTTTTAAGAATATTTTTAGGTTTTACCATTATTAATACTTATGTTAAGGTTGTAGTTTTTATAAAAACTATCAGAAATGAAAAAATTGCTTTTACTATTTTTATTCTTTGGTTTGTTTTCTTGTACGGAAAGCGACAAAGAGCAATTTGAGCCTGAACAGCCTGAACAGCTAGATATTGTAACAGATGTATATGGAGTACAATATCCTAGTCTGGATCCATCGGTGATATACTGTGGTCCAGGTCAGGGAGCAAAGATGTGCCGATTTTTAAATAAATATGATGAGACAATCTGGGCAGATACAGAAAATTATTATAGCGACTTTTCAGATATAAAATTTTCGAGCTTTACAGGCCATCCGTTTTTTATATCTTTCTTTAATTTTGATAGTACTGTTTCATATTGTGAAGGATGGAAAAAAGGTGAAACAACTTACGATGGAATGAAATGGAATATAAATTTCAAAAGAGATCTGGAGGATGTTTTGTGGTTTGACTATGAGTATTATGGATCTAGTACAGAAATTGAATATACTATAACTTATAAATATGAAGTAATTGATGGTTTACTTCATTTTTCAAGTACTGACGGTAAAACATTTATTTTCCATCCTTCTCAAAGAAATTATTCAAAAGATATTGTTGAAACAGACGAAATAATTCTATTAAAAGGATGTATATTTTACTAATTTTGTCCACTGTAATGGCTCATCATCTTTATGAGACACAGTTTGGACTTTAGACATTATGTAAGGTAATAGTTTAATAAGTAGTTTATGATATTAGAATTACCAAATTCGGTATTTCTTTTGTTGAACTTATAATATTTGATACTGCTTCTTGCACATAACGTTTAATATATGTGTCGTAGCGTGTAAAGAGACGCTGAATTTTCGGATAAAAACAGAGCCGAATTTTTATATTTTATTTTTAATTTATTCTGGTGCAACTTTCATAATATTGTTCATAAATATTAAATGATAAGTGTTATTTTCTCCTTTTCAAATAAACACAATTAATCATAAAAGAATCACCTTTTGTCTTAAAATATAAAGTGTCATTGACACCAGATACCCCGTGTTGT
Organism: Aquimarina algiphila; assembly: GCF_007489275.1. Classification (GTDB taxonomy): domain Bacteria; phylum Bacteroidota; class Bacteroidia; order Flavobacteriales; family Flavobacteriaceae; genus Aquimarina; species Aquimarina algiphila. The sequence goes on from NZ_VLNR01000138.1 coordinate 1,700, forward strand.
TCTTCTTTTTCGTAAACGTAATCTATAAATTCTATTTTATTTAAATCTATGTCTTTTTTTGTCCATATACTGACGGAAGTGATTTTTGTTGGTTATACTTTTTAGACACAACAAATTTTAAAAAGTTACTTCTTTTAAAAAAATAATAGTGTTCAAAAGCTTCTACTTTTACTAGTCAACATATTAAACTGATTTTAAAGCCTTTAAAATCAAGTCTTTTTTTCACAATACCTATAATCGCTTAATCAGAGTATAAAATTTATATAAAAGCTACGGGAAATTTACCCTCTTTTTTCGGGGAAATTACACACAAGTGTGTAAAATCTACACACTTAAAATCTAAGCAAAAAACATAAACACCTGTTAATCAAACACATTCATTGTGGTATCAATATTGGCTACTTCCTACTAGTCATTTAAGAAAATATTTTAATGAAGCAAACAACTTTTGATCCATCCGAAACATCAACTCCTCCAAAAAAAAATAGTAACTCTTTTGAAAAATTGATTTCAAACTCTAAATCATCATTCATTTTAATAGGAACATTTCTATTACTATTTGGTGCAGGGTCTCTGTTCTATTTCTTACAACCTTATTTTGAAGAAATTTATTTAGAGAGAATGAATTCTAATTGGGGACTTCCTCTAATGATAGTAGGTATCTCACTACTTATCATCAAAGTTAGTTTTCTAATTTATGTACTGTTTTTATACCTACGTTATAAAGTAATTGAATCAGTATCTGATAAAGAATTACCGCTGTGTACAGTAATTGTCCCGGCATATAATGAAGGGGAATTGGTATACAAAACCTTAGTTAGCCTTGCCCAAAGTGATTATCCTCATGAAAAAGTTCAGATCATTTCTATTGATGATGGAAGCCAGGATGATACATGGTCTTGGATGAAAAAGGCTAAGCAAGATTTAGGAAACCGTATTTCGATTTATCAACAACCAAAAAATAAAGGAAAAAGACATGCTTTATACCGTGGATTTAATCTAGGAATGGGAGATGTTTTTATTACTGTTGACAGTGATTCTATTGTTAAGAAAGACACTTTACGCAATATGGTAAGTCCTTTTGTTGTGAATGAGGAATGTGGAGCTGTAGCAGGAAATGTTCTCGTACTAAATAAAGAAAAAGCCATAATTCCACGTATGTTAAATGTGAGTTTTGCTTTTAGTTTTGAGTTCATACGCTCTGCACAAAGTAGATTAGGTTCTGTTCTATGTACACCGGGTGCTCTGTCTGCATATCGTCGAGAAGCTGTTTTTAATTGTCGCGAAGCATGGATCAATCAGACTTTTATGGGAGAAGTGTCAAAAATTGGAGAAGATCGCGCTATGACTAATATGATTTTAAAACAAGGATATAAAGTATTCTTTCAACGCAATGCATACGTTTACACCAATATTCCTGAGCGATATAAAAACTTATCTAAAATGTTTATTAGATGGGAAAGAAGTAATGTTCGTGAAAACATTGCTATGAGCAAATTTGCTTTTGAAAACTTTAGAGAAGGATCAAAAACAGGTACCAGAATATTATTACTAAACCAATGGTTAAAAATGGTGATGGCATACCCAACTCTATTATTAATGTTGTTTTTTATATGTACGTACCCTCTATTATTTCTTAGTTCTTCACTATTAAGCATACTGATCTTTTCTAGCATACAAGCCTTATTTTATGCTAAAAAACATAAAACATCAGAATCGTTTTGGGCATATTCTTATAGTATTTTTTATGCCTTTACCCTATTTTGGATCACTCCTTACGCTATAGCCACTGCAAAAAGAAGTGGTTGGCTGACACGTGATCTTGTTGTCAAAAACGAAACTGAAACCAAAAAACAACCTGTTGTTGCCGTATCATCCTAATCATCTAATTAGGTTGTTTCAATTATTAAAACTTTGAGTCGTCCTAAAATAGGTTGACAATTTTACGATATTTAATTTAGTCCTGTGAAGCTAGCTTCACAGGATTTTTTGTTATGTATAAAATTAGGTGTTTTTAAATTAAGACTCCAATGTGGTCTTTT
>NZ_VLNR01000139.1 GCF_007489275.1 Aquimarina algiphila
CCTTTTAAAACCTTGAGTATTTTATCGTAATTTGCTTGAAAGTTGTGCATATGAATTATAGTGTCGTAACTACAATTTACTGCCTTTTAGCAGTTTGCGCAACTTTTTCTAAATGCACAACGGGTATGTACATAATAAAAAAGCAAGTATTCCTATTAAAAAAAATATAGAATAATTAGAGGTAACTTTTATTTGTTGTTGAATAGAGTTTGAATTGATATCTTGATTGATATCGTTTGAAGAAAAAAAACTACATACATCAAATGATGTAAAAAATTGAAACCTCATAGTGGTTATTATATTAGATTTATCGTTACTCAGACCCCCACTAATTACTAGCTCGCCAAAGTTTTATAATAGCGGGATTGTTTTTTTATTTTTTCTTCAAAAAGAAGAATACCAATTATACTTATTCATCATTTTGTATAACAAAGAATACATTCATAAAATCAAGGTTCCTTGAATTGTTATAAAATATGGTTTTCAGTATTATTTTTTTTAAAATAATATCACCGTATAATATATTGTACTATCATATCAATTTTAGCCATTTTAACAAACTTAGTTGACTATCAAAAATCTATGATAAAGAGGTAAGAAAACAATATATTTAAGATAAAATTCTTCTATTAAAAACCTATTGTTTTAGAACAATATCAATTATATTATATTTCTTTTAACATCATAAATTTATAGATAAAACTTTAATTGGTACTTCACTCATACATCAAAATAAATACGCTAAAACCGTAAACCTACTTCAACTACTTGATTTCCAATATCAAAGATTCTTTATCAAATAGGGCAATCAGTACCGACTACCCTATTTAAATTAACAATGTGTGTTTTTCATTTTATTATAGTTTATTATTACTAATTAAAACTTGAAAAGCTACTATCTATGAATATATAAATAGCCTGCTTTATTTTTTCTTTCTCCAGATGCTAAAATATATTCAAGCACATAATAATATGTCCCTACAGGTAACTCTTCACTCTCTTTTATAGTTGATCTACCCTTAGAAACTCCTCTGAAAAAATTATCATTTCTTCCATAATCATCAGCTTCAAATACTTTGACTCCCCAACGATTATAAACCTCTAATGTATTTTCATATTTTTCTATTCCATTTATCATAAATACATCGTTAACTCCATCCCCATTAGGAGTCACACCAGAATATATAATAATCTCATCATCCATACGAATTACAGTAACTGTTTCATCTTCAAAATCTCCATCATTATCTATATCAATATTAGTATCATTTGAAGGATCGTCTGACATATCGGTCACATCCTCTCCATTAGGATTTTGACCAATTACAGTTGCTTGATTGGTTACTTCTCCTAAAAGTATATCTTCTTGTGTTAAAATATAAGTAGCTGTAAAACTATTCACATCTATTTCTCCTACTTCCAAATCTATAGGACCTCCGATAACTTCTATTCCTTCTAATGGATCTATAAGAACAATATTTGTTATATCTACATTCCCATTATTTTCAACTGTAAAAGAATATTGTATTTCATCTCCTACATTTAAAACGTTATCATTATTGGCATCTATATAAACACCTACCTTGGTTAATTCTAAATTTGATATACTATTTACATTTCCAACTCTAACATTTATTATCGCGTCATCACAATCAATAGGTATAGCTATACTACATAAACTATATCTGATTGTATAATCTCCTGGTGGTGTACCAGGCAATACTAATATTTCACCTGTTGCAATATCAAGACTGACACCATCGCTTGGATTTGGGTCTAATATGGAAGTAATAACTACATCTACTCCTAGAGTAGCTCCATTACCATTAATAGTGTCATTGTTATCAACAATATTAGTCGAGTTACCACCCGTATCTCCCGCTATAATTACATTATCATCATTAGCAGTAATGCATGAAGGAGAATTTATTGAAATCATTTCTTGACAACTGGCAGTAGTTACTGTAATATCCACATTATCTCCTGATATAATATTTGTAATACTCCATATATTACCCGAAACATTTGTTACTATTCCAGTTGTACTTGTCACAACCCCACCACTAACAGTAACTTCCATTGAATATGTTGTTTTATCTGCTGAACAAGTTGGCCCGCTTGTAATGCTAATAGTTGGTACTGCTGTTATGGTTACATCCCTGGTTGCTGTAGCATCAGGACATCCCCCTGTGCCACTTACTGTATAGGTCATCGTCACCGTACCTGCTGCAACTCCCGTAATCAGTCCGGTGCTTGAATTAATCGTTGCGATTGCTGTGTTTGCTGAACTCCAGCTTCCGCCTGCCTCTGTTGAACTAAAGGTAGTCGTACCGGCAATACAGGCTTCCTGAGTTCCGGATAGAGTTCCTGCTGTGGGTGGTGCTGTAATAGTTACATCCCTGGTTGCTGTAGCATCAGGACATCCCCCTGTGCCACTTACTGTATAGGTCATGGTCACTGTACCGGCTGCAACTCCCGTAATCAGTCCAGTACTTGAATTAATCGTTGCTATGCTAATATCGGCTGAACTCCAGCTTCCTCCTGCCTCTGTTGAGCTAAAAGTAGTCGTACCGGCAATACAGGCTTCCTGAGTTCCGGATAATGTTCCCGCTGTGGGTGGTGCGGTAATAGTTACATCCCTTGTCGCAGTAGCATCAGGACATCCTCCTGTACCACTTACTGTATAGGTCATGGTCACCGTACCCGCTGCTACTCCGGTAATCAGTCCGGTGCTTGAATTAATCGTTGCTATGCTAATATCGGCTGAACTCCAACTTCCTCCAGCCTCTGTTGAGCTAAAGGTAGTCGTACCAGTAATACAGGCTTCCTGAGTTCCCGATAGGGTTCCTGCTGTGGGTGGTGCGGTAATAGTTACATCTCTAGTCGCAGTAGCATCAGGACATCCCCCTGTACCACTGACCGTATAGGTCATGGTCACCGTACCCGCTGCTACTCCGGTAATCAGTCCAGTGCTTGAATTAATCGTTGCTATGCTAATATCGGCTGAACTCCAGCTTCCTCCTGCCTCTGTTGAACTAAAGGTTGTCGTACCGGCAATACAGGCTTCCTGAGTTCCCGATAGGGTTCCTGCTGTGGGTGGTGCGGTAATAGTTACATCTCTAGTCGCAGTAGCATCAGGACATCCCCCTGTGCCACTTATCGTATAGGTCATGGTCACCGTACCCGATGCAACTCCCGTAATCAGTCCGGTGCTTGAATTAATCGTTGCTATGCTAATATCAGTTGAACTCCAGCTTCCTCCAGCCTCTGTTGAGCTAAAGGTAGTCGTACCGGCAATACAGGCTTCCTGAGTTCCCGATAGGGTTCCCGCTGTGGGTGGTGCGGTAATAGTTACATCCCTTGTTGCTGTAGCATCAGGACATCCTCCTGTACCACTTACTGTATAGGTCATGGTCACTGTACCNGTTACATCCCTGGTTGCTGTAGCATCAGGACATCCCCCTGTACCACTTACTGTATAGGTCATGGTCACTGTACCGGCTGCAACTCCGGTAATCAGTCCAGTACTTGAATTAATCGTTGCTATGCTAATATCGGCTGAACTCCAGCTTCCTCCTGCTTCTGTAGAACTAAAGGTAGTCGTACCGGCAATACAGGCTTCCTGAGTTCCCGATAGGGTTCCCGCTGTGGGTGGTGCGGTAATAGTTACATCCCTTGTTGCTGTAGCATCAGGACATCCTCCTGTACCACTTACTGTATAGGTCATGGTCACTGTACCTGCTGCTACTCCGGTAATCAGTCCAGTGCTTGCGTTGATGGTAGCGATTGCTGTGTTAGCTGAACTCCAGCTTCCGCCTGCTTCTGTTGAGCTAAAGGTAGTCGTACCGGCAATACATGCTTCCTGAGTTCCCGATAGGGTTCCTGCTGTAGGTGGTGCGGTAATGGTTACATCCCTGGTTGCTGTAGCATCAGGACATCCTCCTGTACCACTTACCGTATAGGTCATGGTCACTGTACCCGCTGCTACTCCCGTAATCAGTCCAGTGCTTGAATTAATCGTTGCGATTGATGTGTTTGCCGAACTCCAGCTTCCTCCTGCTTCTGTTGAGCTAAAGGTTGTCGTACCAGCAATACAGGCTTCCTGAGTTCCCGATAGTGTTCCAGCAACTGGTGGTGCGGTAATGGTTACATCCCTAATCGCAGTAGCATCAGGACATCCGCCTGTACCACTTACCGTATAGGTCATCGTCACCGTACCGGCTGCTACTCCGGTAATCAGTCCAGTGCTTGAATTAATCGTTGCTATGCTAATATCGGCTGAACTCCAGCTTCCTCCAGCCTCTGTAGAGCTAAAGGTAGTCGTACCGGCGATACATGCTTCCTGAGTTCCCGATAGGGTTCCAGCAACTGGTGGTGCGGTAATGGTTACATCTCTAGTCGCAGTAGCATCAGGGCATCCTCCTGTGCCACTTACTGTATAAGTCATGGTCACAGTACCCGCTGCTACTCCCGTAATCAGTCCAGTGCTTGCGTTGATGGTAGCGATTGCTGTGTTAGCTGAACTCCAGCTTCCTCCAGCCTCTGTTGAGCTAAAAGTAGTTGTACCGGCGATACATGCTTCTGTTGTTCCGGATAGGGTTCCAGCAACTGGTGGTGCTGTAATAGTTACATCCCTGGTTGCTGTAGCATCAGGACATCCCCCTGTACCACTTACTGTATAGGTCATGGTCACCGTACCTGCTGCAACTCCCGTAATCAGTCCGGTGCTTGAATTAATCGTTGCGATTGCTGTGTTAGCTGAACTCCAGCTTCCGCCGGCCTCTGTAGAGCTAAAAGTAGTCGTACTTCCTGCACAAGCTTCTTGAGTTCCCGATAGTGTTCCCGCTGTGGGTGGTGCGGTAATGGTTACATCCCTGGTTGCTGTAGCATCAGGACATCCCCCTGTGCCACTTACTGTATAGGTCATCGTCACCGTACCTGCTGCAACTCCCGTAATCAGTCCGGTGCTTGAATTAATCGTTGCTATGCTAATATCAGCTGAACTCCAGCTTCCNGCTGCAACTCCCGTAATCAGTCCGGTGCTTGCGTTGATGGTTGCGATTGCTGTGTTAGCTGAACTCCAGCTTCCGCCGGCCTCTGTAGAGCTAAAAGTAGTCGTACTTCCTGCACAAGCTTCGGTAGTTCCCGATAGTGTTCCCGCTGTGGGTGGTGCGGTAATGGTTACATCCCTGGTTGCTGTAGCATCAGGACATCCTCCTGTACCACTTACCGTATAGGTCATGGTCACTGTACCCGCTGCTACTCCGGTAATCAGTCCGGTGCTTGCGTTGATGGTAGCGATTGCTGTGTTAGCTGAACTCCAGCTTCCTCCAGCCTCTGTTGAGCTAAAAGTAGTTGTACCGGCGATACATGCTTCTGTTGTTCCGGATAGGGTTCCAGCAACTGGTGGTGCTGTAATAGTTACATCCCTGGTTGCTGTAGCATCAGGACATCCCCCTGTGCCACTTACTGTATAGGTCATCGTCACCGTACCTGCTGCAACTCCCGTAATCAGTCCGGTGCTTGAATTAATCGTTGCTATGCTAATATCAGCTGAACTCCAGCTTCCGCCTGCCTCTGTAGAGCTAAAGGTAGTCGTACCGGCAATACAGGCTTCCTGAGTTCCGGATAGGGTTCCAGCAACTGGTGGTGCTGTTATGGTTACATCTCTTGTTGCGGTAGCATCGGGACATCCGCCTGTACCACTTATCGTATAGGTCATCGTCACCGTACCCGCTGCTACTCCGGTAATCAGTCCGGTGCTTGCGTTGATGGTTGCGATTGATGTGTTTGCCGAACTCCAGCTTCCTCCAGCCTCTGTTGAACTAAAGGTTGTTGTACCAGCGATACACGCTTCTTGAGTTCCGGATAGGGTTCCAGCAACTGGTGGTGCTGTAATGGTTACATCTCTGGTTGCAGTAGCATTAGGACATCCCCCTGTACCACTTATCGTATAGGTCATCGTCACTGTACCCGCTGCTACTCCGGTAATCAGTCCGGTGCTTGCGTTGATGGTTGCGATTGATGTGTTTGCCGAACTCCAGCTTCCTCCTGCCTCTGTTGAACTAAAGGTAGTCGTACCGGCAATACATGCTTCCTGAGTTCCGGATAATGTTCCAGCAACTGGTGGTGCGGTAATGGTTACATCCCTGGTTGCTGTAGCATCAGGACATCCTCCTGTACCACTTACTGTATAGGTCATGGTCACTGTACCTGCTGCTACTCCGGTAATCAGTCCAGTGCTTGCGTTGATGGTAGCGATTGCTGTGTTAGCTGAACTCC